>NZ_JAWRWU010000003.1:0-530614 GCF_046535395.1 Cupriavidus sp. SIMBA_020 | reverse complement strand
CTTCTCGTTCCCAACTGCTGACTCCGGTTTCATCTTCACACTTTAACAAGGTGTCCACCGGGACGGCAGCAGCCCACGTCCCTCGTAGTTAGCATGAGGTGTACCGAGTTCTCATTGGGTCAAACTCCGATAGTTGACGAAACAGGCTGTGGCTCGTGGGGCACCATGGCCAAATACGTCTCAATACAATTTGATCTCCAACACTAGGTCTGTTCTTCTGTGTCCCACTCCACTGTGCGTCAACGCCGTAGACAGCGCATCGATGTCTTGTCGCTTGGATCCGCAGTCAAATTGTCCTTGTGATACTCGCTCCCAATAAAACTCACGAGGAACTATGACGTGCGCTATATCGCAATACAAGAATGGCTGTCCCCATGCGCCGCCGTCGGCCGTACCTTCCTCGCCTAGCTCAGCAGAGGTTGGTAATCCCGCCTGCCAATAGCCCGCATCGATCTTTAGCCTGTTAAAGGTCGTCCACGAGCACCACGTAGTGCTTTTAAAGGCGTACGGGTCTCCGTCGTCTCCCAGGACTTTTGAACAAGTCAAGAAGAAGCTCTTCCACTCGCTATTTCTCATTTCGGCCTCCACGTTATTGATCGAATCTGTACGCAAATATCTTTGTCTGCCCAGCGGCATTGGTCGCATGAAAATGCGGGCAAGCGTGGTGTTCCGGGCCGGGAAGGTCTGGGTGTCCAAATGGGTGCTCGACAACCTCCGCCCCATCCGGAGTTCCGTATCCATAACTCGGTGGGTAATACCGCCGCATAAAATCTCCATAGGCCTTGTCGTTACGTGACATGCCTCGCGGAAGATTGAAATTATTCCAGGGAAACGGAGTAGCCCCCTCGCCAGTCGGAGAGATACCAGCCCAAGCATAGGCTGCCGCCATTGCTTGATCCCGCACAACCGTAGAATTGCACTTTTCTCTAGGATCGAATGCTTTCCTTATGGCATCCAAGCCTGCCTGGACGGCTTCCGACGAGGCAGCGCAGGCTTGCGCGATAGGTGTTACTACCGCTTGGATCAGCAGCATTCCAGGTCTGAGATCCTTCGCTGTGAGCGTCGGGTCAAGCTCCGCACCTGGAATCCCTGCTGGACTCGTCGGCTGCCCTAGTCCAGTGTGTAGTGGCGGATTGATCTGTGTTGACCCAGCAGGAACAGTCTGAGCCTGGGCGGCAGGAATGAAACTGGCAACCCAGTCTCTCAACCAGACTATCACCGTGTTCCAGAGAGTACTAATTGATTGTGAGATGGAGCTCGCCTCACTCTCGCGAGCAAACGGATTCAAGCCAGCCCCACCTTCACCACTATCTGCCGTAACGGTCAGGTTATCTAGAATCTGAACCAGTCGATGAGCTGTGTCGTACGTGTACGTGGTTATCCAATCCCCAGGTCCGATAACCGCAGTACGTTGCCCAATCGCATCATACTCGTAGCGAATGTGGTATGCATCACTGTCAATCGCAGTCAGCAATCCTCGTTGGTTATAGGTGTAAATTGAACGGACACCATTGACGTCGACCCCCTCCAACAGCCGGCCTGCACCGTCATACCGAAGCGCAGTTCCGATTTTCCCCTTGCCGTTTGTGACAGTGGCTAGGTTGCCCAGCGCATCGTATGTAAAGGCTCGCTGCGCGGTTACGCCATCGCCGACTTTTTCCACCGTCGCCGTCACGAGTCCGTTTGCATCGTAGGTCCAGCCTGTACTTGCAACAGGACCATCTGGAATTGCGTTTAGCCCCTGACTCCCGTTGACGTCGTTGGTTGGAAACCAGGCATGGGCGATCAATTGTCCTTTGGCATCGTAGGTGAAGTTGTCGGCCAGGCCCGGCGCGGCCACTCGTAGCGGCAGATTCCACGTCGGATGCCACTCGGTGGTAGTAGTTTTTGCGTCCGCCGTGCCGTAGCCTTCGACCCGCTGGGTTTCACGGCCGAGCGCGTCGTAGCTATAGCGCGTATCATTCCCGTTCCGGTCGACCGTGCGGCTGACGTTGTTGCCGGCGTCGTATTGGATCGTGTTGAACGGATCGCCAATGGGACTCGATCCAGACGCACCTGTGGGCTGCCGCAGCTTTCCGGACAACTGGTAGTTAAAGCTACGCGTGAGCGCATTGCCGTCTGTCACCAGGGTGGCATTGGTGCCGTAGCTGAACGACAGCTTGTCGGCACCGCCAGCATGCTCTTCAGCAGTTACAAATCCATCTAACGCACCACCACTGGCGAACTTATAGGTGTAACGGGAATAGCGCACACCCAGTTCATCCGTAATGCCTGTCAACCTACCAGGAAGGAAAGCTTGAAAGTTCGGTACATCTTCTCCGTAATGGTATCGGCGTACCGCCCCATCAGGCCACGTCACAGTTGGACCGCCGTCAGTTGTAACGCCGTAGGCAATCGTCAAGCCGTCAGGGGTCGTGACGCCAATAAGATTGTTTTTAGCGTTGTATGTAAAGAGAGTTTGGTGCCAAACTGGTTTCTCACGCTCTCGAGAACGCCAGACTGCCCCCAAGGCGCTGTCGCGGTTGCGCTGGTGGTATAGGTGAGCGTCGCTACCCAACCATTGAGCTCCGTGACCGTGAGCAAGCGTCCGCCTGCGTCATAGGCCTCAACAGTACCGGTGGCCGCGACGTGGTACTGCCAGGCGCCGATGCCCCTGTCGTTCGCCCCGGCCACAATGTAGTCGCGCGACTGACCGTCCGCCTGTAACCATTGCTGATCTCGTTTGACAAAACTGACTAGGGAGGCATCCGCACGCCTCGCCATAATCGTGCCCTCGTTGGCAAGCATCAGATTCAAAGCACGTTGCCAGTTGTGGAACCACGTATTGCTGATCGATCCAACGTTAGAGCCGTACTGTGCTGTGTCAGACCTATAGACGCGCTGAAAAATCAGCCGATGTGGGCCCGTCGATTCGAAGTCAGGACTCTCGATCTGAATTTTTTGTCCGGTAAGAGGGGAGATAGGATTCCCTACCGGACAAGATTTGGCGGTCTCTTTCGGCGGATCCGGGCATTGATCCTCAAGTGCCAAATTTGGATTTCTGCCCCAACTTGGATTATACGTTCTGCGAACCGGATCTATACAAATTTCTTTCTGATTGATATAATGGCCTAGCAATTCTCTATTAATATTCGGAGTCATTGGTGAGCCATCAAGCAATGGCTCACACCAATCACCTACGTGACCTGAGTCTAAATTGTGCCAGTGTCGATAGGTAACGGTATAGCCTACCCATTTCATTCCATCAAAGTGGGCGCATGCCTGCTGCGGAGTGCTATACATCGGACCCTGTCCGTTTGCATATGCGGTGCCGTAGGGTTCCGCCCACCAAACCTTGATTGGTGGGGAGGCTTCCGCCATGCGGCAAGCAAAAATGAGGACCGCTGCAGCGACAAGCAGCCAATGCAATTTCCTAGCCATTAATAGACCCTTTCACGTGCGCTTCCGTGGTGGCAACGTTGAATGCGCCGACGAGTGTAAGGGCGGTTCGCCATGTCAATGCATTGTTTTTTTTACACCTGAATTAGGTGCTGTTTATATCAAGTGGCACTGTAGATGGCCCTCAGAAACCGTTCTGAGCGATCCGACCTTTCACCGTACCCGGCGTCGTTTGCTTGCCAGCGTCAGGCACCAACCTCCGTGTCGCGCGGCTGCAATAAATTGCATGCAATGCCGACCTTGCATCTAGTTCACGCCCTGACACTTGCAAGTCCTAGTCACGCCGGATTGCATCTCAACGGCCGAATGTCGTCAGATTACAGCCGTTAATGACAGGGAGACCGATCGGCTCTGATGGGTCGGAAACGGAAGTTAGGGTTCGAGGCGCGCCTGGCCACCGACGAGCTTCCGCATCCGGCCAGCTTCAGCCATACAGGGGGAGAACGTTGTTTTGAGATGGTCGTCGTTAACGAAAAGCCGCCGCGAGTCTTGAACTCGCGGCGGTTGTCTGACAACCGTCAGAATCAATAATCCCACTGCACCGGCACGAAACGGTAGCTCTCCCCGTTCTTGGCAATATGACCAATGGACGGGAACGCGATGTGCGCGGCGGCCAGCATGGAGCCGGTTTCGGCGGCTTCGTCGAGCAGCGCGATGCGGGCTTGCGTCGCCACTTCAGGCTCGTGCTCGAAGCCGTTTTGCCACGTGGGATGCTCGAAGCCGACTTCGAAAATCGCGTCGCCGACAAAGGTCAGCTTTTCGCCTTTCGATGCGACGTCCACCACGCAGTGCCCCGGTGTGTGGCCGCCGGTCACGCGCGCGGTCACGCCTGCGGCAACTTCCACGGTCTGGCCGAACTGCACGATGTTCTCGCTGTAGAGCTCCACGAACCTTGCCGCCGCCTTGCGCAGCGCGGGCGGCACCGTTTCTGGCATCACCGTCTTGCTGAAGTCCGGATTCTTCCAGAACTCCACTTCCGCGGCCGCCACGTGGATGCGCACGTCCGGGCGCAGCTTGGCCTTGACGCCAGCCACGTTCAGCCCGCCGACGTGATCCATGTGCATATGGGTAATCACGATATCGGTGATCGCTGCGAGGTCGATGCCAGCCGTTTCCAGGCGCAACACCGAGCGACCGGCGCGCGAGAAGTATTCGAAACCGTCGCCCACGCCCGAATCGACCAGGATCAGGCGGTCACCGCTGCGCACGAGCGCGATATTCAGCGCCCAGTCGAACATGTCACGTTGCAGGAAGCGATCATCGAACCATTCGTTGCGGTCCGCTTCGCTCACGTTGGTGGACATCGTGGTAGTCGGCAGCGGCAGAACGCCATCGCTGATCAGCAAGACATCGACGTCACCCACGCGCACGGCGTAGCGGGAAGACACGAGCTCGCCGAAGCCTTCCTTGCCAACGTTGGCGATGACCGGCTGCACATTATGGATTGTTTCGCTCATTTTCATTCGTCCTGGTATTTGCGGGGGGTAAGCCGCACGGGGTGGCGCGGTGCACAAGCACGACCGCGAATCTCGCGCACTTCGTTGTGCTCGCGTTTTCGACTGACCGTGTGACCGAGTGTAGGCATGGGGCGCGCACGCCGGTAGTATCGTGAAGGCACTCAGCATGTTGTCCTGGCGGCAACAATCGCCAGCCCTCGTGAGAGAATCCACCGTATCAATTTTTTGAAGTCGACCATGGCGGATATCGAACGAGAAGCCTTCGGGGTATTGACGCTTGCGCCTCCCACTGCCGCCGACGGCCGCCCTCCGGACTCTACGGGCTTCTCAATCTCCGTGCGGCATGTCACGGTGACGTTGCCGGATGGCAGGACGCTGCTGCACGACCTGAGTGAAACATTCCAGCGCGAGCGTACCGGGTTGCTGGGTCGAAATGGCACGGGCAAGAGTGTGCTGGCGCGAGCGTTGGTTGGCTTGTTCAAACCGGAGAATGGACAGGTCACGCGTCGTGGCTCGGTCGCCTACGTGCCCCAGGAAATCGTCCCCGCAAAAGGGGCGACGGTTGCAGACGTCGCCGGATTGACACCGATACTCGATGCGCTGACGCGAATGGAAGGCGGGGCGCCGCACACCGCTGACTTCGACTTGCTGGATGGAAGGTGGAATATCCGATCGAGCCTGGAGCAGGCGCTGACGGACAGCGGATTGGCACACCTGCGCCCGCAAGGGCTGGCGGGAGCGCTGAGCGGTGGCGAACTTACCCGCGTGGCGTTGATAGGCGCCTTCCTTTCCGACGCCGAAGGTCTGGTACTCGACGAACCCACCAACCATCTGGACCGCACCGCGCGCGACTGGCTGCGTGACAAGCTGACGCGGTGGACAGGCGGTCTGATCCTCGTCAGTCACGACCGCGAATTACTGGACCTGATGGACCGCATCGTAGAACTGACGCCGGGCGGGATGCGCAGTTACGGCGGTAACTACACGCTCTATCAGGCTCAGCGCAGCGCCGAAGCATCGGCAGCGCAGGCTTCCCTCGACCGCGCACGGACAGATCGCAATGCCGCCGAACGTGCGGCACAGCGACAACATGACGCACAGCAGCGCCGCACCGCCCATCAGGCAAAAGGCGCGAAGGAGGCGAATATGCCAGGCATCGCCCTGGGCCGCCGCAAGGATGGCGCAGAGGCGTCTGCGGGCCGGCAGCGCCTTCGCCGGCAGGATATGCAGGTCAAGGCCGACGAGGCGGTTCAACAGGCTGCGCGGCGCATCGAGCCCGACAAAACCGTCGCACTCATACTGCCAGCCACTGCCATTGCGGCGGGAAAGCGCGTGATCCATCTGCAGGACGCCGTCCCCCCGTTTCCGCAGGACAGCGCGCCCCTTACGTTGACGCTGACGGGACCGGTGCGCGTCGCCGTGACCGGTCCGAATGGCTGCGGCAAAACCACGCTGCTAAAGATGTTGGCCGGCACCATTGCCCCAGTCTCTGGTGTTTGCCAGACTGGCGTGCGCAGCGCATGGCTCGATCAGCAGGCGACCCGCGTATTGCCCCCACAGGTGTCCGTTCTCGAACGCTTGCATGAGCTGGAATCGCCGCTGCCTGATGGGCTGTTGCGCAGCCATCTTTCGTTGCTGGGCCTGAATGCCGACGTGGTGAACCTGCCATCCGGTGCGTTGAGTGGCGGTGAGCGCCTGAAAGGTGCGTTGGCGTGCGTACTGTGGAGCACCGAGCCGGCGCAGCTGCTATTGCTGGACGAACCGACGAATCACGTCGATCTGGAATCCATTCAGGCGCTGGAGCAGGCATTGGAGGACTTTCCCGGTGCCCTGGTCGTCGCCTCTCATGACACGCGTTTCCTTCAGTCGCTTCGCTTCACGCACCGGCTGGAGTCAGATGGAAGACATTGGCAATTGATAGCGGAGTGAATCGCAGACGGGGGCCGGCAGCGGACTCTGTTCATTCTGGTCACAAGGCGGCGGCCGACTCAGGCGCTTCTGCCAGCGGGAGAGTCATGGAGAACACCGAGCCCCGGCCCGGCGCGCTGTCAAGTCCAATGCCACCGGCATGCCGCTCGACCACGGTGCGAACGAACAACAGGCCCAGCCCCGTGCCGCGCGTGGGCCGGGCGCCTTCCGCCCGCAACGTACTGAATGGCTGGAACAGCCGGGGCTGGTCGGCCAGCGCGATACCGGGTCCGCGGTCGGCGATGGAAACGGTGCCGCTGTTGCCGGTCCTGCGCACGGTCACGGTAACAGTGCCGCCGTCCGGACTGAACTTGATCGCGTTGTCGACAAGATTAGCAACAGCCCGCATCAGCAACGAGGGCTCGGCGCGCACGACCAGTTCCTCCTCCGCGATATCGAGCGAAATGCCGATGCGCCGCGCATGCGCTACCGGCCAGAGCTCGTCGGTGGCGTCCATGACGAGGCTCGAAAGATCGGTCTCGACCAGACGCAGCGCCTGCGATTCGGCACGTGCCAGCGTGATGAAATCATCCGCGAGCTCGAGCGTACGGGACGCGAAATGCTGGATCCGCTCGAGCAGCGCGTCGTACGGCATGGCTCGGGCTGGCTCGGACTGCAGTTCGACGAGCGCAAGGATCGACGCCTGCGGCGAGCGCATGTCGTGGGAAATGAAGCGCAGCGTCTCTTCGCGCCGGCGTTCGGCCGCACGCGCCTCAGTAATATCGACGAAGCTCAGCGCGATACCGGCCACACCGCCGTCACTGCTCCGTAGCGACGCGGCGCGCACGAGCATCGGGCAGTCGGTGTGCGTAGTCAGTTCCACGGCATCGAAGACCGGCGGCGCACCAGCCGCCGGCATCGTCTCGACGCACGCCCGCCGCACGGTGTTCCAGTAGTCCATGCCGCGCTGTGGCACAGCGAACGCTTCGGTCATTACCACACGAATCTCGGGTGCTGGCGCACCCGCCTGGGCCAGCGCTCCCAAGCTGCGTGGCATCAGCGCCAGGCTCCTCGCGTTGGCCAGCAGCACGTTGCCATCGATATTGCAGATCAATGTGGCGTCGGGCAGGCCGGACATCGCATCCGCGAGGAACTGCCGCATATCTCGCAGCCTGGTGGTCATCCAATACATGGCCTGCATGCGCGCGTCCAACGAGGGTCCGAGCCCGGCCACCGGCGACGGCTGCCCACGCAGCATCGGTTCCTGCTCGCGCTCAAGCCTGGCCACTTCGCCGGCCAGGAACGCAAGCGTCGCTTCCTGTCGGCGCCAGCTCCACAGCGGATAACAGGCCAGGCACGCGAGCATCGCGGGCACCGGATCGAACCAGGCATGCGCGCCCCGGACCAGCATGATGCTTGCGCCGAGCAGGCCGGCCACCATCGCCAGGCTGACCAGCAGCGCCAAGCGCGGCGACAGGCGCAGCGCGGCGACCCACACCACGCCCAGTGCGGCAAATGCCAGGGCCCAGGATGCGGTGCGGTCCAGCGCGACAATGGCTTGGCCGTCGAGCAGCGTCTGCGCCGCGTTTGCCATGATCTCCACCCCGCTCATGCCGGCGCCGTCCCGTGACAATGGCACAGCGAACATGCCGCCGAGGCCGGCGGCCGTGACGCCGATCAGCACGAGCCGGTTGCGGAACATCGCCGGATCGACGCGACCTGCCATCACGTCGCGCGCGGACACCGTAGCGAACGTGCCCGCCGGGCCGGCGAACGCGATGCGCACGCGGCCGTCGCGGCGCCACGCCGCGGCTGGCGCCGCCGGATACCGTTCCTGGCGCAACTGGCTAATGACATCGGGGCCGTCCCGCAGCGCCAGCATCCGCACGACCAGATGATCGAGTTCGCGCCCGGGCGGCCCTTCGCGAAGAAAGACGTCGCGAACCGGGCCGTCGCCGTCCACGCCAATGTTGATGTGGCCCACATCGGCGCGCAGCGCCGGGATCGGATAACGCAGACCGTCCGGCGCCTCGGCGGCCACAGCGGGCAATACCACCTTCCCGGCCCGGGCGATGCTGCGGGCGAGCGCGGCGTCGTCGCCGGGATGGCGCTCGTCGGGCTCCGTCAGCACCACATCGAGTGCGATGACGGCCGGGTTGCCCGCGGCCACGCCATCGATGAGCCGGCTCAGCTGAGTCCGCCGCCATGGCCATCTCCCGCTGGCCTCGAGCGTGCCGTCGTCGATGGCGACGATGACGATGTCCTGGCGCGGCGCATGCTGCTGGGCCGCGATGGCGACGTCATAGACCGCCAGGCTGGCGCGGCCGGTCCAGCCGAGGACGCTGGCACCCACCATAAACGCGGCGAGCATGGCCAGCAGCAGCCCCCATTCCGCCAACGTGCGCAAGCGATAGCCGCCGACGAGCCCCCGGCGCGCGGCAGGCGTGGCGGCGTCACCCACCATGGCGCACCGGGGCATCGGTCGCCCGCACAGGGTTCCCCGCGGCATCGCGCAGGTAAGCCGGCAGGGCGATGCGTTGCGGCGCAGAGTAAGGCGACGTCGCGCCATCCGGCTCGATGCGCGCTACGCGCACCCAGTAGTCGCCTGCTGGCGGACGCGGCACCGCGGCCTCGCCCTCGGTGCTGCGCAGGTCGGCCAGCACATGGGCAAAGCGCGGATCATCCGCCAGCTGGAGCCGGTACGCGGCCGGCTTTGCCACCGTGGTATCGACGCCCCAGCCCAGTCGGAGCACGGCGCCGTCGTCGCCAGTGACCGCCGCGGCGGGCGCAGCCGGCGAGATCGAGAACGGCAGCACGGCGCTCCACGGGCCCGGTTCGCCATCGGCATCGAGGGAGCGGATGCGCCACCACCAGTCGCCCGGCGCCAGCGGCACCTGCCAGCTGACCTCGGCGGTCGTCTCGCGCGCCTCCACGGGAGCGCATCCGGCGTCGCGGGCCAGTTCGATCTCGTAGCGCGAGGCGTTCGCGACAGCCGCCCATTGCAGCGTGATCGCGCTGCCGTGATGGCGGGTCCGTGCGCCCGGTTCCAGTGTGAAAGGCGCGGCCGGCTCCAGCTTGACGTCGAGCGGCGCGACAGCGGGATAGCCGGCGAAGCCGTCAGCGCCGATGGCCCGAACTGAGAGGTACAGCCTGCCGTGCGGCAGGCCGGCCGGCGTGGCATGCGGCTCGCGCATCGTGGCGGACCAGATCGGCTCGGTGCGTGCGCTATCGCGCGACACGCTGACGCGCCATGCAGTGGCGCCCGGCGCCGGCTGCCAAGCCACGTTCAGGCTCGGCGCATAGATCCGTGCGGGCAGCGGCTGGAGTATCGGGGCCGCCTGCAGCGGGCGCGGGGGGGCCAGCCTGCCGCCCGGGCCTACGGCAATGCCGAAACCGTCAGGCACTTCCTGGCTGCCGCGCCGCGCCGCGACGGTCACGCGGCCTTCTAATACCGTGCTGCGCGACTCGGCGCCGCTGGCCTCGACCTCGAAGCGCGTGCCGCGCACGCCGGTAATCATCGTCCGCGTGCGCATCTCAAAGCGACCGACGCCGTTGTGGTTGGGCGCCACGCTGGCATCGGCGCCGCCGCGCTCGATACGCAGCACCGCATCCTGCAGCAGCGCCCGCGCAAAGACGCGTAGACGGCTCACCTCGACGACCGAGTCCGGCGGCAGCGCCACCCGGGAGCCGTCGTCGAGCTCCAGCGTGGCGCGCCCATCGGCGCCGGTCACGACGCGGGCCGCCTCGTCCAGCTGCGTGCCTGGGCGCAGCGGCGTATCGCCAAGCCGTACCGTCCCGCTCGCGGCAATCACCCGGACCTTGGCGGGTCGCGTCGGAATCCAGCTGAGCGGTATCCGTATGCGTAGCCCCGGCGGCAGCCGTCGGGGGTCCGCGACCTGGTTGATCCGTTGCAGCTCAGTCCATTTGCGGGCATCGCCGAGATAGCGGTCAGCCAGACCGATCAGCGTATCGCCCGAGTCCACTACATGGATGAAGCGGTCGCCGTCGGCGCCCGCCGGGCCGGCAAGCACACCTGCCTGCCAGCCGAGCAGCAGCCCGGCCAGGACCGCAGCGCGGCGCCTGCCATGCCGGCTGGAATCGCGGCGGTCAGCCGGCATGGCTGCTCCCGCCGCACCGCTCGAAGCGATAGCCGTACGAATACACCGAGGCCAACCGCACGCCGTTCTCGGGTCGAAGCCCGAGCTTGACGCGCAAGCGCGACAGATGGCTGTCGAGCGTGCGCGACCCCACGCCCATGGCGCGGCCCCACACGGCCAGCTCGACGAATTCGCGCGAGAGTAGCCGGTCCATGTTCCGGAACAGGAACCACGCGACGTCGAATTCCTTGGGCGACACCTCCACCGGCCGCCCATCGACGGTGACCGTGCGCGCCACGGGATCGAGGCAATAGGCGCCCTCGCGGACCGATTCCTGCGACAGCACCGTGGGATAGGTCCGCCGCAGCAGCGCCGCCACGCGCGCGGTCAGCTCGCCGCTGCGGACCGGCTTGACCATGTAATCGTCCGCACCGGCGGCCAGCCCGGCCACAATGTCTTCCTCGAGCGAGCGCGTGGTCAGGAAAATTATCGGCGGCACGGCGCCGGAGCGCCGCCGGATATGGACGATCACGTCGTAGCCGCTGATGTCCGGCAGTTGCCAGTCCATTACCAGGAGGTCGAACTGCCGGTCACGCATGGCGCGAAGCAATGACTGGCCATCGGGGTAGCTTTCACAATCGTGGCCCGCGCCGGTCAGGATCTTCTTGATCAGGGCCGCCTGGCCCGGATCGTCTTCCACGGATGCAATATTCATGATTCAGTGACGTCCTCGTCCGCACGGGATGCAGTTCGAAGCGCATCCTATCCAATCCCATCGGGGGCAATTGTCAATGATTGTTGCGACGCTGACGGGGTCGGGTGCGCATGTTCGACTGGTTCAGCAGAACTGTCAAATATTGTTGTTTGGTGGCAAAAACGGACGGTTCACTGCGCCCCTTTCGGTAGAATCGCTCGCCATTCGAGACTGGCCCGGACACCGCCGCGACTGCATGCCGCAGGCGGCCAGCCAGCCGTACGGGGATGCGGAAATGCCTTCAGACATGGATTCACCGAGCTTCGCCGCGATCGTGCTGTTCGCCGGCCTGACCGGCATCGCCATGGCGCTCCGCGCTGGCGCGGATGGCAGCGACCGCACCGCATGGGCCGGTGCCAATGTGCTTGCGTCGCTCAGCGGCATGCTGCTGGCGTTAACCGCAAGCTGGGACGTCACCGCGCTGGCCGTTGCCGGGCACATGGTCGGCATCGTCGGCCAGCTGGGGCTGCTGCAATCGTTACGGCGGCCGCAGCCCGTCGATGGCCCGCAGGCCCATTGGTCGCAAAACGTGCCGGCCGTCGCGATGGTATCCATCGGGCTCGCAGCGATGCTTGCCGCGCATCTCGACGCCGCGCTGATCGCCCTGCTCGGACATGGCGCCACGGTCGCCGTGGTCTGCGTGACGACAGACACGCTGTTGCGCGACCGCCGTCGGGCAACGGGTATGGGCCGGCCGCTCGCGCTCATGGCGTGCCTGATCCAGCTGACGGCACAGGCCGGCTTCCTGGTCATGCTCGGATGGCGCTGGGAAGACGGCCCATTGCTGCTGTCCATGGTGCCGGCGGCAATCCAGTGGCTGGTCTGCATGCCGGTCCTGCTGCTGCTGATGGCGACGTTCGCCAGTATTGCGGCCTTCGCGCTGATGGCAATCGAGGACCGCGCTGCGCTCGACATGGCTCGCGCGCGGCTTGATCCGCTCACCGGTGTGCTGCATCGCGGCGCCCTGGACAAACATGCGCTTCGGATGGTGGCGGCCCACGCGCACCTTGCCAAGCCGCTGGCCTGCCTGGTCATCGACATCGACCATTTCAAGCGTGTGAACGACAACGCGGGGCATCGCGCGGGGGATATGGTGCTCCAGGCGGTCGCGCGCATCCTGCGGGACACCGTGCGTACCATTGACGTGGTGGGGCGCTACGGTGGCGAGGAGTTCTGTGTGTTGTGCCCGCGCACCACAATGGAGGAAGCGGCGGCGATTGCCAAGCGTGTGGTGGAGCGCGTCTGCACCCTGCCGCTGCCCGCGCCGCTGCCGGGGCACGTCAGCGTCAGCATCGGCGTGGCGACGGTCAACACGACCGGCGACGCACGCCGCGTGTGGGACACCCTGTTCGAGGCCGCCGATCGTGCGCTCTACGTCTCTAAACGGGCCGGCCGCAACGGCGTGGTCCGCGCAGACACTTTGCTGATGCAGCCGCATACGACGCTGGCCTCCGCCGCCGGCGAGCGGTAACCGCCCCGCCCCGCCGACTGACTCCGGAAAAAGAAGCCCATTTCGAAAGAAACGGGCCTCGTCAGTTCCGCGTAAGCCTTACGACGTGAGAATAGCGGCGTGCACACACTTCGCGTATCGCAAGGTCGCGAAGTTCCGACAGCGCGTTTGCTCACGCATATGAGTGTCTCTCACGACTCTCCACGAGAAAAGAAAGTATTTTTTATGGCAGCAAAAATATCTTTGATGGCGGGATCCGTCGCCGCACAGACCGTGGCCCAGTTATGATGAACGAAGAAACATTACGACGTAATCCGGAACCGGCGTCGGCAGCGCAGCGCATGAAGAGGCACTTTAAATCCGAGCAGCTCCGCACGTTTCTTGTCGTCGCACAGCTTCGGAGCTTCACCAAGGCGGCGAAGGTCCTGCATCTCACCCAGGCCGCAGTCAGCACGCAGCTTCGTCAGCTAGAGGCAGAAGCTTCCGTGAGATTGCTTGCGCGCACCCCGGGCTCACTCACGCTCACGCCGTCTGGAGAGACGTTAAGGACATATGCTGAGCGGATCCTGGATTTGCATGAACAAGCGCGGGAAGAACTGGCATGCGAGTCTAGCGAGAATATCTTGCGGGTTGGGACACCAGATGCCTATGCCAGGCTGATATTCCCGGCTGCACTGCGTGCACTGGCTGACCAGTTCCCAAAGATTCGTGTCGACGTCGTCTGTGTACCAACGCTTGAACTAGGCCGTCGACTCGAAAGTGGAACGCTGGACCTGGCCGTAGGCACTTGCTGCTCCCAATTTCCCGGCCCTCCGATCTTCTTCGAAGAACTTGTATGGGTCGCGCTTGAATCTGCGACGGGCCTGGCCGCATTGCGCCCAATACCGCTTGCGCTCTTCGAGATTGGATCTGTGCCTCGATCGCTTGTTGCCGAGGCACTGGGCACGGCCGGGATACCCTATCGCTGTGTTTATGCGAGCCCAGATACAGCAGGAATCCTGGCTTCTGTCCAAACCGGAAAAGCAGTTGCGGCACTCCCGATTCACTCGATAAGCGGCGATCTTAAAATACTTGGCAGGCATGAGAACCTGCCGGACCTTCCGTCGCTTGCGCTTACCGTGGCAACCGGTAGGACTCCGAATCGGCCGGAGAAGGACGCGTTGATGGCACTGCTCACTCAACGCGCGTCGAGCAGATTGAGGACAACTATGGATTGACGGACGGACTCAAGAATTCGTGCGAAGAGCCGTTGACGTAAAAGTGACACTTCCGGCGGAATCGAATTGCCCTTGAATCATCGCTCCATCCCCTACGCCCTGGATCAACCATTCGGGCACGACATCTCGCCAGCACAGGGTGAGTCTTCCGTTCTTGAATGGTTGCTACATGACGACCAGGTCATGCGGGAGTGCTTCCGGCACGCTACCGCGATACTCAAGAGCGTTACGCAGGGCTCCATCTCCGCAATTCTCCTGCTGGATGCCGAGCACCAGCACTATCGCGCTGAGGTTGGGCTGTCTGTCCTTCCTATCCCTCGCAGGCAATCATTGTGCAATTACGCTGTGCAAGCCAATGATCTGTTCATCGTGGATGACACACGGTCGGATGCACGGTTTTCTGACTGCACACTGGTCAAATCGGCGCCATACGCCCGGTCCTACGCGGCGATCCCACTGCGCGGGCCCGATGGGGGCATCGTCGGCGCACTATGTGCGATGGACACCCTACCGGGTCGTTTCACGCATGCGCACGCGGACGTGTTCCGGCACCTGAGTGCGATGATCGAGAACGACCTCAGACTGCGCACCGCAAGCGCCACCGACCCGCTCACGCAACTATTCAATCGTCGCTACATGCTCGAGAGCATCCGGAGAACGTGGGATGATGCTGCGGACGGCGTCGAGATGGGCGCAGCGATGGTCGACATCGACTGGTTCAAGCAGTACAACGACACCTATGGTCATCAGGCCGGGGATGCCTGCCTGCGTGAGGTGGCGAACGTGCTTCGCGCTGTCGCCGAGGAGCACAAGATGATTGCAGGACGTCTGGGAGGCGAAGAGTTCGGGCTGTCTCAGTGCGGGCTCCAGCGTCTCGCTTTCGAAGCCGCGCTGGAAGATCTGCGCGCCGGCGTGATGAACCTGGCGATTGAACATCGCCAGTCACCCACAGGTGTGGTCACCGTCAGTATCGGGGCCTCTGTCACACAACGGATTGGAAGCAACGATCTGGCGCGCCAGACAACGTTTGAATCCGCGGATCGCGCACTGTACCGGGCAAAAGCCAAAGGACGTAACCGTGTCGTGATGTTCTAGACGGCACCGGGTCTATGGTGACCCACCGGGGTTGCCCGGGACGGATGTCGTAGCGGGCAGCCACGGCATTCCGCGCGCGGCGCAGGCCCACGCCGCGCATTGCAGACCACGAATGGGGCGATCTTCTCGCGACAGAGTCTCCATACCGGCCCGTCCCATCAAAGGCATGCAACACAGATCCGTGGCCGCTGCCTTGATATTCAAGGTAGCGCCACAGCTGCAGCACGAATCAGCGGCGGCCATTTTCGATTGGCCAGGAGTGCATGGACGACCGTTCCCGCGAGTCGGTGAATAGCGAGATAGCTTCCTTTTTGGCATACCGGAGCTGGTCGTGCAAGGGTGATCAGCCGGTTGCGCCAACTCAGACGCAGGTTGATGCTGCCATGTTTCCCTTGATAACTGCCAACATCGTGCGCTTCTTCTGAATGAAGCTTCGGCAGATCAAAAGTGACTTGGTAAACACCGCCTATTTTGCGAATTGCGGACCCTTGCGTTGCCTAGAATCGTCACCGCCGGAATACCCCGGCTTCACCTATTTTCTTCAGGAGATATTGATGAGCCAACTCAGACTCGGTGGACTTGATTCAATCCGCAGCGCGCAAGAATGGTCGTCACTCAGGCACACGCAGGCCACCGAAACGGCGAGCGCAAATGCTGGTGCCATGGCGCGCTTCAAAGCGCGCGGCGTTCCCCTGAAGTTGGTGGACATGGTCGATGCGTTCAAGGAGGATAAGCTCAAGGCCACCGATCTCGATCACGATAACGTGGTGTCCCTCAGCGAGCTTGGCAAGCAGTTGGCCGGCAAGAGTGAGGAGGAGCTGTCGAAAATCCATGAGGCCATGGACGTCGATAAAGACGGTCAGGTGTCTGCCACGGAATTCAAGGACAGCATGCCCCTCGATGAATACTTCAACACGGCGGACGCGGCCGGCAACAAGGGCGAGCTGATGGCACGTTTCAGCGGGCTGCGTACCGGCATATTTCAAGCAGCAAGCGCTCCGTGGTTTTCACCGAGCAACGTCGTGCCTCCCAATCAGCCCAACTCGTCCGATCTCCTCGCACTTTTGCCGTAGCAACGGAATCCAGCGGTGCCAACGCCAATCAAGACTTGCACACTTGTGGCGGCCGAAACTTGCACGGAGGTGGGACAACGTCGCACGGCGGCGGGTCAGGTGTGGCCGCCGGCTGGTGGTAAAGCCACGATAGCGACCAACACGTATTGACCTTGGATACGCCCAAGAATCCCATCCGCGCCCCGCGCGGATGGCTGACCGCTCAGCTATCGCGTGCGCGAGCACACAGAACACTCGCGGGTTCTACAGGATGAGACGCGCGCCCAGTTGAAAGCGAACGGTCGTCGCAGTGCAACAACAACGCGCAATCGTGATACTCGCCGCGGCGCCCCGCTTTCAGGTCGGCAGCTTTCAGGAGAGTCGCAGACGTCGGCGGCGGCCGATTCACCACCGCAAGTGCTTGATTGCCGCAGGCGGACGGACAACCTCGTGGCGAGGGGCGGTAGCCGACCCATTCCGGTCGGCCAGCCGCAGACTTCCAACGGCGGCTATTCGAGGATGAGCTGCCGCACATGGTCACAGGCATTCCCCATTCAACCGCCTCGCGCAGGCAGGATTCCCGACGCCCGCCCCTCATTAGCAGACGCGATCCCGGTCATGGAAGCGTTGCATCCAGTAGGGGAATGAAAGTGACGGTTCAGATACTTTATCGAGCCGCGCGCACTGTTCGGAGGTTAGTGCGAGATTCTGTGCATCGAGGTTAGCTACGAGTTGCTCGCACGTGCGGGCTCCGACAATGACGGAAGTGATCTGCTCGCGCGCAAGCAACCAACCTAATGAGACTTGAGCCGTCGTGGCCGCCAGTTCGTCGGCGACTTCACGCAATACTGCGAGGATCGGCTCCGCGCTGACTGTATCTACCGGCGGAAAGTCGAGCTTCGCACGCCGCCCGGTAGCTTCGCCATTCTGCGGGTACTTGCCGCTCAGGTAGCCACCTGCGAGCGGACTCCAGACCAGAAGACTCATTCTGTTTGTCGCTGCAACCGGCATTATCTCGAGTTCTATATCGCGGCTCGTCAGCGAATAGTGCACCTGATTGCTCACGACATGAGCCCGATCGGTACGGGACGTTATCCCGACGGCCCGCTCGAGATCGCCTGCACTGAAATTGCACACGCCAATATGGCGGACTTTTCCCTGCGTGACGAGGTCGTCCAGCACACGAAGCGTCTCGTCGAGCGGAACAAGCGCGTCACGGTCATGCAACTGGAACAGGTCGATGTGATCGCGACCGAGTCTCTTCAGACTTGTCTCGACCGAGCGCATGATGTGTGAGCGGCCCAATCCCACTTCGTTCTGGCCGCTGCCGGTACGCAGCCGAACCTTGGTCGCGACGAGCATTCGATCTTCGTCCAGCCCTAGCGCTTTCAGCACATGGCCCACGACCTCTTCTGAGCGACCTTGCGAATAGGCGTCCGCCGTGTCGATCAGGTTGACTCCACGTTCCACGGCCATCGCGACGAGCCGGGCGGCCTGATCGCTGTTCAAGCCGGCAATATTGCCCCAGATGCCCGAGCCGGCACCGAACGTCATTGCGCCCAGGCTCAGCCGTGAGACGCGTAGCCCGGTTCTGCCAAGTGTGCTGTATTCCATCGTGTATTCCTTGTTTGAACGAAAATCTGATGCACCGGTAGAGTAAGACCTGGAGTCCACGCGTCGCGCCATCGACTCTGGTCAGATTCGACGCAACACAAGCTCGCCCAGAACGGTTTCCAGTTCGACGTGGCCGCGCAAGATTTCGTCGGAGCTGCTTTCGAAATCGATCCAGTCTTCGTTGAAGCCGTCCAGCATGCGCATGCGAGGTAGAGGATGCTTCATGCCCTGCTTGCGGAACAGCGCTTCCCACGTCTTCCTTTCGACAACTTCCGCACGCACCTGACGACGCAACACGCCGGCGAAAGCGACTGCGAGATCGTTAGGACTCACCCGGCGTGGGCCCTCAAGCTCGACGATGCGCACACCGCGCCACGTCTGCTGAAGCAGTTCAGCAGCAACGCGGCCTACGTCCGCGGTGGCGACCATCGGCACCGGCTTGTCGAGCGGATGCAGGTAACTGGAAATGACGCCATCGTCGCTTGCAGACGCAACATCCCATGCGGCGTTCTCCATGAACCAGGCAGGCCGCAGGAAGGTCACCGGCATGGGCATCTCGCGCAGCGCATGCTCCATCAGCGTGCGTTGAGTGAGCAGGTTGACCTCGTCGGCCTGTGCGCCGATCGTCGAGAGGCAAACGACCTTGTCCGGCCGCGCCTTTAGGAGTGCCGCGGACACAGCCTCAATTACTGTGCGCGCTTCAGGAAACCCAGGCTCCGGATCGAACTCCGAAGGCGGCAGGATGAAAGCGCCCGTCGCGCCTTCGAACGCTGCGGCGAGCGACGAAGGGTCTTCCATGAAAGCCGTCGCGATCTCGCAACCTCGTTCTGCCCACGCCTCCGCCCGCGTCGCATCCCGCACGACTGCGCGCACTGGCTGTCCGGTAGCCAGCAGTTCGCGGGCCAGTGCGCCGCCCACCTTGCCGGTGATTCCTGTGATTGCATACATTGCTCGTTCTCCATGTGTGGATATATCGTGTGACGCAGCCTGGATGTGCCGACGCTCAACCACTCAGGCGCGACGCAAACCGTCGTAAAACGCCTGCTCGAACTGTCCGTATAGGTTCACGACGCGCGCATCGTAGAAGGGCAGCATCTGCGTAAAGAGCGATCCGGCGACCCGCTTGACCGGATCGACCCAAAAGTAGGTGTTCAACAACCCGGCCCAGCTCACGCTGCCAGCGCTTCGTCCGTGGGGTCCTTGCTCTGTATTGATGTCGAACGAAAGCCCCCACTTGTGCGCGGTCCCCGGAAACTGATCGAAGCTGTTCGACCACGACGGCTGCGCGGTCCTCATTTCCGCGACCTGCAGATCGCCAATGTGATTGCGGAGCATCGTCGCGACGGTGTCGGCGCGCAGCACGCGTTCGCCGCCATACGTGCCGCCGTTCAACAGCATCTGCAGAAACGCCATGTAATCGCGCGGCGTGCTGAAGAGTCCGCCTCCACCCATGAAAAACTCGGGGCGCTGGTTGATCTCGAACGGCTCGGGCGCAAGTGAGCCGTCCGCCTGACGCCTGTGCATGGTCGCGACTCGCTGCTTCTGCTTGCTACCGATGAGAAAGCCCGTGTTGCGCATGCCCAGCCGATCGAAGATGTGCTCGCGAAAGTAGACTTCCAGCGACTGATCGGTCACGGCCTCGACCAGTTTGCCGACCCAGTCTATGCTGATGCCGTACTCCCAGCGCTCGCCCGGCTCGAACTCGAGCGGCGCCGCGAATGCACCGTTCATCGAATAGCCGATGTCCGGCATGCCCGTTACCGTCTCGTACCGACTGAGCTTGTCGCTCCAGATGCTGTAGGTAAAGCCGGAGGTATGCGTGAGCAGATGGCGCACCGTAATCGCATTGCGCGCAGGACGCAGCTTCGACTGCCCCGAGACGTCGAATCCATCGAGGATTTGAGGCGACTTCAACTGCGGCAGGATCTCGCCCGCAGGTTGATCCAGCCGCAGTCTGCCCTGTTCGATGAGCTGCATGCACGCGGTTGCGGTAATCGCTTTTGTCATCGACAGGAGCCAGAAGACCGTGTCAGGACTAATAGCCTCGCCGGTGCGTGCATTCCCCCGGCCACAGGCGCCCTCGTAAACCAGTCCGCGGTCCGTTGCGCCCATGGCGACAACACCAACCACCGTGCCGTCGTCCACCGCCCGTTGCAGGCATTGATCGATCGAACTATGGGCCGGGTGATGGGCCAGCGCGGCGTCGCCACTCGCACGCTGCGGTACTGCCCGCGCGTCGCGGCTTGCGACGCCACCAAGTGTCGCAAGAGCCAGCAGGCTCGACGCTCCCTTCAGGAGGCGACGACGATCCGTTTGAACTGCCATTTTCCGTTCCTTTCCAAATGAATGAATCGCGACATCACAGTGCTTCGGTGGTGGGCGAGCAACGCGCGCCGCGATCGGTTCCAGTTGATGCGTCCAACGGTCGCCAGAGCAACAATGAAAATGGGCTGTGCATGGCGACTTCCTTCGATTGGCGAGACCGGATGTCTCGGTGAGACGTATTCTGGACAAGCACCAAACAAAACAAAATGACATGGATGTCATTGGATAAGTGACAACGCATTACCAATTTGGCATGATCCCAAGACACGATCAGCACTGCTGCGCGGCGAAGCGTTTGCATTCAGGTAGTCGGTCGCGCTCCGCCACACGTATTAACTCGAGAAACCATGAGATCCAGTAGCGAGAAGCTTTCCGGCAGCATTAGCGTGTTCGCCGCCGTAGTGGATGCGGGAACGTTTGTGGCCGCTTCGGAGGTGATAGGAATGACGCCGCCGGGCGTCAGTCGGGCAATTGCGCGGCTGGATAAAAGGTTGAACATCCGGCTCTTCAGCCGAACAACGCGTTCCGTCTCCCTGACTGAAGAGGGCCGCCGCTTTTACGAGGAGGTCATGCCCCATCTCGCCGGGCTTGAGGAAGCAGCGGCCGCTGCGGCAGGTGGCGCGTCCGCTGTGCGTGGAAAGCTGAGAATCAATCTGGATCCTGTCGTCTACCGGACCATTCTCGGGCAACAACTCGATGCGTTCATGGACGCACACCCGGAACTCGAAATCGAGTTCATCGCGCGAGACAGTCTTGGCGACCTCGTCATGGACGGCTTCGACCTCGCTGTGCGATTCGGCGAACCCAAAGCGTCTACTCTGATCGCGAGAAAGCTGCTCGACACCCGCATCGTGACGGTCGCAGCGCGATCGTACGTTGCTCGCTGGGGACGGCCGTCAAGACCCGAGGACCTCGAAGGTCGAGGCCACAGATGCCTTGAGTTTCGCAACCCGGAGACAGGCAAGCCATTTCAGTGGGAATTTCATCGCAAGCGAAGACGTATTGTGGTCGACACTCACGGACGACTCACGGTCAATGATCCGGGTGCCCTGCTCAACGCATGTCTCGCCGGTTCGGGAATCGCGCAGATGTTGCTGCTCGGTGCCGAGCCTCTGATTGCTGACGGCCGATTGATCAATCTCTTTCCCGAATGGGTAGACGAACGGTATCCTTTATACGTCTACTACGCGTCCCGGCACTACGTGCCGGCAAAGACCCGCGCTTTTCTTGACTTCGTGGTGGAACTGACAGGCAATCACGAGCGCGCCGGGGCGCGCTAATGCTGTCGCGGCGGACTGGTGAGGCCATATCGAATGGCCGGGCACGTATGGGTTGCGGTCTGCCATGATCAGGTTACGAACGTCTAGTGCTGGCCGAACGCGGACTCGCGTCCGCGCAAGGTTAGCAGGGCTCAGATGCGCTGGCCGCCCGATACCTCGATGCGTTGCGCGTTGATCCACCGGTTGTCGGCGGAGAGCAGACTCGCAATCATGGGGCCGATATCGTCGGGCACGCCGACGCGGCCCAGGGCGGTCATCGCTGCGAAGGACTGGTTCAGCTCGGGATTGTCTCGCACCGCACCGCCGCCGAAGTCGGTCTCGATTGCTCCCGGTGCCACCGTGTTGACCGCGATGCCGCGCTGGCCCAACTCCTTGGCCAGGTAGACCGACAGCACCTCGATGGCGCCCTTAGCCGCGGCATAAGCGGCATAGCCGGGATAGCTGACGCGTGTCAGGCCCGACGATAGATTGACGATGCGGCCGCCATCGGCAATCAGGGGCAGCAGCGCTTGCGTCAGGAAGTAGACGCCTTTGAAATGCACATCCACCAGCCGATCGAATTGCGCCTCGGTAGTATCCGCGATCAGTGCGTAGTCGCCGTGGCCGGCGTTGTTGACCAGATGGTCGAACGAGTTGCGGCCCCAATGTTGTTGTAACGCCTTCCGCAGTTGTTCCGCGAAGGGCGCAAAGGTGGCGACAGCGCCGGTGTCGAGCTGGAACGCCATCGCCTTGCGTCCCATGGCCTCGATCTCGGCCACGACAGCTTGGGCATCCTGCGCCCGGCTCTGATAGGTGATGATGACGTCGCCGCCCTGGCGGGCGATGCTCAGTGCGGCATTGCGGCCAAGCCCACGGCTTGCGCCGGTAACAACGGTGATTCGGGTCATGTCTGGCTCCTGTCTGGGGTGTGGATGACTGGAAGCCAGTATCGAATTCCACCGCCTCGAGGGGTTGTCGGAAACTCGGAAATTCTTGCCTGATCCTGCAAATTCGTCGCACCACTGCCACCACAGGTGTAGGCTTGTCGCCATGGAATCCACACTGCTCTCCGCCGTCCGACGCTATGCCGACGCCCATTCCGATGCAGCGGGCACGGCCCTGACGCCTGTTCCCGGACTGACCATCATCCAGGCCACGTCGGCGAGCGCGCTGCTCTATTCGATCTCGCGGCCATTGATCTGCCTCGTACAGCAGGGCAGCAAACGCGTGACGATAGATGCACAGAATTTTGATTTCACCGCCGGGGATTCGCTGGTGATTTCGGCTGATGTGCCGACCGTCAGCCAGATCACCCGGGCAAGCATCGCCGCACCGTATCTGTCGCTGGTCATGGAACTCGATATCCTGCTGATCGCCGGGCTGTGCCAGGAGATTGGCGCTGCCGGCGATATCGATGAGACGCCCGTCCGCGTCGATCGCACCGATACGGAAGTGACAGACGCTGCCTTGCGGTTGATGCGTTTGCTCGATCGTCCAGCGGCTGTCCCGGTATTACAGGCACAACTCGTGCGCGAACTGCATTACTGGTTGCTGATGGGGCGCCACGGCACGGCAATCCGAAAGCTGGGCAAGGTAAATAGTCACGCGCAACGCGTGGCACGCGCCGTCGCGGTGATTCGCGCCGAATTCGACAAGCCGCTGACTGTGGAGCGGCTCGCAGCGGTGGCAGGCATGAGCCAGGGCTCCTTTCATCAGCATTTCCGTTCAGTGACATCGCTGACACCGCTGCAATTCCAGAAGTACCTTCGCCTGATCGAGGCGCGGCGCCTGATGTTGTCAGAGAGCGCAACTGCCAGCCGCGCGGCCTTCGCCGTCGGCTATGAAAGCGTGCCGCAGTTCACGCGCGAATACGGACGCATGTTCGGCCAGTCGCCGGCGCGGGATACGCGGGCGGCGCGCGGCAATATCAAGGATGCGGCATAAGGTCCACGCGATCCGTAAGATTGAGGATCGTCGAATGACTGCTCCTTGCTGAGGACTGGGCCCTTGGAATCAACTTGGCGCTGTCGGGATGGAAAAGCGGAAAGTGGTACCGTCGGCACCGGAACTGGATACTTCGATGATGCCTCCATGAGCTTCTACCACCGATCGGCAGATCGAGAGTCCCATGCCCATTCCATACCCCTTCGTGGTCGCGAGCGATTCAAATATGCGACTGGCAATGGCTTCGGAAATCCCGCTCCCTGTGTCCCTGACCGAAGTCCACATCATCCCTTCAGCGTCACGGCGCGTTTGAATCGTGATCTCCTTCGGCCGGTCTTGAATGCCGCTCATGGCGTCAAGCGCGTTCGTCAAGAGGTTGGCAACGACTTGCTGCAACAGAATTCGATCGCCAAGAATGCTCAACGGTCCTTCCTCGAAATCAGTGGCGATGGTCACCCGTTCAACATCGATGCGCTCTTTCAACACACGAAGGACTTCCAGAATCGCTTCGTCGAAATCCATGCGCGAGATATTTGGACGTGACTCTCGGACCATCGATCGGATGCTCTCAATGATGCTCCGAGCGCGGTCACTGCTTGCCGATATCATTTCGAGCGCTGCCACCGCTTGGTCAAGTTTCGGAATCTCCCTGTTCAGCCACCTAATTGCGGACCGGGCGTAAAGGCCCAACGCCGTAATGGGTTGGCTAATCTCATGCACAATGAAAGCCGCGAGCTCTCCTAGTTCGGACAGCCTGGTGACCTCGGCCAGTTTCGCTTGCGCTTCACGAACGTGACGCTCCGCTTCCGCGCGCCGCCTGTGCTCGGCGTCGACGCTTTCGTACAGTTGCGCATTATCGAGCGAGACCGCGGCTTGCGATGCCAGCACCTCTAGCGTTCGAACGCGTGCCGCGTTGAATACATCGGCCGCCAGCGCATTCTCGAGATACAGTAATCCGGTGAGGACGCCCTGCTTAACCAAGGGCACGCACATGATGGAGCGCGGTCTGTGTACCTTGACATAGCTATGAAGACGATATTGCTCGTCTTCACGCGCATCCCTAAGGACCACTGACCCCTTGCTACGCAGTGTTGAATATGCAATCGGTGTCGCGAGCAAGTCTTCAGAGAGTGGTTGACGCAAAAGATCAACCTCGATTTGGCAGTTGACCAATCTCGCGTGTGCAGCCACATCCAGCCTCCCATTCTCGATCAGGCAAAGGACCGCACGCTCCGCGCCCGCATACTGGAGGGCGTTATTCAGAATCACCTCTATTACTTTGGATAGCGAAATTTCTCCTGACAGGGCGCGGACGGCTCTCAGGACTACTTCTGCTTCGAATCGATCTTCGCTCCATGTCAGCGCGACTTCCAGAGGGTGCAACTCCGTCTGACGACGCGTCAGGAGGTGTGGAAATGCTGTGTGGAGCTGACGGACTTTGGCGTCGGCGCCCCAAGTAGCGAAGGCGCTTCGCGCCTGCACCAGGTAACCCTGTTGGGCTGAGCGAAGCCCGCAGCGACCGGCATAGTGAGCCGCAAGTTCTCTCGCAACACTCTGGATATGCATATCGTGTGCTTGGTCAGCCAAGGCGATTGCCTCTTCGTACAGAGAAAGGACTTGACTCTGCTCACATGCAAACGCTCCCCACTCGGCAGCCAGCAATCGCTCACGAGATCGGAAGTTTGTTGGCGACGCTTCGGCCCAAACCTCCATTGTTCTCTTGTGTGCCAGTGCACGACGAGCATGCTCTGATTGAATACCTTCGCCGGACCTATTTGCCAAGGCCATGCGCAGAAGTCCGCTGTAGAAAACAAAATCTGCGTTCTCCAAGAAGGCAGGCGAGGCCCACGCCGCCGCCGCGGCGCGTTCCTCTGCGTTAAGCGCGTCTTCCAACCTGTCCCACAAGAATGCCGACTGGAGCCGGTATGTCCAGAACGCGAAAGCAGCGATATCCCGTTGGAACTCTCCGCTAACGCAATCTGCCATGAGTTCGGCATAGTCGACGCTCGAGTCGGGCAATCCAATGTCGACCGGCACTCCCCGCAACTCGCGGATGAGCCACGCTTGCGCCATGAATGCATCAATCACCAGAGCGAAATTGGCGTCGCGCGCCAGTTTCAATCCCTCTTCGGCGACCTGTTGGGCCTCCGACAATGATCCCCCGCTGAATAGCAGGTTCGTGACGATATGCCGCCGCGAATACACTGCAAATGTCAGGTCACCTTGGCGGCCGGTTAGCTCAGTTGCCTCTTCCAGATGTCGCTTCGCTTCAGCGGATGACCCCGTCCACGGAAGGCTCAGAGAGCCGAAACACATTTGAACGCGGCCTGCGTAGAGCTTGAGCCCTCGCTCCCCGGGAAGCCTCATTGCAAGCTCGCCAAAGGCCGCGGTTATTGCATAGTCACCATACTTGGCACCCGCGACGAAGCTTAGGCAAACGTAGGCATAGCAGGACGCATCGGAATGCCCGTACTCGAGGCTCAGATTTATCATCCTGAGGATGAGCAGCTCAACCATTTCCTGGCTAGTAAACTGCACCGCAGGAATGAGATCCGTCATGACATCTACCGCATTCCGAATCCGGTCATCCACCATCAACGGCAACTGTATCAACTCGTCAACACTTCTGTTCCCATACATTCGCAACAGGCGTTGATACTCACGATCCACGCTTTCCGGATGTGGTCCCTTTGGCAGATTGATCTCCGCTTCTTCGGACAAATAGCGGTAGCCAACCTCCAACGCTCTATCCGATTGATCCAAAGCGACATACATCGCCAGGCGCAGGCGAACGAGTTCCGCGCGATGAGTCGCATTCAGGAAGCGTTGGCGGATCGCAGCCAATCGATCTGAAGCTGTGGCAACGCGCATACATATAAACTCGCACTCACCAAGTCTTAGTTCAATCAGAGCAATCAGGCCGCCATCGACCTCGTCTTCGTCGCCAAGGAAACTCCGCGCGGTCAGCAAGTATGAGATCGCTGACTCGTAGGCCGTTGCCTCTTTCGCTTTGACGGCGGCATTGAGAATGCTAGACGCGAAGAAGCGTCGGCGGTCAGGCGAGTTTGGCATCGCTGCACGAGTAAGGTGATTTGCAACAACAAAGGCGCCCAGCTTAAGCCCTCGATTGGTGGCGTGTTCTACCAGATTTGTTGCCACTTCCAGATGCTTGGTTTGTCTGCCGGACTCGCTGAATGTCAAATACACGGACTCGCGGACTCGATCGTGCATGAAGGCATATTCACCCATTCGCTCTTCGATAAGCTGCTGCTCGATAGCTTCGGCAAGCGAATGCTTCAGCGCGGCGGCCTGAAGGCCGCCCATCGCGGCACACAATATCTCGATTGAAGCTGGTTCCGCGAGAATCGCAAGATATTGAACTGCTTCGAGTGCTCTTCCTGCGAGGGTGGCTACACGTGTAGATAGCAGGGCGACGACATTGGAGGCGTCGGATCGTGCTTCAACTTCTGCAGAAGAGGCTGTCCATTCGCCATGAACCTTGTCGTACACCAAAACGTCGTCGTCAACGAGAGAGCGGGTGAACTGAATGGTGTGAAGCGGATTGCCTCCAGCACTCCGGAAGATGGCACTCTCGAGTACTTTGAGATCCCCAACCTCGTCGTCGAGAATGGCTTGGACCAGGGCACTCACCTCCGAGCCCGATAGCGGCCCGAGCTGGATCCGTTCGATCAAATTTTCCGAGAGGAAGGGCCGCACGTGGGCTCCCTGCCGCTCAGTTTCTCGATCCCTCATTGCGGCCATCAACATAACATGATGGCAATACGGATCGTTCATGAGATAGCAAACGACTTCCAGGGTTGCCTCATCGACCCACTGTAAGTCGTCTAGGAACAAGAGCAGAGGGCGCGTTGGGGAACCAAAGGCGCTAAGTAGCTTTGCCACTGCCGCGAGGAACCGCATCCGCTCTACATGGGGCGACACTGCGGCGTGATGCGTGTGTTCGCCCAAGAGGTGAGTAAAGTCGGGAAAATTGGCCGTAATAAAGGAGGAATCGTCGGAGAGGGCTTCCGCCAGCTGTCTACGTAGTTCATCGAACTGCTTCGGATGGTAGGCAAGAGCAGCCTTGAGAAGCGTTTGAAGGGCGCGGGCAAGACTCGCATAAGGCGTCACTCCGTCGCCGACCTCGCATTTTCCGTGTGCGAATTCACAAGCGTCTACGCCCTCCTCAGCTCGGAATTGGTTGATGAGCGCGGTTTTTCCAATACCTGCCGGCCCTTCAACTAACAACAATCGCCTCGTCTCGCCTGTTCTGTCGCGAATAGCGGCGTGAAGTCTTTCAAGCTCGCGGCGACGACCGATCAGATTCAGTGTGCGACCAAACGGTGATTCGGCTCGACGGAGAATATTCGTAGAACCGGTAGCAGAGGGCGATATGCTTAACGCGATGAGGTCATCGACGACGTCGCGCGCGTTCTGGTAGCGTTCATCGGGCTCCTTCGCGAGCAGCCGACACACAAGCTCGACTATGGGCTCGCCAAAGACTCGACGGAGCTTGATAAGCTCCCGCGCTTCAGGGCGACGTGCGATGTGCGCGTGACCAAGCTCCCATGGCGATAACCCTGGGAAAAGGACTGTGCCGGTTAGCAACCGGTAAAAGATGCAGCCGAGTGAGTATAGGTCAGATCGGTTGTCGAGGATCCTATTCACGCGCCCTGTTGCTTCCGGCGCCATGTAGTCGAGGATTCCCAACTCGATCTCTTGCTCCGCACCGTCGAGGGCGGGGAGCACCGCTACGGAGCCTCGTTTGCGGAAGCCAGTCAACCTTGGTGGTAGCCCGCCGGGGGGAATCATGATGTTCGAAGGCGCGAGGCCACCATGAATCAACCCGCTTTCGTGTGCGGCTTGTAGCGATTGCGCCAAACGTAGCGCATCTCCCAAAAATTCCTCCGCGGTGGTCGACGCAGCAAGCTGGCTTGCCAGCATGTCACCACCAGGATCCTCCAACAGCAAAGCCGGGTTCTGATTATGTACAGCGAACCTCAGAGGGCGTAAGGAGAATCCCTCGTCGCATTTTGCGCGGATGCTGAACTCATAGCGCAGTTGTTCTCGGCTTGCGTCTGAGGCCGGAGCTAGCGGTATCGCGGCAAGTACCGTAGCTCGGGAGAGCTGGGCGCGGTACAGTTCAACGGGCCCTCGGCGCAGTAACGTTAACCTCGCCCCAGCCAGACTGTCCAGCCCACTAATAAACTTAGTCAAAATCGCGCCCCCCTTCCGTATCGTCGCAATTAGGTATAGAGGAGCTTGTCCGTTCCAAGACGGCTTCGTTCAATCCCCGATGTGACGCACCGATGCAAGTGTGTTGGCACATATACCTGCTTCACGACCCGTTCGCGCTCACTGCCAAGCTAGCTTAACCGTGGCGCATGCGGCCTTGGCATTGTGTCAGTTGTAGCCGGCATTATCCCGGATTTTCAATTGTGTTTGCTGTGTCCGTGATCGCTCCTGGCTTGGCGGCAACGCCGTCAGCACAAGTCATCTTGTTAAGGCCCAGCTTCTTTCCGCGTCCGTCGCCCCAACCAACGGGGGCGCGGACGACGAAACAGATCCGCGTCAATATGGCTGGCGGCCTATACGCCATGCAAATGGTAGTTAGAGGGTGAATCCACCATCGATCGTGAGGCTGGCGCCGGTGACATAGCCCGCGTCTTCGCCTACAAGGTAGGCAATAAGGCCCGCGATTTCCGACGGTTGACCGACCCGCTTGAGTGGACTCATTCCCGCCAGAACCTCCGTCAATCCAGCATTCATGTCCGTGTCAGTCGGACCTGGCTGAATATTGTTGACTGTGATGCCCCGCGGCGCCAGATCGAGTGCTACACCCTTGACCATTCCCACCAGGGCGGTCTTGGTCAACTGATAGACGCTGAATCCAGGTGTGCGCGTATGCAGCGCAACGTTACTGCCGATCGTCACCACACGCGCCCCATCATTCAGATGCGGCACAGTTGCCTGGATCGAAAGGAAGACACCGCGCACATTGACGCTCAGCATCTGGTCGAGGTCTTCCAGACTCACGGCATCAACTGCCGCGGCACGCAAAATCCCTGCATTCACAACCACTGCGTCAATGCTGCCGAAACGCGCCACGGTCTCTGCCACCGCTCTGCGGATCGCTTGTGGATCGCCACTATCCGCTTGGATCGCCGCGACTTCCACTTCCAGAGACGCAATCCGATCAACCAGAGCCTGGGCTTTCGTGAAACTGGAAGCATAGGTGAATGCTACGTTGAACCCCTCCTTGGCGAGTCGTTCCACTGCAGCGGCCCCAATGCCACGCGAGCCACCAAAAACGAGAGCCGTTTTGCGAACCGAGTTATCTGCTTTTTGCATGGTTACCTCTTTTTTGACTGTTCAGTCCATAATAAACCAAAAAATACGCCGGAAGGTCCGTGCCGTTGGACGTGCCGGCGTCTGCCTAGATCGCCTGCAGGCGACTCACTACGAACTCAGCTTGTTTATGCAGCTGCTGCATCGTTGCACCTGCACGAGCCGCCAACTGCAGGCCGCTCATCGTGGTCAAGATGAAAGCCGCGGCGTCATTTCGATCAATGTCGGCCGCGATCTCGCGCTGCGCTTGACCTTCTGCAATCCGCTCTGCAATACGTTTGCTCAACGAACGCGACACGCTGTGGGCGAGTTGGAGAAGCTCCTCGTCTGTTGTCCCGAACTCGCCAACAGCTCCCACACCTAGACACCCGAGCGCTCGCTCTGCCGCGTTGGATGGCGCCAACCCCCACAGCAAAGCCCGAATTCCGCTAAGCGCAGACACCTCCCCGTTCAGTCTTGTGAGGTGGATCGCCAGCATCTTCTGCTGATACGTTCGCACTACCTCCATATACAACGAGCGCTTGTCGCCAAAAGCGTTGTACATGCTTTGACGACCAATGTTCATGGCGCTCAGGAGATCGTCTGTCGACGTTGATGCGAACCCCTTCGCCCAGAACACACGGGTTGCCTGATCCAACGCAGCATCTCGATCGAACTCTCTTGGTCTCACCATGAGGCACATCGTAGTAATTATGGATCGTTGTGTCAATAACTATCTCTCAAACAATGAGTGCGCCCGTAGCAAGGGCAGCCGAAGCATGAGAGCGGTGCCGGCCGAGTAAGGGTTGGGCAATGGTTGGGGTTCAGGATTCGGACGTGTTCTCACAACATCACGGATTCCCACCCTCCTTTCCCGTTACCGCTGTTTCCACTTGGATCCTGCATTTGTACGCCTTTGTATCAAGCCGCGTGCACGATACGTGCCGGGACATTAAGGGCGCAAACATGCCACGAACGAGATACGTGAGCGGGCTTAAATAGCATCCATGGCAGCGCACCTCGACGACGACACAGCGGATCGCTGCCAGCAACCCACTCACGCATCCAATCAAGGAAACCGATCATGTCCAAGACCTTCACTTCCCGCCTCGTTCTCGCCGTTGCCCTCGCTGCTGCCGCTGTCGGCGCACAAGCTTCCGTCCTCGGCGCCCGCGACCCGTACAGCGATGGCGCCCGCGCCGTGCAGAGCGCGCGGGATGTCTTCAGCGAAGGCGCCCGCTCGGCGACGGCGGCCCGCGACCCGTACACCGAAGGCGCCCGGTCGGCGGACCCGTATCTCGATGGCGCCCGCTCGGTGCAAGACCAGCGCAGCCCGTTCACCGACGGCGCCCGCACGTTGGCCGGCATGGACCGCACTGGTGTATCGGCAGCCCCGGCACGCAGTGTCGACCCGTACCTGGACGGCGCCTACGCCTGACACCTGACGCCCCCCCTCTACAACCAGGAGAAACCAGTGTTGGTGGCTACAAGGCAGGAAGACAGATCGCTCAGGCTGTTTGCTGGACTTGGCCTGTTCATCATGGCGCTGTCGCTGAGACCGGGCATTGTGTCGATGGGGCCGCTGGTGCATGCCATTCAGTCGGAATTCGGCATGAAACACGCGGAGGCGGCGCTGCTGACCGCCATTCCTGACCTGTGCATGGGTATCTGCGCGATCTTCGTGCCGGCAATCGGCCGCCGCTTCGGCGGCGACCGGGTAGTACTGTTCTCGCTTGTGCTGTTGGGCGTGGCGTTGGCCCTGCGGGCATTCGCAGGATCGCCCGGCAGCCTGTTGTTCGCCACGCTGCTGGTTGGGATTGGCGTCGCCATTTCCGGGCCGCTCCTCGGTGGCTGGATCAAGAGCCATTTCTCCGGCGAGGCCGCGTTCTTCATGGGTATCTACGCCGCCGGGCTCGGTATCGGGGCGACGTTGGCGGCGGTGGGCAGCGAGGCCATCGCCCACGCCGGTGGCGGCTGGCGGCTGGGCGCCGGCATCTGGGCCGTGGTTTGCGTCCTCGCCATTGTGAGTTGGCGCCGCCTGACATCGGCATTTCCGTCGAAGTCGCATGCTGCCCGTGTGGAAGCCGCGGTCAGCCGTGCGCCATGGCGCACGGGGCGCGCCTGGCTGATTGCCATGTATTTCGGGATCGGGCAGTTCATCTGCTACGCCTGCTTCGCCTGGGTAGGGGAGAGCAGTCGGGAATTGCAGATCAACGCGCTGAGCCCGGGTGTCAATCTGGGGTTGTTCGCCGCAATGATCGCGATCAGCAGCTTCCTGTCGGGCTATGTCACCAGCAAGTCATTGGACCGTCGGGGCTGGCTTGTTTGGGCGGCCCTGCTCTCGATTGGTGGCGCCGGCGTGCTTTGGTGGTCGCCGGGCATGTTCGGGGTGGTGCCAGTGGTGGCGCTGGCCCTGGGTCAGGGCGTCTGTTTTGCCTTGGCGATGACGCTGCCCCTGGACAACACCACGTCCCATCATGAAGCGAGCCAGTGGACCGCATTCATGCTGTTCGTGGGCTACCTTATTGCCGCGCTTGGACCGTTTGTCTTTGGCTTCCTGCGTGACGTGACGGGTGCTTTCCAGGCATCCTATGGTGTGCTGGTTGCCGCATCTGTGGCGCTGCTGGTGCTGACGCCGTGGCTTGCGCCACGACTGCAGGACGAAACTCTTCTTGGCTAGACGGGTGCGCATCCACCCTGCCGCCGGCAGAAGACGCCGCGAGGACCATCGCCGGCCCGCGGCGTTTCCGTTGTGCCGAGTGCTAGATCTCGTGGGCTCAAGCGCCGTCCCGCCCGCTGCAGCGTCACAAAGGTACCTCGGTCGCTGTCGGCAAAATGCGAATCTCAAAGAGGCAGGGACAATCTCGCCTCAAGGCCACCCTCTTGCCGATTTTCTAATGTCAATTCGCCACGAATTGCCTTCGACAGTCGGAGGGCAATCGCCAGCCCCAACCCGCTGCCCGGTCCCCGGCCAATAGTTTCCGGCGACCTGTACCACGGCTTGAATACGGCATCGAGTTCCGACGGCGCGATTCCTGGCCCGGAATCGATCACCGCCAAGTGTAGACGCCGGCTTTCCACTCGTACGGTTATGCGAACCACGCTGCCATAACGAAATGCATTGTCGATCAGGTTACCCAACAGCCGGCGCAGCGCGTGCGGGCATGTCACCACAGGACGCCCTACATTTCCCTCAAGGGCCAGCACGCAGCCTGCATCCCGATAATTATGGACCAGCGCCCCAAGAATGCTGTCGGCGTCGACGCTTTCCAGGACTTTGGCAATACCACTCTGCGTGCGTGCGCAGGCCAGTCCTGCTTCAGCAAGTTCCCGAACCTCATCAAGATCCCGTTCCATCGCGTCACGAAGCTGCACATTGTCAATCATGTCGCAACGCAAGAGCATCCGCGTCAGGGGAGTACGCAGATCGTGCGCAAATGATGCCTGCACAGTCAGCAACTCAGACTCTCGCTCCCTACATTGCCGCCACGCGTCGTTAATCGCGCGGATCAATCTTGCGACAATAAGCGGTCCCGCTTCTACCAGGGGGTCCCCCCCTTCTATTTCCGCAGCAGACACGGAGGCCATCTGCCCCGCCAGCGCCCCGATAGCGATCTTCAGCCTCAACATAAGTAGTGTGCAGATCAGCGCCAGTAGCATGGACCCGGCGCATGCGACCGAAAGTGCAATCACTTGGCTTCCCTTGCGCGGAGCTAAAGCCAGCTCTAGGTCATGCGCGGAGACCCAGGGCGCAACAAGCAACGCACCGAGAAGGGCCAAAGCTGCCGCCAAGTAGCGCCGTGTGGAACCCCGGACATGGTAGCGGTCATACATGGAACTCATTTTCCGCGCGTTCTCGTCCGAGTCCGCGAGCGATCGTGAGGGGACCTCATCGGGCGTCGGGCATTCCATCGTCATTAGCATTCTCCGTTCGCCGTCATCCGACGGCGCCGCGGCATAACACCATAGTCTGTGTGCCCGCACCATCAGTCGGTCAGATGATCGCCACTATACGAAAAGATGCTCGGACGTTCTTTCCCGCGCATGCCCGTCTATGCGGCAGATACCTCACCCAGCGCCCGCATGATTTGAACGGCCTCCACCACTGTGCGCGCATTCATCTTGCGCATCGCGTGTCCGCGATAGATCTTCACCGTGATCTCGGCAATTCCCATTGCCGCAGCAATCGTCTTATTCATCGATCCGGCCGCCACGTGTCGTAGAACCTCACGCTCACGCGTGGTTAGGGTCTCCCAGGAACTTCTCAGCCCAGACAACGACTGCTCCGTCTCAAGGCGCCGCATGTCGCGTTCCAGCGCAACCATGACCGCGTCAATCATGTCCTGATCCCGGAACGGCTTCGCAAGGAAATCGACCGCCCCTGCTTTCATGGCTTTCACCGACATCGCAATATCGGCGTGTCCACTCATGAACACCATCGGCATGTGTGGCTGCCCCGTCTGCATCGCAGACTTCTGGAACGCAAGCCCGCTTTGTCCGCGCAACCGAACATCAAGGACAAGACACGACGGTCCCTCCAATTTCGGTGCCCGAAGATAGTCCTCGACAGACCTAAACGACCTTACGTGTAAATCGATCGATTCCAGGAGCGCAGTCAATCCTTTGCACATCAGTTCATCGTCGTCCACGACGTGGACGGTGCCTTGGGCAAACGCCCGCGGGGAAGTCGTGGGGGCGTAAATTGGTGCAGTCATGATCGGAAAGCGTGCGATATCGGGGAAATTTGTGGAGGGGTCGACCGGCAATTCAGTTGCGTTCCGGAAATGCTTTCACATACGGGGGCAGGAGGAAACTCACACGAAAGTATAGTCAGAACACTACTTGTAACCGAAACCGCATCCGGTCGGCTTGGGGCGCGCAAATTGCCTCAATCCCGCTCGTGCACCTGCCTTCTTGCTTTTAACGCAAGGCGTGCCCCATCCGAGGGCAATCATAACTCTGGGACTGAGTTGAAAGCCAGGCATCTTCAATCACGCCGCCACATTCCTCCCGATCGAGATGCCGCCGCTTCCTGATGCCCGATACTCGTTTAGTCTCAGTCAATTCAGAACAACTCCGAGGGGCGGCACGACAGCTTTAGATTGCGGCTCCTGGAGTGACGCAAAGTTTGTCGAACATAATGGGATGACACGCTGATTCGCTCGTTCTCGCGGCGGGTCGAACGTCGGCTTTTTAGCGTTGCAACTGACCGCAACGGATCGTTCTGCCACCCTCAGCCCCCCCGCAGACCGGCGATGAACCAAAAAAAGGCGGGCCCTCAAGGCCCGCTTTTTTCCTCATCGCAGCATCACATCAATTCAACAACCCCAGCTCGAAGCGTCCTGCCGACGTACCGATCAGCAGGCCACCGTTCGACAGGTACGACGCCACCACCCCGCCCGAGGCGTCGAGCACGCCTGCCACCGGCTGGTTGTAGGTCAGCACGCCCGAGGCGCCGTCGCGCACGATGGCCGTGGCGTTGAGGTCGGCGCTGACCTGGCTGCCGTCGGTGCCCATCATGCGGTACCGGCCATCGGCCGCGCCCGCCGTCAGCGGGGCGGTGGGCTGCGAGGCGTAGACGTTCATCCCATAGGCCGTGGCCGAGCGCGTCAGGACCACCGGCACCGGGATGCCGTTGACGATGCCGCTGATCAGCGACCCGCTCAGCACGCCGTCCCCGGCGGCGATGGTGCCGCCCACGTAGTAGTCGAACGCGTTGCGCGCCGGGTTCCAGACGATGTAGCCCTTGGTGGTGTTGGCGCAGGCCGCGTCATAGACCATGAAACCGCCCGCCGCCGTTGCCGAGCAGGTCTGCCACGTGGCCGCCGACGAGCGCAGCCGTGCCGAGCCGGTGCGCAGTGTCACCGCGCCACCCGCCACCGCCGTCTGCACGCCATTGACGTTGTAGATGTCGGCCACGGCCTTGAAGTCCGATGACACGGTCTGGAAGGCCACCAGTGGCAGGAAGCCAGCGCCCGAAACCGGCGCAACCCCACCGGCCAGCACCCCGCCGCCAGTGAAAGTGAAGTTGGCGCCGTTCTCGTCGCTGGCATAGGTGCAGCCGCCCTGCGAGACGAGCTGGCCGGTGCGCGTAACGCCAGCGGTCCGTTGCAGGCTGGCATCGATCGTCACGGTGTACTTGAGGGTGGCCGGGTCCACGCGCACCGACAGCTCCTCGCCGTTGGTGTTGCCGCCCTTCCACGTGGTGGCCACAGCCGGCAGGTTCAGGCAGGACTGCACGATGCCGGACGCGCCCTCGCAGGTGTAGTTGATGGCCGCATCCTGGCTGCCCGAGCCCTTGTACTTCGGCCACGCCGGGTACTGGCACAGCGGCCGCGTGCGGCCATAGGTGCCGGCGTTGGTGTCCATCACCGTACGCTGGCCCGGCGCCACGCCCATCTCCACCCAGTTCTCAAGCGCAGTCAGGGAGTTCCACGCCGGCAGGAAGCTGCCCGTGCCGTGGCCCATGCCGGGCACTGTGTAGAACGTGATGCCCTGGTCCACCGCCGCCTGCCCTACCCGCGCGATCACGGCCTTGTACCAGGCGATGGTGGAATTGGGGCTGATGACTTCGTCGGCCAGCCCGTGCAGCAGGATCAGCCGCCCGCCCTTTGCCAGGAACGCGGACAGGTCCGGATTGGTGGCATCGGTCAGCGCCGAGACGGTCTGCACGCGCGAGGTCCAGCTCCCCGGGCTGGCCGGGTCGAAGGTCAGCGCGTCGAACGTGGCGGCGCGGGTGACGAAGTACTTCACCCACTGGTCGCCGGTCAGGTACATGTTCGCGTCCGCGGTGGTGGCCGGATTGCCGGGCACCGGCCGCGTGCCGAGGTCGCGCGTGGTGAACGGCCCCGCCACCAGCGCGCCTTCCAGGATGTTGTAGCCGCCGGCCACGGTCACGCCGTTGGCCAGCGGGTAGGTCAGCTGGAGCGGCTGCTCGATGGTCTTGACGGTGGCAATCTGCGCATCCGAGAGGCAGGTGTCGCCCGTGTCCGTACCGCCGGGGCAGCGCAAATTGGCCAGCACCTGCATCGCGCCAAGGCGGCAGCCCTCAACATTGCTGACTACCTTGTCGGCCACGCCGTCCAGCGTGTCGCAGGCGGCCATGGCAGCGGCCTGCACCATCAGCGTCTTGTTGATGTTGAGCCAGCCGGCGCCGCCGTTCAGGTAGAGCGCGCGGCCCACGGCCACGTTGGAGAGGCGCGTGCCGGTGTAGTTGAGCGCCGGCTCGTTGGCGATGACGCCGTCGTAGTCGGCCGGCCAGCGCTGGATATAGCTCAGCGCGTCACGCCCGCCCGTGGACGTGCCGAGGAAATACGCGCGCGTGGGTGCGCGGCCATAGCGCTGGCGGATCATCGCCAGGGCCACGTCGTGGGTTTTCTTGAGCGTGTCGCCGCCATAGTTGGCGAGCTGCTCGTCGTTGGTGGCAAAGCGGCCATCGGTGATGCTGGTGCTCTGGTGGCCGGAATCGTCGCCCCAGGTGGCGTAGCCGCGCGCCAGCGGCGCCGGGTCGTCCGGCAGCGCGAAGCGGACGGTCTCGGTGCCGTCGATCAGCGTGCCGTCGAAGCCGCCGCCACCGAACTGGATGCCCTTGCCGTTCCACTGCGTGGGCAGGTTCACCGCGAAGTTGATGTTGGACGCGGCAGCGTCCACCGGGGCGATGGCGCCGCGCACCTGGCAGTACTCGCCGAGCGTGTTGCCGGTGGCGTCGGCGGCAATCAGCGTGGCCGCCGTGACCGTGGCGCCGCCCGAGGCCAGCGTCAGCGCCGAGGCCGGCACGCTGGCGCCGTTCAGCGCGTTGCACGCTTCCAGCGCGCTTAACGTCGGCTGGGCCGGCTGGGTCGGGTTATCGGGATTGTCAGTGCCGGGGGCGGTGCCGGGTGCCCCGCTCGACGCCGACGGGGCATCGTCGCCACCGCCGCACGCGGCCATCAATGCAGTGGCCGCGCAGGCGGCCGCCAGCAGCGCCAGGCGCCGCCGGATGTTCGATCCGGATGTCATGTTGTGGTCTCCTCCAAGCGCACGCGGGTACTTGTGCCGGCATGCTGGAGCGAGACGGTATCACCGGGTCGGTGCTACGTAAAATATATGTCGAGTTGAATATCCATATTTCATTTATATGGATTGCGGGGACATCAGTCCTGCGGCGTAGCCTGGAGCCGGGTGATGTCGAAGCCCTTCGCCTCCAGCCGGCGCAGCAGCGCCTGATAGGCGCCGGACTCCACCGTGGGCGTGCGGGAGAGAATCCAGAGGTACTCGCGGCTAGGCTCGCTGACGGCGGCCAACGTGTAGCCGGGGTCGAGGTCGATGACCCAGTAGTCGCCCCACACCCACGGGATAAACGACAACCACGCCGGGGCAAACCGTACCTCCAGCTTCGGCGTGCCGGCCTCCCCCACCGGCCTTGCCACGCCGGTGGCGTCATCGCTCGTCCCATCCGCCTTGCGGCAGCGGTTCACCACGTCGACCCGCCCATCGGACCGCGCCGCGTACTGCGCCGTGGTGTGGCCGGCGCACTGGCGCTGGAAGCGGTTCGGATACTTGGCGATCTCGTACCACGTGCCCATGTAGCGGGCCACGTCGAGCGAGGCGATGGGCGCCAGCGGCGCGGCCGGCTCGGCGCGGGCGGGAACCAGCGCGGCAGTGGTAAGGGCAGCGAGGGCAGCAAGCCCAAGCACGAAACGCTTCATGGCGGACCTCCGGGGAGACGATAGCGGCATTGTCGCGTGGCATGCGCGCCGCCCGCTGTCGGCGGGCAGACGACTTGCGCCTCGGCAAGCGTCCTACGCCGGCAGCCCAACGTAGTTCTCGGCCAGCGCCCGGCAGGCGGCTTCGGAGCCCACCAGATAGTCGAGTTCGGCCTGCTGGATGCGGTGCGCAAACGCGTCGGCATCGGGGAAGCGATGCAGCAGCGCCGTCATCCACCACGAGAACCGCTCCGCCTTCCACACGCGCCGCAGGCATTTCGCGGAATAGGCGTCGAGTTCGGCCGGATCGCCGCGCTGGTACTGGGCGATCAGCCCGTCGGCGAGGTACAGCACGTCGCTGGCGGCCAGGTTCAGCCCCTTGGCGCCGGTGGGCGGCACGATATGCGCGGCATCGCCCGCCAGGAACAGGCGGCCGAAGCGCATCGGCTCGCAGACAAAGCTGCGCAGCGGCGCGATGCTTTTCTCGATGCTCGGGCCGGTGACCAGCGCCTGCGCGGCGGCGGGGTCGAGCCTGGCGCGCAACTCACCCCAGAAGCGCGCATCCGACCAGGCCTCCGCGCGCTCCGTGGCCGGCACCTGCACGTAGTAGCGGCTGCGCGTCTTCGAGCGCATGCTGCACAGCGCAAACCCGCGTTCGTGGCTGGCGTAGATCAGTTCGTCCGCCACCGGCGGCGTCTCGGACAGCACGCCGAGCCAGCCGAACGGATAGACCCGTTCGAAGATCCGTGTCGATGTCTCCGGCACGCTGGCCCGGCTCACGCCATGGAAGCCATCGCAGCCGGCCACATAGTCGCAGGCCAGTTCATGCGCGCTGCCGGCGTGGCGGAAGGTCACGCGGGGCCGGTCCGTATCGAAATCGTGCAGCGAGACATCGGTGGCCTCGTAGACGATGGGCATGCCGGACGCCGCGCGCGCCGCCATCAGGTCGCGCGTGACTTCGGTCTGGCCATACACGGTGACGTCGCGCCCAATCAGCGCGTGGAAGTCGATGCGGTGGCGCGCGCCCCGGTACGACAGCTCGATGCCGTGGTGCCGCAGCCCCTCCGCGCGCAGCCGCTGGTCCACGCCGGCGCGCGCCAGCGCATCCACCGTCACCGATTCGAGGATGCCGGCGCGGATGCGCCCCAGCACGTGTTCGGCGCTGCGCTGCTCGATGATGACGTTGTCGATGCCGGCCACCGTAAGCAGTTGCCCGAGCAGAAGCCCAGCCGGCCCCGCCCCGATGATCGCCACGCGCGTGGCGCGCGGCATGCCGTTGCCCTGCTGACCCATGGCCTGTCTCCCGATCTGTTTTTTTGTGGTGTGGGACTACCGGTCAACGGCGGCGAAAACCTCCTCCGCCATGTGGAACGCCGAATTCGCCGCCGGCACGCCGCAATAAATCGCAGTCTGCAACAGCACTTCCTTGATCTCGTCGCGCGTGACACCGTTGTTGGCGGCGGCGCGCAGATGAAGCTTCAACTCCTCCGAGCGGTTCAGCGCCACCATCATCGCAATCGTGATCAGGCTGCGCGTATGGCGCGGCAGGCCCTCGCGCGTCCAGATCTCGCCCCAGGCATAGCGCGTGATCAGGTTCTGGAATTCCTCGTTCAGCGGCGAGATCCGTTGCAGCGACCGATCCACGTGGGCGCTGCCCAGCACGTCGCGGCGCACCGCGAGGCCGGCCTCGTAGCGCGCGGCATCGTCGGTCACCGGGCGGCGGCCGAGGATGAAGTCGAGCAGCGCGGCGGTGAAGCGGCCCGGCTGCTCGCGGTTGGACAGGTGCGCGGCGTGCAGTTCGACGTAGATCGCCCCGGGGATGGCCGCGGCGAGTTCGCGGCCCTGCGCCGCCGTGGTCGAGGGGTCGTCGCCGCCCGCAATCACCAGCACCGGCACGGGGATGGCCTTCACGGCCTCGCGCAGGTCCGCGTCGCGCACGGCGCCGCAACTGGCGGCGTAGCCACGCGGGTCAAGGCCGGCGAGCACCGCGCGCAGGTCATCGAGCGCATGACCGGCCGTGGCCAGGAAGCCCGGCGTGAACCAGCGTTGCAGCGAGGCATCGGCCAGCGGCGCCATGCCGTCGCGCAGCACGGTGTCGATGCGGCTGTTCCAGGCGTCCGCCGTGCCGATCTTGGCCGCCGTGTTGGCCAGCACGATGCGGCTGAAGCGCGCCGGGGCATGCGCGCCCAGCCACATGCCGGTGAGGCCGCCCATCGACAGGCCGCAGAACACGGCCTGATCGATCTGCAGGGCGTCGAGGATGGCCACCACGTCACGGCCCAGCACGTCCACCGTGATGGCGCCCTCGGGCGCGGTGGAACGGCCATGGCCGCGCACGTCGTAGCGCACCACGCGGAAGCGGCCGGCCAGCGCGGCGGCCTGCGGCTGCCACATCGTGTGATCGGTGCCCAGCGAGTTGGAAAAGACGATGGCGGGCGCGGTGTCCGGGCCATCGACGGTGTAGAACAGCCGGGCGCCGGCGTGGTCGAGATAAGGCAACGTGGTCTCCTTTTCGGTATGGGGATCAGACGGCGCGCAGGGCCTGCCAGGCGGCCACGGCGGCATCGGCGAAGGCGGCGGCCTGCCCGGCGTAGTGCGCCGGATCGCTGAGGCGGTCCAGTTCGGCATCGTCCAGCAGCCCGGCGTGCGCCGGGTTAGCGGCGATCGTGGCGGCCAGCGCCACGCGCAGCGTCACGCCCTGCTCCACCGCGTGGCGCGAGGCGGCTTCCACCACGTGGTGCGCTTCCAGCCGGCCGATGCGGCCACCGAGGGCCAGCATCGCGGCCTCGCCCAGGATCAGGCCGTGCGTCAGGTCGAGATTGGCGCGCATGCGGGCGGCATCCACCTCCAGGCCCGCTGCCACATCGCCCAACTGGCGCAGCGCGCCGGCGGCAAGGGTGACGATCTGCGGCAGCGTGTCCCACTCGGCCTGCCAGCCGCCCAGCGCGCGCTCGTGCTCCTGCACCATGCCGGCGAGCATCGTCGCCACCAGCGGCGGCACGCGCACAGCCACGGTCAGCACCGCCGCGCAGCCCACCGGGTTGCGCTTGTGCGGCATCGTGCTGGAGCCGCCCCGGCCGGGGCCCGATGGCTCGGCCACCTCGCCCACTTCGGTCTGCATCATCAGGGACAAATCGCGCGCCATCTTGCCGAGCGTGCCGGTGAGCAGGCCCAGCGCCGTCGCCACCGCCACCAGCCGGTCACGGTGGGCGTGCCAGGGCAACGCGGGCAGGTCCAGGCCCAGCTCGCGGGCGAACTGCGCGGCCACGGCGGGCGCCTTGTCGCCCAGGCTCGCCAGCGTGCCGGCGGCGCCGCCGAATTGCAGCACGCGCGCCTGATTGGCGGCCTGGCGTAGGCGGGTCACGTCGCGGCGCAGCGCATCGACCCAGCCGCCGGCTTTCAGGCCGAACGTGGTGGGCAGCGCGTGCTGCAGCCAGGTACGCGCCACCATCGGCGTGGCGCGGTGAGCGGTGGCCAGCGTCGCGCAGGCATCGCCCAGGCGCAGCAGGTCGGTGTCGATGGCGTGCAGGGCGTCCGCCAGTTGCAGCACGGCGCCGGTATCGATGATGTCCTGGCTGGTGGCGCCCCAATGGACGTAGCGGCCAGCCTCGGCATCGCGCCGCGCCACGGCGGCGGTCAGCTGCTTCACGAACGGGATGGCGAGGTTGCCGCCGGCCACGGCGGCCTGCGCGAGGGCGTCGAGGTCAATCACGCCGGCATCGGCACAGACTTCGGTGATGACGGCAGCGGCCTGCGCGGGAATCACGCCGCAGTGCGCCTCGGCGCGCGCGAGGGCCGCCTCGGCATCGAGCATGCGCTGCACCGTGCCGGTATCGGAGAAGATCGCGAGCACGGCGGGACTGCCGAACATCGGATCGGTCAGGCGGGAAATAGAGGGCATCGTCGGCGGGGGCGGACCGGTGGGAAGGCTCCGATTGTGCGGCAAAACGCCTCGCGGAGGGCGAGGCGTGCCGGGGTCAGATATCGAAGAACACGGTTTCGTCCGCGCCCTGCAGCACCACGTTCCAGCGGTAGGTGCCGGGGGCCGTCGCCTCGGCAACCAGCGTGGCGCGGCGCGCGGACGGCACCAGGCCGAGCACGCTGTCGGTGGCGTTGGCGGCGGCTTCATCGCCGAAGTACAGCCGCGTGGCCACGTGCTTGACCAGCCCGCGCATGAACACGGACACCATGATGTGCGGCGCCTGCAGGCCGCCGGCGAGGTCCGGCACCGGGCCGGGCTTGACCGTGACGAAGCGGAAATCGCCGTCCGGGCCGGTCGGCACGCGGCCAAAGCCGGTGAAGCCGGGCACCAGCGGCGCGTCGCCGGTGTCTTCCTCATGCCGATAGCGGCCGGCAGGATTGGCCTGCCAGATCTCGACCATGCCGTCCGGCACGGGCTCGCCGCGGCCATCGATGACACGGCCCTCGATCACGATGCGCTGGCCGGCAAGCTGCGGTGCATCGGCGGTCAGGTCGGCGCAGTCCAGCGCGGCAAGGCCGATATGGAGGTACGGCCCAACGGTTTGGGAGGCGGTAGCGTAGAGCATGGCCTTACTCCATCGGCGTGGCATCACGGCCACGCAGCACGATATCGAATTGGTAGCCGAGCGCGTATTCGGGCGAGGTGGTGGCCCAGTCGAACGTGGCGATCAGGCGGTCGCGTGCCTTGGCATCGGGCACGCAGTTGAAGATCGGGTCGTACGCGAGCAGCGGGTCGCCGGGGAAATACATCTGCGTGACCAGACGCGTGGCGTAGGCATTGCCGAACAGCGAGAAGTGAATGTGCTGCGGACGCCACGCGTTGTGATGATTGCGCCACGGGTAGGCACCCGGCTTGATGGTCTGGAACTGGTAGCGGCCCTGCGCATCCGTAAGCGTGCGGCCATCGCCCGTGAAATGGGGGTCGAGCGGCGCGTCGTGCTGGTCGCGCTTGTGCACGTAGCGGCCGGCGGCATTGGCCTGCCAGATCTCGATCAGCGCGTGCGGCACTGGGCGGCCGTTCTCGTCGAGCACGCGGCCCGTCACGAGAATCCGCTCGCCAATCGGCTCGCCGCCATGGCCGGCGGTCAGGTCGTTGTCGCCTTCGCGGACGAACTCCGGGCCGAAAGTCGGGCCGGTCAGCTCGGACAGCGATTGCGGCAGCGCGATCAGCGGCTGGGACGGCGCGCGCAGCTGGGTGGACGCGTAGGGGTCGAAGCGGTACGGGGGCTGGGTGTCCCAGTACGGGCGACGGTAGGGACCGGGGCGTGGGGGCATCGCGCTGTCTCCGTTTTTGATGAATGTGGCGAGACTTAGACTGTAAGCAACGTCGTAAGTCATGTAAATTGAGTTTTTGCGTAATTTAGATGACTTTTTGTTATGGATGTCACTGATCCGTCGCCCGAACTGTTCCGTAACCGCATTCGGCTGCGGCACCTGCACTGCTTTGTCACCGTGGCGCAGACCCAGCACCTGGGCCGGGCCGGCGCGCGGCTGGGCCTGACCCAGCCGGCGGTGTCCAAGACGCTGACCGAACTCGAGGAACTGGTCGGCACCCGGCTGCTGGTGCGCCAGCGCGCGGGCACGGACCTGACTGCGGCCGGCATGCGCTTCCTGCGCCATGCGCTGCGCATCATCGAGGACGTGGACGCGGCGGCGGACAGCCTGGCTGGCGCTGATGCCCCGCGCCACGAGCGCATCCGGGTGGGCGCGCTGCCGAGCATCGTGCCGGCGCTGCTGCTCGACGCCGTCTCGCAGTTCCGCGCCGCGCACCCCGAGGTGGCGCTGGCCGTGCAGACCGGCATGAACCGCACGCTGATCGACCTCCTCAAGGCCGACGTGCTCGACCTCGTCATCGGCCGCATGGACGACCCCGCCGTCATGGAGGGCCTCTGGTTCGAATCGCTGGGCCCGGAGCCGCTGGTGCTGGCCGTGCGCGCGGGCCATCCGCTGGCGGACAACGCGCGCCCCACCATGCGCGAGGTGCTGGCGTGGCCGCTGGTGATTCCGGTAGTCGGCTCGATCCCGCGCCACAGCACCGAAAGCCTGCTGGCACGCCACGGCCACACCCTGCCCGAAGGTTGCGTGGAAACCGCCGACGCCTACCTGGGCCGCCTGCTCACGCAGCAGAGCGACACCGTCTGGGCCGCGCCCCTCTCTGCCGCCCGCCGCGCCGTGGCCGCCGGCGAGATGGTGCTCCTGCCCGTGGACACCCAGGGCACCGAGGAACCCATCGGCCTGCTCCGCCACAGCGACCGCACGCTGGAACCCGTGGCGGAGGCGTTCGTGGCAGGGATCAGGGGGATTGCGGCGGGGCGGTGAGAGGGGTGTTGCAGGCGAGTTTGTCGCCGCTGCACAACGGACTGCATCAGGATTTGCACCCTTCGTAACAGATCCGCGCGCGTTAGGCCAAATGGGCTCGGGGGCGAGAACTCGCATCCGCCAGCCCTATCGAAGCGATTCTCCCGGACAACGGGAAATCGTTGCGCGCGCCAGCCCTGCGAAGACGCGAAAACGACCATCGTCCGGCATTCAGCAATGCCTTGCGAAGTGTATAGCGAGGCTATACACTTCGAGCCAACACTGACATGATCAAAAGCTTCGCGCATCCTGGCCTGAGGCGTTTCTTCGAGACGGGTTCCAAAGCAGGCATCCAGCCGCATCACGCGGAGAGGCTACGCAGGCAACTCTTTGTCCTCGACCACGCCAAGCGCCCCGAAGATCTCGGATTGCCAGGCTGGCGATTGCATCGACTTAGCGGAACGCTGGTTGATCATTGGTCGGTACACGTCGACCACTGCTGGCGACTGACGTTCCGGTTCGATGGTGACGACGCGATCGTCGTCAACTATCAGGACTATCACTAAGGACCGCGAGACAACGCATGACTCGAATGCACAATCCTCCCCACCCGGGCTCGGTGCTCGCCGAATGGCTGGACGGCCTGGATTCCATGACCATCTCCGCCTTCGCCCGCCATATCGGGGTGACGCGCGCCACGCTGTCGCGCATCGTGAATGGCCATGCGGCCATTACGCCTGATATCTCGATCCGGCTGGAAGAGGCGCTGGGCGCGAGCCGCGAGATGTGGAGCGGCATGCAGACGACCTATGACTTGTGGCAGGCTGCGCAGAAGCCCCGCAAACGTATTCCCCGCATTGCGGGTGCCGAAGACCGGTCGGTTTGAACTTTGCCCAATCCCCCCGACTCTCACCGTGAACCAATCCCCTGGGAGGCATGGCCATGCGACTGCAAGGCAGGACGGCGCGAGACGGCGCCACGCCCGGGCCGGCGGCCCAAACGGGGCCCCAATCGGTGCCGCACGTCGTCGCCCACACCCGCCCGGCAGCGGCCGATGCTGCTGCCGCCCGGCAGGCCAGCTGCGCCGACACCCCGCGCCCCGCGCATTGCCACGCGCTGGCGCCCACGGTCACCCACCTGCCCTGCCCCGGTCCGCGCACGCTCCATGGCTGCGCGGCGGCCGATGCGGTGTCGCCGGCCGAGCGCTACGCCGAGCTGTTCGTCGACGTGCAGGCCAGCGGCCTGTTCGCTGACAGCAAGACATTTCCCGACTGCGTGCCGCTGGTGGCGCCGGAGGTCATCCTGGAGCGCTATCGCGCGCAACGCGAGGCGGCGGATTTCTCGCTCGATGCATTCGTGCAGGCGCATTTCGCGCGCGAGACGATTCCGGACGAGCACTATGTCTCCAACCCCGACCACTCCCTGCGCGACCATATCGACGGCCTGTGGCCGGTGCTGACGCGCGAGCCCGCCGAGCATCCGTCGCTCTGCTCGCTGCTGCCGCTGCCGCGCCCCTACGTGGTGCCGGGCGGGCGCTTCCGCGAACTCTATTACTGGGACTCGTATTTCACGATGCTCGGGCTGGCGGCCAGCGGCCGGCACGACCTGATGCGCGCCATGGCGGACAACTTCGCCTACCTGATCGATACCTATGGGCTGGTGCCCAACGGCACGCGCACGTATTACCTCACCCGCTCGCAGCCGCCCGTGTTCTCGCTGATGACCACGCTGCTCGAAGGCCATGTCACCGATGCGTGCGCCTACCTGCCGCAACTGAAGCGCGAGTATGCATTCTGGATGGACGGCGCGGAGCACCTGCGGCCCGGCGGAGCCTACCGGCGCGTGGTGCGGCTGCCTGATGGCGCGGTGCTGAACCGCTACTGGGATGACCGCGCCCATCCGCGCGAGGAGGCCTACCTTGAGGACGTGGAAACGGCGCGGCGCAGCGGCCGGCCCCACCATATCGTGTTCCGCGACCTGCGCGCGGCGGCCGAATCGGGCTGGGATTTCAGTTCGCGCTGGTGCGATGCCCAACCCGATGCGACAGCCGGGTATTCGCAGGCGCCGGCCAGCGACCTCGCCACCATCCGCACCACCTGCATCCTGCCCATCGACCTCAACGCCCTGCTCTGGCACGCCGAGATCCGGCTGGCCACGCTGTGCAGGGCAAGCGGCGACCACGATTCCGCCAAGCGATACACGGAAGCCGCAGACCGGCGGCGCCACGCCATCTTCGCCAGCATGTGGGACGAAGACACCGGCGCATTCTTCGATTTCGACTGGCAGCGCGGCAAGCGGCGCGACCTGCTGACGGCAGCGACGCTGATGCCGCTCTACCTGCGGCTGGCCACACCGGCGCAGGCCGCACGGGTGGCCGAAGTGGCGCGCGCCCGGCTGCTCGAGGCCGGCGGCCTGGCCACGACCGAGCGCAACTCCGGCCAGCAGTGGGACCAGCCCAATGGCTGGGCCCCGTTGCAGTGGATCGCCATCCACGGGTTGCGGCACTACGGCTGCAAGGCGCTGGCCGACGAGATTGCACAGCGCTGGCTGGCCACGGTGGCCAGCCTCTACACCCACGCGTACAAGCTGGTCGAGAAATACCGGCTCGGGCCGCGCAGCGATGGCGCCGAGGGCGGCGGGGGTGGCGAGTATCCCCTGCAGGACGGCTTCGGCTGGACCAATGGCGTGGTGAGCGCGCTGCTGGTGCAATATCCCCACCATCCCGCAACGCACAGCGAGGCCGGCCGGCGCGACGCCAACGGGTAGGTGCGCCGCCTCACCCTAACGCGTGATGCCACGGGTGCACGGGGGCTGGCGGCGCCTTTCCGTGCGCATCATGGAATTTCGTTCTTTTGTTCAGAATCTCGCAGCGCAGCAGTGGAATTTGCCCGATTTGCCTTCGTTTCCCGCAATAACTCAGCTGAGTTATTGGCGGGCGTAGCGTCGCAGGTCACACTTGCCCCAGGGTCACTCGACACGACCCCAAACGACTTGGCAACTCTTACTACCCCGACGATCCCGCGCGTCGGGGTATTTCTTTGTGCGGCCGCTTTTTTGTGGAAGTAAAGCGCCATCGCGGCCGGGCCGCTCAGGCGTCGGCCCAGCGGCGCAGCAGGTTGTGATAGAGGCCGGTGAGGCCGATCACGGCCTCGTGTTCGTTGCCGAGCGTGGCGGTGACCTGGCGCAGGCGGTGGTCCAGCTCGAACAGCATCGCCCGCTCGCCGTCATCGCGGACCATGCTCTGGATCCAGAAGAATGACGACACCCGCGCGCCGCGTGTGACCGGCGTGACGTGATGCACGCTCGTGGCCGGGTAGAGGACCATGTGGCCGGCCGGCAGTTTCACGCGCTGCTGGCCGTAGGTGTCTTCCACCACGAGTTCCCCACCGTCGTAGTCCTCGGGCTCGGTCAGGAACAGCGTGGCCGAGAGGTCGCTGCGGATGCGGAAGTCGGTGCCGCGCAGGAAGCGGATGGCGTTGTCGACATGATTGCCGAACGTGTGGCCGCCTTCGTAGCGGTTGAACAGCGGCGGATAGACCTTCAGGGGCAGGGCCGCCGAGAAGAACAGCGCGCTGTTGGCCAGCGCGTCCTGGATCAGGTTGCCCACCTCGCGCGACACCGGCGACCCTTCGGGCAACTGGAGGTTGCGTTTGGCCAGCGCGGACTGATAGCCAGAGGTCTGGTTGCCATCGGTCCAGTCAGCCGCGTCCATCAGCGCGCGGCAACGGGCCACCTGGTCTTTGGACAATACGTCCGGAATCTGCAACATCATGATGGTATGCCCCCCGGCGTTACCGCCGGGGGTGGTCGGCTTAGAAGCGGAAGTTCGCCGTCAGCATACCAAAGCGGCCCGGGGCCAGTGCGGCGTAGTGGGTCGTGAATGCCTTGGTGTAGTACGTCTTGTCAAACAAGTTCTGAATATTGAGCTGCAGGGTCAGATTCTTGTTGACACGGTACGCCGCCATGGCGTCGAAGCGCCAGTACGCCGGCACATAGGTCGAGTTGGCCGGATTGCCGTACACCTTGCTCACATAGTAGGCGCCGCCGCCCACCGTCAGCGCCGGCAGCACCTGGTACGTGCTCCACAGGCTGAAGCTGTTCTTGGGCGTATTCGGGAACTGGTTGCCGTTGTTGGCCGCGTTGGCGCTCTGCGGGCCGTTGTCCTTCAGCTCGCTGTCCAGGTAGGTGTAGCCGCCGAACAGGTTCCACTTGTCCGTCACGCTGCCCGCGAAGCCCAGCTCGAAGCCGCGCACTTCCTGCTTGCCGACGTTGGCCGTGGTGTTCGCGTCCACCGCCACGCGGGCGTTGTTCTTCTCGATCTGGAAGATGGCGCCGGTCAGCGACAGGCGCTTGCCGAGCAGGTCCCACTTGGTGCCGAGTTCCCAGGCGCGGCTGCGCTCGGGGTCCAGGTTCTGGACCTGCGCCGACAGGTTGTCCGACCCGTCGCCGTTGGAGGTGCCCGGCGGGGTGGACGCCGTGCCGTACGACAGGTAGATGCTGCCAATGTCCACCGGCTTGTAGACGATGCCGGCCTGGTAGTTGAAGAAGCTCGAATTGTTGGCCAGGTTCACCGCCGCCACGGCCGCGTTGGTGTTCGGGTTGGTGTACGCCGGCGTGGCCGAGGTGGTGCGGTAGCTGTCGTAACGCACGCCGCCGTTGATAAGCCACTGCCTGGTGAGTTCGACGGTATCGAACAGGTACACCGCGCGCGTGTCGGTCTTGGTGGTCTGCGTGTAGCCCATCTTGCCGACACGGCCGGTCCAGACCGCGCCGGGGTTCGGGTTGTACAGGCTCGTGCAGTCGCCGCTGTTGAGCAGCGCGGTGTTGCACGTGGTGCCCGTGGCGCCCGGCACCACGTTGTACGGCGTATTGTCCGTGTCGTCGCGGCTGAACTCGAAGCCGAACAGCATCGAGTGCTTGAGACGGCCAGTGTCGAACTTGGCGATGAAATCGGTCTGGTTGATCAGCGTGTCCGTCGAAGAATCACGGTTTTTACTACTCCGGTACACAAAGCCGTTCGGCACGTTGCCGCGGCTGTCGTCAGGGTTCGTGACGATGTAGTCGTTGCTGCTGCGGCCCCAGCGCGTGGTGTTGCGGAAGGTCAGCTTCTCGCTGAATTCGTGCTGGACGATGGCCGTGGCGATGTCGGTCTGCGTCTCGCGGAAGTCGCGGCTGGTCAGCCCGTAGAAGTTGTTGCGATCCACGTTGGCCGGTCCCACCGGGTTGGCCTTGGTGGCGGTTGCCGACGGACGCGCATACGGGATGCTGTAGTCCGGCATGTCGCGGCCCTGCAGATGGTAGTAGGACAGCGTGACCTTGGTCGGGCTGTTCAGGCCGAACGTAACCGACGGCGCGAAACCCCAGGAATGGCCGCCCACGGCTTCGCGGCCCGGCGTGTTGGCGTCCATCGCCATGGCATTCAGGCGCAGGCCGGTGTTGTCGTTGAGGACGTAGTTGCCGTCGACCGTGGCACGCTTGTAGGCATCGGTGCCGATCCCGACCGAGCCCTGCACGAAGTTTTCCTTGGTCGGCAGCTTCGACACGATGTTGATCATGCCGCCCACCGAGCCCTTGCCGCCGTAGGCCGAGCTGGGGCCCTTGATGACCTCGATGTTCTCGATGTTGAAGGTGTCGCGCGTTTGCGAGCCCGCGTCGCGCGCGCCGTCCACGAAGATGCTGGCGCCAGAGTCGAAGCCGCGGATGAACGGGCGGTCCCCGAGCGGGTTGCCGCCCTCGCCCGCGCCGAAGGTAATGCCGGGGGTGGTGCGCAGGGCGTCCTGCAACGTCACCGAGCCCGATTGCTGGATCACTTCCGCCGGCACGATGGTGACGGACTTCGGGGTATCGAGCAGCGGCGCGGTGAATTTCGGCGATTCCGCCTGATCGACCTTGTAGCCGTCCTCGCGAACTGCCTTGACCGTCACATCCTGCAATTGCTGGACGGAACGGGACGCGGCGGGCGGCGTGGCGGCCAGCGTGGCCGGTGCGGCTTCCTGGGCGGCGGCGCCCTGCATGGCCATCAGGGCCATCGGGCCGGCCAGCGCGGTCACCAGTACGTTGGGACGGAATACCTCCGAATACTTGCTCATCTGCTTCTTCCCCGTGAACTGCCTGTTATGAGTGGTGCTGCCTACGGGGCGCGATTGTATGAGTGTGTAAATAAAAGTACAAATGCGAATCATTCGCATACGTAATGCGCGGACAGGGGTGTCCTCTCGTGCTTCTTCCCTCTAAAGCTGACAAACTCCCGACAAATTCTGCCAATTTCAATGAAACAACCGAGGCAAAACGGTTCCAACCCGACTGGAACTTTTTTATTACGTTTTATTACTGTTGCGGAACCCCCGCAGGCCGTATGACGTTTGGTAGACATGCGGGCAACGGGCATGTGGTGCCTTATGCACCCGCATGACACCGTTCGCTTGCCCACGTGTGACGCCAACGGGCCGCGCTACACTTGCGGCTTGTATTCATCCGCCACCCACCTGTCACCGTGTCAGATTCCCACCCCGCCCTGCCCGCCCTCACCGATTTCCGCGCCGACCCTGCGCCCACGCACGACCGGCCCCGGCCGGATCGTCTTGTCGACGGCAATCCGGCCCGCACCACGTGGACGCACTACAGCGCCACGGCGGGCGATTTCGACTGCGGAATCTGGGCGTGCGAGCCCGGCGCGTGGCGCATTGCGTTTCCGGCGGGCAAGGAGGAGTTCTTCCACGTCATCAGCGGCCGGCTGCGGATCATTGACCATGCCGGCGTGGCGCGCGAGTTCGGCCCCGGGAATGCCTGTGTGATCCCGGCCGGTTTCGAAGGGATATTTGAAGTGATCGAGCCCGTGCGCAAGCACTTCGTCGTCCTGGAACGCAACGCGGGCTGACCACGCCCGGAGGAGGTCTGGCCATGCTTCCACGCCGCATCCTGTCTGTCACCGCGCAATGTGCCATGCTCGGCGCGCTGGCAAGCGCGGGGCACGCCGCCAGCCCCAGCTTCGACTGCAAGCGGGCCGAAGGCCAGATCGAGCAGATGATCTGCAAGGACGACACACTGGCGCGGCTCGACAAGGAAACGACGCGCCTGTACGGGCTGGCGCTCGATGCGCGCTCGATGAGCACGGGCCGCAAGAAGACACTGCTGGCCGAGCAGCGCGGCTGGATCAAGGGCCGCAATGACTGCTGGAAGGCCACCGACGCGCGCGCCTGCACCACCGCCGAATACATCGACCGGATTCACGTGCTGCGCCAGAACTACGCCGGCGCGCGCACGCAGGACGACAAGGGCATCAGCCGGGGGCCATTCTCGGTGCGCTGCCCGGGCGCCGACGCGCTGATCCTGGGCACCTTCGTCCAGACCGAGCCCGGCTACGCCTACCTGACCTGGCTGGACAAGAAGCTGCTGCTGCCGCAGACGCGCGCGGCGTCGGGGGCCCGCTATGCAGCCACGACCGAAGCCGGCGAGGCGATGCTGTGGGACAAGGGCCCCGAGGCCCAGCTTGAACTACCGGGCAAGCCGGCAATGGCCTGCCGCATGGAAGCCCCGGAGTAAGCCCCCGGGGAGCCCCCTCGGGGTCAGTGCACGCGATGAGCGTCGAGGTCCAGCGCCGCCTCGGCGGCGTCGCCGGTCTTGCCCTTGTAGTACAGGTGCACGCCGATGGCCAGCGAGTCATGGCGAATCTCGTGCATGGCGCGCCAGGCTTCGGTCGGGTCCTTGAAGACGAGGTAGTGCGCTTCCTGATCCACCAGCTCCGCCACGCGGTGCAGGCCGTGGCCGTGCAGCGCGTTGACCAGGTGGCCGAGGCTGCGGTGGGTGCGCGCATCGGTGCGCGGATAGAGCATGTGCAGCACCGCCACTTGCTGCGAAGCCATCAGCGCGGAGAACGCGACAACGATGTCCTGGTGTTGAATGGCAGTGACCGAGTCCCCCACGGCCGCGCCGGTTTCACGTTGGGCGGGCAGAATGGCTTCGAGCGTCAGGTTCATGGCGGTACCTCCTTGTTGTAACCGAAAGAACTGTCACACGAAGATTAGGTGGTGATTGCTGCAACGCAATGGACAGGATGGGCAACAGACTGTTCCAGCCAATGCGTCTAATCGCCGCGATACTCGCGCGTTAACCCCGCATAAGCTTTCAATTCCCTTGCAACGCGCCCTGTCACTGGCGCCCCGTTCCGGTCATTCGCGAAGCGAATCCGTCGATTCGGCGCCTCCCCCTGGCATCCCGCCCGCCGGCGGCGTAATTTGTCCTCATCCACCCTATCCGATGAGGTTTCCGATGCGACACGACGCAATGCACCGCCCCGCCAGCCCCGACGACGAGAACGCCATGGCGTACTGGCGCGCCCACCGCATGGTCCGCGCGCTGCGTGGCTGGTATCTGCACCTGTTGATCTACCTGGCCGTGAACGGATGGCTCTGGTTCCGCTTCCTGTTCATGCCGTCGCCAGACTGGGCGCACCGGTCGGTCGAAGCCGGCTGGCCGTGGCCGCTCACCACCACGCTGGCCTGGGGGCTGGGGCTGACGATCCATGGCCTGCTGGTGTGGTGGCGCGTCTCGCAACGTGGGCGCGACTGGGAGTCCCGCAAGATCGACCAGTTCATGAACCGCGACTAAGCCCCCCGCTACATCTGGCGGAAGCGATGCGCGTAGGCGCGCGAGACCGGCAGTTCGGTCTCGCTTTTGGTTTCCCCCTGAGTTTCCCGATTCTGCAGCCGCACAAACAGCCGCCCGGCGTCGTCCCGCCGCGTGCCGGCCACGTATTCCATATTGACGATGGTCGAGCGATGCACCTGCCAGAAGGTGTCCGGGTCGAGCCCCTCCATCAGCTCGGCCAGCGGCGTGCGGATCAGGTGCTCGCCGTCGCGCGTATGCACCACCACATATTTGTCGTCGGCCTGGAAGTACAGCACGTCCTGGATCGGCACGTGGCTGGTGGTGTTGCCCCGGCTCGCCCGCACCCAGCGCAGCGGCGGCGCGCCGGCCTCCGGGCGGGCCGGGCCGCGCGTGAGCTGGCTCAGCAGCTGCGCCAGCTCCGGCAGGGGCGCCGCCTCCTGGAAGGCCTTGCGCAGCCGCTCCACGGACCGCGCCAGGCGCTCGTCCGTGACCGGCTTGACGAGATAGTCCACGGCCTCGCGCTCGAAGGCGTCCAGCGCGTACTGGTCGAAGGCGGTGACGAAGACCACCCGCGTGTCGGTCTCGATGCCCTGCGCCACCTCCAGCCCGGACAGCCCCGGCATCTTGATATCAAGAAAGGCCACCGCCGGCGCCAGTTGTGCGATGGCCTGCGCGGCCTCCACGCCATTGGCCGCCTCCCCCACGATGCGCAACTCGGGCCACAACCGCTCCAGCTTGCCGCGCAGGTGCGTGCGCAGGTGTTCCTCGTCATCGGCGATCAGCGCGGTGGGCGTCCGGGTCATGGGGTCTCTCCGTTTCGGAAGGGGGCGGACAGCGGAATGTCGATGTGGACGGCCGTGCCGGGCGAGCGCTCCACGATGCGCACCTGCGCCTCGCCGTCGTAGAGCACGGCCAGCCGGTCGCGCAGGTTGGACAGCCCCACGCCGGCGCTGGCCGATGGCCGGAAGCCCATGCCGTCATCCTCGATCGAAGCCAGCATGCGCCCGCCGCGCCGCGTCAGCCGCACGGTCAGGTGCCCGCCCTCGATCTTCGGCTCCAGCCCGTGCCGGATCGCGTTCTCCACCACCGGCTGCAGCAGCATCGGCGCCAGCGGCACCTCGTTCAGCGCCGGGTCCACGTCGATCCGGTACTGGAGCCGCTCGCCCATGCGGATCTTGATCAGGGCGAGGTAGTCGCGCAGCAGCGTGGCCTCCTGCGCCACCGTGCCCTGCGTAGCCCGGCTCGCGGCCAGCGACGCGCGCAGGTAGGCGATGAAGTGTTCGAGCATCAGCGTGGCCTTGCGCGGCGCCGGCTCGATCAGGCTCACCACATTGGCCAGCGTATTGAACAGGAAATGCGGCTCGATCTGGGCCTGCAGCAGCCGCATCTGCGCCTCCACCAGCTGCTTCTCGGTGGAGAGCGTGCGCACCTGCTCGCGCGCCATGTACTCGGCGATCTTGCGCTCCTCCCAGCGGCGCCCGAGCAGGCCCACACGGCTCCAGACCAGCACGCCGTGGGCGGTCAGCCCCAGTCCCCAGCCCAGCAGCGGCGCACCGGACCAGGGCCGGTGCGAGGCGCCGAACACGTTCCAGAGCACGAGGATGGTGTTGACCACCACGTAGAGCGTCAGGTGGATATAGAAGCCACGCAGCGCGCGCACGTTGCGGCGGGCGTCCTCATAGGCGCGTTGGTCGGCGGCGGACCGCCACATCTGCGGATCAGGATGGCGCACGGTGGGGTGGGGGCCAGGGGCCGGGGGCGGATCGGGAACGCTGGGAGGTTACCACCGGCGGCGCCCGGCGCAACAGCCCCGCGCGGCGAACCGACGGCGGCGCGGCGTCAGCCGCAATCTGCCGGCGCCAGTGAAGGGCCGGTGTCTCGGACGAAGTCCGGCCCGCTCAATCTCCAAACCGACGCGGGTCGTACGGCGCGGCATCCACATACGTCGCATCCCCGTCGAACAGCTCGGCCAGCAGCCGCGCCGTGGCCGGCCCGAGCGTCAGGCCCTGGTGGCCGTGGCCGAAATGGAACCAGAGCCCGGAGTGGCGCGGCGCCCGGCCCACCACGGGCAGCATGTCGGCGATGCACGGGCGGGCGCCCATCCACGGCTGCGCCTCCACGGGGGCGCCCAGCCGCACCATCTGCGCGGCGATCTGCTCGGCCCGGCCGGACTGGACCGGCGTGGGCGGCGCGTCGCGATGGGCAAACTCCGCGCCCGTGGTCACGCGCAGGCCCTGCCGCATCGGCACCAGCAGCACGCCGTTCTCGGCGTCCAGCACCGGCTTGGACGGCATCGTCTCGGCCGCATAGTGGCGGTGATAGCCGCGTTTTACGAATAGCGGCAGCCGATAGCCCAGCCGCGTGGTCAGATCCGCCGCCCACGGCCCCAGCGCGATTACGGCCTGCGCGGCCTCGACCGTGCCGTCCGCGGTGGACACCTGCCAGCCCGATCCGCTGGCGCGCAGCGTGGCGGCGTCGCCGTGGCAGAAGGTGCCGCCCTGCCGCTCGAACAGCGCCGCATAGCGGGCGACCAGCTCGCCGGGATCGCTCACCGTCCACGGGTCGCGCCAGTGGATGGCGCCGGCCAGCACGTCGCGCAGGGCCGGCTCGGCCTGGTGCAGCGCCGCGCGGTCCAGCAGGGCGTGATCGAGCGCATGGTCGGCGGCCACAGCCGTGGCGTCGCGGGCGGCGGCATCGAATTCGGCTTCGCTGCGGTAGGCCTCCAGCCAGCCGTCATGGCGCACGAGGTCCTGCGCCCCGGCACGGGCGATCCACGGCGCGTGCTCATCGAGGCAATGGCGGATCAGCGCGCTGTAGGCCGCCACCGTGCCGGCATAGCGTGCGGGCGCCGACGCGTGCCAGTAGCGCGCCAGCGCCGGCACCAGGGCCGGCAGCGCGCGCAGGTGGTAGTGCACGTCGTTGCCCTGCCCCGTGGCCACGCGCAGCAGCGCCTGCCAGTCGCGGGGGAAGGCATAGGGCCGCACCGCCTCGCGCTGGAGGATGCCGCAATTGCCGTAGGACGTGGCCCGGCCCGGCGCCTGCCGATCGACCAGACAGACCGCATGGCCGCGCTGCTGCAAGGCCAGCGCGGTGGAGACGCCCACAATGCCGGCGCCCAGGACGATGACGGCGGTGGAGGAAGGATTACCGGGCGCGGACGAATCGGTCATATCGAGATGTATCTATATAGAGGGGGGCGGCGTCAGCCACGATTCTGCCAAGGCAGGCCCGGCGGCGGTGCATCCCTCATGTGCAATGAATCGAATACTCGATTGCCTGTTCGGCAATCATTGCCGCTCAGGCAGGCTCATGGGCCTCCCCCATGCCGATCAGGGAATCGGTCAGTTGCTGGAGGAAGGCGCGGGCGGCCTCGGGCAGGTTACGCTTGGCCAGGGTCTGGACCTCGATATAGCGCTCGTTCATCTCGCGGTCGCGCAGCGGCACGGCGGCGATCAGCCCGGCGGCCAGCCGGCTGCGCACGGACACCTCGCCATAGAACGTGATCGCCCCCCCGCCCGCCGCCGCGAACGACACCAGCGAATCGAGGTAATTGCTGGAAAAGATAGTCTCGTAGTTCAGGCCCTGCCGGCTGCAGCTGGTGTCCAGCAACTGACGCAGCGAGCTGTCCGCGGGCGCCAGCGCCAGCGGGTAGGCCACGACCTGCGAGAGCGAGATCTGGCGCTGGCCGGCCAGCGGATGGTCGGGCGCCATGATGGCCAGCACCGGCGCCGGGTGGCGCAGCTCCACCTCGATGTTCGGCTCGGGCAGCCCGCTCAGGGTCACGCCGATGTCGGCCTCGCCATCGCGGATGCGGCGCGCCACGTCGGCCTGCGGGCAGACCTCCAGATCGAAGCGGATGCCGGTGTGCTGGGCCCGGAACGCCGCCGCCAGCGAGGGCAGGAACTCGTGTGCCAGCCCGGCCACGCTGGCCAGGCGCACCCGGCCGGCGCGCAGGCCGCGCAGGGCCTGGATATCGCCGGTCACGCGCTCGATGTCCTGTTGCGTGCGCTTGGCGTAGGCGGCCAGCAACTCGCCCGCCGCATTGGGCACCAGCCCGCGTGCGCGGCGGTCGAACAGCAGGGTGTCCAGTTCGGCCTCCAGCCGCGCCACCTGCCGGCTCACGGCGGAGGGCGCCACGTTCAGCTTCAGCGCGGCGTCCTTGACCGACCCCGTCCGCACCACTTCCAGGAAGTAGCGGACGGCGGTTTCCTGCAGGGTGCGATACGACATGGAATCTCCGGGATGGCACGTGACACCAACGTCGCCAGTCTAGCGAAGATTGCCGATATGGCAATTGAATATTCGAAAGATTGCGCACACCGCAAGCATGGACCGGCTTACGATGAGATCCAACGAAGCCTGTGACGTGTCCTTTCTCTCTACTGCCGGAGCCTGTTCATGCTTTTCCCCGCCCCCCGCCTTTCGTATCGATTCCCGCGTGGCCGTCGCCTGACGCTGGCCCCCATGGCCGGCGCCCTCGCGCTGGGCCTTGCCAGCGTAACCGGCACCGCCGCCGCGCAGGGCGGCTACCCGACCAAGCCGATCCAGCTGGTGATTCCGTTCCCGCCGGGCGGCTCCACTGACGTGATCGGCCGTATCGTCGGCCAGAAGCTTGGCGAACGGCTTGGCCAGACCGTGGTGGTGGACAACCGGCCCGGCGCGGGCACCATCGTCGGCGCCAGCTTTGTGGCGAAGGCGGCACCTGACGGCTACACGCTGCTGGTTACCTCCGGCACCACCTTCACGGTCAACCCGGCTATCCACGCCAAGCTGCCGTACGACCCCATCAAGAGCTTCGACCCCGTGGCCCAGATGGGCGTGACCGGGCTGATCCTGCTGGCCAACCGCGACACGCCGGCCAACAACCTCAAGGAATTCGTGGCGATGGTCAAACCCTCGCCGGGCAAGTATTCCTATGGCTCGTTCGGCGCCGGCACCACGGCGCACTTCGCGGGCGAGGCGCTGCAAACCCTCACCGGCACCAAGATGCTCCACGTGCCCTACAAGGGCAGCGCGCCGGCCATGACCGACCTGATCGGCGGCCAGATTCCGTTCAGCATGGACACCGTGACCGCCGCCATCCCGCAGGTGAAGGCCGGCAAGGTCAAGGCGATTGCCGTGACCACGGCCAAGCGCTCGGCCCTGCTGCCGGACGTGCCCACGGTGGCCGAGAGCGGCTACCCCGGCATGGACGCCGCCACGTGGCTCGTCATCGTCGCCCCGGCCGGCGTGCCCGCCGACGTGAAGGCCAAGCTTGAGAAGACCCTGGGCGAAGTAGCGGCAGACCCCGCCACACGCCAGAAACTGATCGACAACGGCTTCGAGCCGACCTTCGCCACCGGCGCGCAGGTGGCCGCGAAGATCGTCAAGGAAACGCCCCAGATGCGTGCCATCGCGCGCGCCGCCAATATCCAGGCCGAGTAACCCACCCCTGACGCCTGGCTCCGGAGACAGCATGCCCCTGCAAGACAGCCTGCCGACCTTGTCGGCAGTGGAACTGCGCCGCCTGATCGGCAACAAGGAAATCTCGCCCGTCGCACTGCTCGATGCCTGCATCGCGCGGATCGAGGCCTACAACCCGAAGATCAACGCGATCACGGCCACGGACTTCGAGCGCGCCCGCGAGCAGGCGCGCGAAGCCGAACGCGCCGTGATGCGCGGCGAGCCGCTCGGCCTGCTGCACGGCCTGCCGCTCGGCGTGAAGGATCTGGAGGCCACCGCTGGCCTGCTGACCACCTTCGGCTCGCCGCTGTATCGCGGCAATGTGCCGGCGCAGGACAACGTGCTGGTGGCCCGGCTGCGCGCCGCCGGCGCCATCGTCACGGCCAAGACCAACGTGCCCGAGATGGGCGCCGGCGCCAATTCGCGCAACGTGGTGTGGGGCGCCACCGGCAATCCGTTCAATCCGAATCTCAATGCGGGTGGGTCGTCGGGCGGCTCCGCCGCTGCGCTGGCGGCGGACTTCCTGCCGGTCTGCACCGGCTCGGACACGGGCGGTTCGCTGCGCATTCCGGCCGCCAAGTGCGGCGTGGTGGGCTTCCGGCCCTCGCCGGGGCTGGTGCCGAGTTCGCGCAAGCTGCTGGGCTGGACGCCGATCTCGGTGGTCGGCCCGATGGGCCGCACGGTGGCCGATGCCTGCCTGCAGTTGGCCGCCTCGGCCGGAATGTCGGTGACGGACCCGCTGAGTTACGAGAGCGATCCGCTTGGTTTTCTGGTGCCGGCCAATGTCGACCTGGGCTCGCTGCGCGTGGGCTACACCGAGGACTTCGGCTGCTGCGATGTGGATGACGACATCCGCCAGACCTTCCGCGCCAAGATCGCCGCGATGAAGCACCTGTTCCGCAGTTGCGAGCCGGTGACGTTCGACCTGGGCGATGTGCACCGCTGCTTCGACGTGCTGCGCGCCGAGAGCTTCGTGGCCGGCATGCACGACGCCTACACGCGCGATCCGTCGAGCCTGGGGCCGAATACCCGTGCGAATTACGAGATGGGCGCGCGCATGTCGCTGGTGGACAGCGCCTGGGCGCAGGCCGAGCAGACGCGCATTTTGCAGCGCTTCCAGGCGGCGTATCGGGACTATGACGTGATCCTGTCGCCGACCACGCCGGTCTCGCCGTTTCCGTGGACGCGCCTCTACGCCGACACCGTGGGCGGCCAGCCGCAGGCCAACTACTACCGCTGGCTGGCGCTGACCTACGTGGTCACGCTGACCACGCATCCGTCGATCGCGCTGCCGTGCGGCACGGACATCGCCGGCATGCCGTTCGGGCTCCAGGTGACCGGCGGCTTCCGCGCGGACCGCCAGACGCTGGGCATCGCGCAGGCGATGGAAACCGCCTTCGCCACCTCCCCCACCCTGCGCCGCCCGGTACCGGACCTGGCCGCGCTGGCGGCGCCCGAGCCGGCGCTGCGCTCGATCGTTACCGATCCGCCGTTGTCCGGCGCGACGGAGCCGGCGCGGGACGTCTCTGCGGTTTGATTGCGGATTGAATCGACGCTGCCTCCGCCCGGAGGCAGTCGATCAACTGCTCCGCGCTCGGGGCCTGCCGGCGCTCGCGCAGCCGGATCAGGCCCACGGGCGGCAACGCCACCTCCACATCGAGCGGCAGCACATGGAAACGCCCTTCCGCCTCCAGTTGCTGCCCCACCGACCGCGCCACGAACCCCGCCGCGCCGCGCTGGGCAACGAAGGTCGTCACGGCCAGATAGGATGACGATTCCATCACATCGGCGGGCGGCTGCTGGCCGTGACGAAAGAAGGTCTGTTCGATCTTCACGCGCAGCGAGGCCCACGGCGGCGGCAGCACGCAGGGCATGGCCGATAGGTCGGCCCAGTCCGGCCGGGCCTTGCCGGCGAGCGGATGACCGGCGCCGACGATAGCCACCATCGGCTCGTCATAGAGCGGCTCGGTCACCAGATCCGGCGCCGCGTAGGCCGGCTCCAGCCGCCCCACGATCACATCCAGTTCGCTCAGGCGCAGGCGCGGCAGCAGGTGCGTCAGGTCGCCCTCCTCCACCAGCACCGTGGCGCGCGGAGACTGCGCCTTGAGCCGCGTGACGGCGCGGGCCAGCAGCACCGGCAGCGCCGCGCCCATCGACCCCACCCGCACCCGGCCAGCAGCGCCGCTGGCCACGGACTCGATTTCGTCGCGCGTGACCTCGTACTGCGCCAGTACCGAGCGCGCGAAGCGCACCAGCGACTCCCCGGCCGGCGTGGGCTCCGTGCCGCGCGTGGAGCGCGTGAACAGCGTCATGCCCAGCATCTTCTCCACCTCGGCCAGCACCTTGGACACCGCCGGCTGGCTCACGGCCAGGAACTCGGCGGTACGGCCCAGATGGCGGAATTCGTCCAGCGCCACCAGCAGTTGCAGGTGGCGCAGCTTGATATTGGAGCGCAGCGCGCGGTCGATATGGGCCATCCGGGCAGTCTATCTAACCTTAAGGTTATGAAGCAATGCCATTTCTTGATTGGATTGTTATGGCTGTCATGACCACAATGAGGGCATGGCGATGGCAAAGCACCATCGCCCAGAACGCAAACACAAAAGAGACGGAGACAACATGCCACACGGTATCCCCACCGCTTCCCCCACCGCTTCCCTCATCGCTTCCCCTTCAGAACTCCCGACCAGTCTCGCCCGCCGCCGCCTGCTGCTGGGCGGCGCAGCCACTGCCGTGGCGGCTGCCACTGGCACCGCCGGCCTGATCCTGCCGAACGGCGCCCGCGCTGCGGCCGCCTACCCCGAGCGGCCCATCAAGTTCATCTGCCCGTGGCCCGTGGGCGGCACGGCGGACCAGTCGATGCGGGCGCTGTGCCAGGTGGCGGCCGGCCTGCTCGGCCAGTCGGTGGTGGTGGAAAACCAGGCCGGCGCGTCCGGCATGATCGGCACCAAGGCGCTGGCGCGCGCCAACCCGGACGGCTACACCATCGGCCAGATCCCGATCTCGGTCACGCGCTTCTCCCAGCTTGGCATGCTGCAACTGGACCCGCGCACCGAGCTGACCTATCTGGCGCGCACCTCCGGCCAGACCTTCGGCATCGCCGTGCCAGCCAATTCCCGCTTCCACACGCTGCAGGACGTAATTGCCGCCGCCAAGGCTGACCCGGGCAAGCTCACCTATGCGCACGCCGGCATCGGCGGCGCCACGCACGTGGGCATGGAGCAGTTTGCGATGGCGGCCGGCGTCAAGTTCAACGCCATCGCCTACAAGGGCGGCGCGCAGGCGTTGCAGGACGTGCTGGCCGGGCAGGTGGACCTGCTGGCGGACTCCAGCTCGTGGGCGCCGCATGTGGAGGCCGGCAAGCTGCGCCTGCTGGCGACCTGGGGCGAGCAGCGCACGCCGCGCTTCGCCAGCACGCCCACGCTCAAGGAGCTGGGCTACAACGTGGTGGTGGAGGCGCCCAACGGCATCGGCGCCCCCAAGGGCCTGCCGCCGGCCATCGAGAAGAAACTGCGCGAAGCCTTCCGCGCCGCCGTGGCCAGCAACGAATTCAAGGCCGTGGCCGCCCGCATCGACGCGCCCGTGATGTACCTCGACGGACCGGACTACAAGAAGTACGTGTCCACGGTCTACGACCAGGAAACCCAGTTGATCCAGCGCCTGAAACTGAAGGAAATGCTCCAGCAGAGCTGACCTGAGCTGATCCCAACGCATTTTTGAACGGCAACGTCCATCGTGAATCCGAACCCCGTCATCCGGCTCCATGCCAACGACAACGTGCTGATCGCGCGCAGCGACCTCACGCTGGGCCAGCACCTGCCCGACCTGGGCGTGCGCGCCCGCGCGCAGGTGCCGGCTGGCCACAAGATCGCCGCGCGCGCCATTGCCCAGGGCGAGGCCGTGCGCAAGTACGACACCGTGATCGGCGTGGCTGACCGCGACATCGCCGCCGGGGAGCACGTGCACAGCCACAACCTGCGGCTGGTGGACTTCTACCGCGACCCCGCGTTCTGCCGCGACGTGCGCCCGGTGCAGTACGTGCCCGAGGCCGAGCGCGCCACCTTCATGGGCTACGTCCGCCCGGACGGCCGGGTCGGCACGCGCAACTTCATCGGCATCCTGTCCTCGGTGAACTGTTCCGCCACGGTGATCAAGCACATCGCCGCGCACTTCACGCCGGAGCGGCTGGCGGCGTATCTCAATGTCGATGGGGTGGCCGCGTTCGCCCAGAGCAGCGGCTGCGGCATGTCTTCCCCCAGCGAGCATTTCGACGTGCTGCGCCGCACGCTGGCTGGCTACGCGCGCCATCCGAACCTGGCTGGGGTGCTGATCGTCGGGCTCGGGTGCGAGCGCAATCAGGTGGCTTCGCTGGTCGATTCGCAGGGGCTGGTGCCGGGCGAGAACCTCCACACGCTGGTGATGCAGGACACCGGCGGCACGCGCGAGACCATCGCCGCCGGCATCCGGGCGATCGAGGCCATGCTGCCGGCCGCCAATGCCGCCACGCGGCAGCCGGTGCCGGCCAGCCATCTCAAGATCGGGCTGGAATGCGGCGGATCGGACGGCTTCTCGGGCATCACCGCCAACCCGGCCCTCGGCGCGGCCATGGACATCCTGGTGCGCCACGGCGGCACGGCCATCCTCTCCGAGACCCCCGAGATCCACGGCGTGGAATACATGCTCACGCGCCGCGCCGTGACACCCGAAGTCGGCCAGAAGCTGCTTGACCGCCTCGCCTGGTGGGAGCGCTACACCGCCGGCCACAACGCCCAGTTCAACGGCGTGGTGGGCCACGGCAACCAGCAGGGCGGCCTGGCCAACATCTTCGAGAAATCGCTCGGCTCGGCCATGAAGGGCGGCACCACGCCGCTGCAGGCCGTGTACGAGTACGCCGAGCCGATCGACCAGGCCGGATTCGTGTTCATGGACTCGCCCGGCTACGACCCGGTGGCCGCCACGGGCCAGATCGCCAGCGGCGCCAACCTGATCTGCTTCACCACCGGGCGGGGGTCGATGTTCGGCTCCAAGCCGGCGCCGACGATCAAGCTGGCCTCCAACTCGCCGATGTTCCACCGGCTGGAAGAGGACATGGACATCAACTGCGGCCTCGTGCTCGACGGCGAGCTGAGCGTGGCGCAGATGGGCGAGCGGATCTTCGCCCATATCCTGCGCGCCGCCTCCGGCGAATCCACCAAGAGCGAGCTGCTGGGCCTGGGCGACCATGAATTCGTGCCCTGGCATCTCGGCATCGTCAGCTAACCTCTCACCCACCGTCCCCGCACCCATGCTTGATTCCCTCGCTCAGGCGGACCTGTTGCGTTCGCAGAACCTCGTCGGCCAGGAATGGTCCGATGCCCGCGCCGGCCAGCGGCTGGCCGTGACCAACCCGGCCACCGGCGAGGTCATCGCCAGCGTGCCGGACAGCCATGCCGCCGATGCCGCGCTGGCCGCCGACGCCGCCGCAGCCGCCTTCCCCGCCTGGAGCCGCCGCACCGCCCGGGAGCGCGCCCAGATCATCAAGCGCTGGCACGCGCTGATCCTTGCGCATGAGGCGGACCTGGCCCGCATCATCTCCGCCGAGCAGGGCAAGCCACTGCACGAGAGCACGGGCGAGGTGCGCTACGGGGCGTCTTACGTCGAATGGTTCGCCGAGGAAGCCACGCGCATCTGCGGCGACGTGATTGCCGAGGCCGTGCCGGGCCGCAAGATGCTGGTGATCAAGGAGCCGGTGGGCGTGGTGGCCGCCATCACACCGTGGAATTTCCCGCTGGCGATGATCGCGCGCAAGATCGCCCCGGCGCTGGCGGCCGGCTGCACCGTGGTGGCCAAACCCGCCGAGGACACCCCGCTGACCGCGCTGGCGCTGGTATGGCTGGCCCAGCAGGCCGGGTTGCCGGCGGGCGTGCTCAATATCGTCACGGCCTCGCGCGAGCACACGCCGGCCGTGGTGGATAGCTGGCTGGCCGATCCGCGCGTGCGCAAGATCACCTTCACCGGCTCCACACCGGTGGGCAAGCATCTGGCCCGCGAGTCCGCCGGCACGCTCAAGAAGCTGTCCCTGGAGCTGGGCGGCAACGCGCCGTTCATCGTCTTTGACGATGCCGACCTGGACGCCGCCGTGGACGGCCTGATGGCGGCCAAGTTCCGCAACGGCGGCCAGACCTGCGTGTGCCCGAACCGCGTCTACGTGCAGGACGCCGTGCATGACGACTTCGTCCAGCGGCTGGCCGCCCGGGTGCAGGCGCTGCACGTGGGCCCGGCCACCGAGCGGGCGGCCCAGATCGGCCCGATGATCAACGCCCGCGCCGTGGACAAGATCGACCGCCACGTGCAGGATGCCGTCGCCCATGGCGCGCGGGTGGTCACGGGCGGCGCGCGCGTGCGGAGCGCCGACGGCCCCCACTACTACGCGCCCACGGTGCTGGTGAACGCCACCCCGGCAATGGCGCTGGCCGGCGAGGAGACCTTCGGCCCGGTGGCGCCGGTGTTCCGCTTCCACGGCGAGGAGGAGGTGGTCCGGCATGCCAACGACACCCCGTTCGGGCTGGCCGCGTACTTCTATTCGAACGATGTGCGGCGCATCTGGCGCGTCGCCCAGGCGCTGGAAACCGGCATCGTCGGCATCAACGAGGGCGCGCTGGCGTCCGAGGCGGCGCCGTTCGGCGGGGTGAAGGAATCCGGCTACGGGCGCGAGGGATCTCGCCACGGCCTGGACGACTACATGCATACTAAGTACCTCTGCCAGGGCCAGCTGCTCTGACGCCCCTGCCCTGAACCCATAAAAGAGGAGATTCCCGATGCCCGCCCACAACCCCTTCAAGGCCGCCCTGGCCGCGCGCCAGGCCCAGATCGGCCTGTGGATGTCCGCCGCCACGCCCTACCTCGCGGAAATCACCGCCACGGCCGGTTTCGACTGGCTGCTGATCGACGGCGAGCACGCGCCCAACGACGTGCGCACCATCCTCCAGACCTTGCAGACGCTGGCGCCCTACCGCTCCCAGCCCGTGGTGCGCGCCGTGGCCGGCGAGACCGCGCTGATCAAGCAGCTGCTGGACGTGGGCGCCCGGACCCTGCTGGTGCCGATGGTCGATACCGCCGAGCAGGCGGCGGCGCTGGTGCGCGCCACACGCTATCCGCCGTTCGGCGTGCGCGGCGTGGGCAGCGCGGTGGCACGGGTGTCCCAGTGGAGCGCGCGCACGGACTACCTCGACATCGCCGATGACGAAGTCTGCCTGCTGGTGCAGGCCGAGACCGTGGCTGCCATGCAGAACCTGGAGGCGATCTGCGCCGTGGATGGCGTGGACGGCGTGTTCATCGGCCCGGCCGATCTGGCGGCATCCATGGGCCATCGCGGCAAGCCCGGCCACCCCGAGGTGCAGGCGCAGATCGAAGCCGCCATGCGCACCATCATCGCCAGCGGCAAGGCGGCCGGCACCCTGACGTCCGACCCTGTGCTCGCGCGCCGCTACCTGGAACTGGGCTGCACCTTCGTCGCCACCGGCGTGGACGTGCTGGTCTATGCCAACGCCGCCCGCAAGCTCGCCGCCGAGTTCCTGCCCGACACGGCCACCGCCGCCGCCACGCGCCCCGGCGCCGCCTACTGATTGCCTGATTGCCTGATTGCTGATTGCCTGAAATCCGAGCGATGACCGCCCTGCCCTCTCCCGACCACATCCTCGCCGCGATGCAAGACATCGTCGGCGCCTCTGGCTGCCTGACTGACGCCGCCGACACCGAGTCGTACGTCACCGACTACCGCCGCCTGTATCGCGGCAAGTCGCCCGTGGTGGTGCTGCCCGCCACCACCGAGCAGGTCAGCGCGGTCATGGCGTGGTGCTACGCCCATGACGTGCCCGTGGTGCCGCAGGGCGGCAACACCTCGCTGATGGGCGGGGCCGTGCCGGACGACAGCGGCACCGCCGTGGTCATCAACCTGCGCCGCATGAACCGCGTGCTGGCCATCGACACGATCAACGACACCATGACCGTGCAGGCCGGGGTGACGCTGGCCGGCGCCCGTGCCGCCGCCGAGGAGAGCCGGCGGCTGTTCCCGCTGCGCATCGGCTCGGAAGGCTCCTGCCAGATCGGCGGCAACCTCTCCACCAATGCCGGCGGCACGGCCGTGCTGCGCTACGGCAATATGCGCGACCTCGTACTGGGCATGGAAGTGGTGCTGCCGGACGGGCGGGTGTTTTCGTCGCTGCGCGGGCTGCGCAAGGACAACACCGGCTATGACCTCAAGCACCTGTTCGTCGGCGCCGAAGGCACGCTCGGCCTCATCACGGCCGCCGTGCTGAAGCTGATGCCGCAGCCGCGCGCATCGGCGGTGGCCTTTATCGCCGTGGAAAGCCCGGACGCCGCCGTGAAGCTGCTCGGCGAAGCGCGCCAGCTCGCCGGCCCGGCCGTGACGGCGTTCGAGTTGATCTCCGCGCCGGCGCTGGATCTGGTGCTGGAGTACCTGGGCGATACCGCCTCGCCGCTGCCGGAACGGCACGACTGGATGGTGCTGGTCGAACTGACCTCCGGTGCCGACGAGGAAGCGCTGAACGCCACGCTGATGCAGATCCTGGAGAGCGGCCTGGAGCGCGGCTGGGTCAAGGACGCCGCCGTGGCGGCGAGCGGCGCCGACGCGCAGACCTTCTGGCGCATCCGCGAGGAAATCTCGGACGCCCAGACCCGCACCGGCGGCAGCATCAAGTGCGACGTCTCGGTGCCGCTCTCGCGCATCGCCGAATTCATCGGCAACGCCTCCGCCCGCGTGCTGGCGCTGGAGCCGGCCACGCGCATGGTCATCTACGGTCACATGGGCGACGGCAACGTCCACTTCAACCCGCTGCGCCCCAAGGACCGCAGCGCCGCCGACTTCCTCGGCCAGTGGTACAAGCCCGTCTCGGACCTCGTGGACGGCCTGGCCCACGCCGAAAACGGCTCGATCTCGGCCGAACACGGCATCGGCGTGGCCAAGCGCGACGACCTGCGGCAATACAAGTCCCAGGTGGAACTGGAGCTGATGTGGCAGGTGAAACGCGCCCTGGACCCGAAGAACCTGCTGAATCCTGGGCGGGTGTTGCCGGGGTTGGACAGCCCCAAATAAGGAAGGCGGGGAGTCACCCCCGCCTTCTTACGTACCGAAGTACCGAAGGGCGCCCAGGCGCCCTTTATTTCGGGCCCCTTAGCGCGGCTTCTTCGTGTCCTTCATGTCCTGCTTGGCGTCGCCGTACGCGGCCTGGGTGCGGCCGGCCACCTGCTGCGCCTTGCCCTTCATTTCCGTCGAGGTCTTGCCGGTCATCTTGCCGGCGACTTCCTTGGCCTTGCCCTTGGCCTCTTCCATACGGCCCTTCACTTGATCCTTGTTCATGGTGAGGTCTCCATCGGTCAGGTTGAGACAGTCCGCGCCCGGATTCCGGCATCCCGGGGGCACGGCGCTAATGGACAGTGTAGGAAGGCTGGCGCCCGGCGGGTGTAGGACGTCTTCCCAATGCGCTGTCGGCGTGGCGCCCGGTTTTCGGGGTTTCGGTCACACGTCGTCGCTGGCCGCCGGCTGCGCGGACGGGTCCGCGTCGATCCAGACCTTGGTAGAGGCCCCCACGCGCGTGAGGCGCATCTGGTAGGCGTAGCGCTCCGGGTGATACAGGCCCACCAGGAACTGCACGGGCCGGCCGTTGCGGTCACTGGCCACGCGGGACACGCGCAGCAGCGGCACGCCCGGCGCGATGCGCAGGATGCGGGCCACGTTCAGGTCTGCCGCCGCTGCGCCCAGCGTCTGCTCGGCGGAAACCACCTCCACCCCGTGTTGCTCCAGCGCCACGAGCATCGGGGTGTCCTGGAGGGTATGGCGGTCGATGGCCGCCGCGAGGTCGGCGGGCAGGAAGACTTCGGTATAGGCAATGGGATGGGTCTTGAACTTGCGCACCCGCACCACCTTGAGCACCGGCGCGCCGGGCGGCAGCCCCAGCGCCGCGCTGACCCGGGCGGGCGCGGCCATCTGGCGCCATTCCAGCACGGAGACCCGCGTGCGCAGGCTCATGCTGACGATGTTGTCGAGCAGGCCGCCGCCATGCGAAGTGCCCAGCGCGGCGCCGGGCGGGCCCTCATGACGCGCGGTGGGCACGGTCGGCACCGTGCCCTTGCCGCGCAGCCGCGCCACCAGCCCCTCCTCCTGCAGCCGGGCCAGTGCGGACCGCACCGTCACCCGCGCCACGCCGAATTCCTCGGCCAGCTGGCGTTCGCCGGGCAGGGGCAGCCCGCTCTCGTAGAAGCCGGCGCGGAGGCGGTCGCGCAGGATCAGGCGAACCTGCTGGAACCGGGGCAGCGTGATGTCGACATCGGGCAACATGGCAGGTGGCTTAATAAAGTGGCGTAACGAACATCTCGCCACGGTACGCGCGCCGCGCCCCCTCCGCAACCTTGGCAACCTTGGCAACCTTGGCAACCTCGGCGCCCTGCCCTCTTACTCGTAGCGCTTGCCCAGTGCCAGCATCTCCGGCGTGCCGATGACGTCGTTCAGCTCGGCAAACGTCAGCATCTTCGGCAGGTACGGCGTGGTGGTGCCGTGGGCCGCCAGGCTGGCGAGGTAGTCACGCAGCGCGAAACTGAGCGCCCGCGCCGTGCCACCGGGGAAAATCACGATCCGGAAGCCGATTTCCTCGAGTTCCGCCGCCGGCAGCACCGGCGTCTTGCCCCCTTCGACCATATTGGCCAGCAGCGGCGCGCGGTGGCCGAGCCGGGCGATGGCCGTGCCCATGTCCTCGCGGCTGCGCAGGGCCTCCACGAACAGCACGTCGGCGCCGGCGTCGGCGAGCATCTCCGCCCGCGCCAGCGCGGGCTCCAGCCCCTCCACCGCCACCGCGTCCGTGCGGGCGATGATCAGCGTGCTGGGGTCGCGGCGGGCGTCGCAGGCGGCGCGGATCTTGCCGGCCATTTCCTGGGCCGAAATCAGCGTCTTGCCGTCCAGATGGCCGCAGCGCTTGGGCGCCGCCTGGTCCTCGAACTGGATCGCCGAGGCGCCGGCGCGCTCCAGCACGCGCACGGTCTGCATCACGTTGAGCGCGTTGCCGAAGCCCGTGTCGGCATCGACGATCAGCGGCAGGTCCACCCGCTCGCGGATATTGCGCGTGACCGAGGCCACGTCATCCAGCGACAGGAAGCCGATGTCCGGCCGCCCGAAGCGCGTATAGGCGATGCTGGCGCCGGACAGATAGGCGGCCTGGAAGCCGGCCTGCTCCACCAGCAGCGCTGAAAACGCGTCGTACACGCCCGGTGCGGTGACGATGCCCGGTGCCTGCAGCCGTTCCTTGAGATTCATGGTGTTGCCTCCGTGAGGGACTGTCCGTTCTGTTGCTGTTGTCGTGCCGCGAGTTTGCGCGCGAGATGTGGCACCAGCCCGCCATCGCGGATCATGGCAACCAGATGTGGCGGAATCGATTCGCAGGCGAGCACCGCGCCGGTGTCGGCCACGTGCACGCGCGCGGCGTCGATGTCGCCATGCACGCGCTGGCCCGGCTGCACCACGCCCGCCTCCGGGCAGATCAGCAGCGGCAGGCCGAGGTTGAAGCCATTGCGATAGAACAGGCCGGCGAACGCGGGCGCCACGACGGCGGCCACGCCCAGGTGGCGCAGCACCTCGACAGCCTGCTCGCGCGAGGATCCGGCACCGAAGTTCCGTCCGCCGATCACCACGTCGCCGGGTTGCACCGCCTGCGCGAAGGTGGGATCGAGCGCTTCCAGGCAGTGTTTGGCGATCTCGCCGATGCCGTATTTCATATAGGCGCCGGGCGCCAGCAGGTCGGTGTTGACGTCATCGCCGAAGACCCAGGCGCGGCCGAAGACGGGTTTCTGCGTGGCGTTCATGCCATGACCTCGCGAGGATCAGTGATGCGGCCGGCGATGGCCGAGGCCGCCACCGTGTAGGGCGAAGCCAGATAGACCTGCGACGAGGCGGCACCCATCCGGCCCTTGAAATTGCGGGCGGTGGTGCTGATGGCCACGGAGTCCTCGCCGAAGCGGTGGGCGCCGTAGCCGGCGCAGGCGCCACAGGCATTGGGCAGCAGTTCGGCCCCGGCGGCCTCCAGCGCGCCGAGCGTGCCATCGGCGGCGGCCCGGGCCTGATCGGCCGCGCTGGCCGGCGCCACCAGCAGCCGTACGCCCCTGGCCACGCGCTGGCCGCGCAGCACGTGGGCCGCCATCCGCAAATCCTCGAGCTTGGCGCCGGTGCAGGCGCCGATATAGGCGATATCCACCGAGACATCGGCGAACACGCCGGCGTCTTCGGCCCCAGCCGGGCTGTGCGGGCGGGAGACCTGCGGGGCCAGCGCGGCGGCGTCGAATCGGTGCTCGGCCAGGCACGGCGCGTCTGCGTCGGACTGCCAGGCGGCCAGGTCGATCTGGTCCGCATCGGCCACGCCTACCCGGGCGAGCCAGTCCCGCGTGACCGCATCCGGCGCGATCAGGCCGACCTGCGCGCCCAGTTCGACGGTCATATTGGACAGCGTCATGCGCTCCTGCATCGGCAGCGCGCGCACCGCCTCGCCCGTGTATTCCACGGCCTGGTACTGCCCGCCATCCATGCCGAGCTGCGTACACATGCGCAGCATCATGTCCTTGGCCGAGACGCCCGCCTGGAGCCGGCCATGCCAATGCAGGCGGATGGTCTCCGGCACGCGCACCCAGATCTCGCCCGTGACCAGCACGCCCAGCATCTCCGTGGCGCCGATGCCGAACATGTACGCGCCAAACGCGCCGCCGGTGCAGGAATGGCTGTCGCCGCCCACGGCGAACATGCCGGGGCGCAGGTAGCCCTTCTCGGGCAGCACCACGTGGCAGATGCCTTCCATATCGTGGAAACGCGCCACGCCGGCGGACTTCACCCAGTCGCGCGCCAGCTGCACGATGGCCTGGCTGTCCGCGTCATGGGCGGGCACGTAGTGGTCGGTCACCACCACCACCTTGTCCGGGTCCCAGACCTTGGCGCCGAGCTTCTCCAGCATCGGCTTCACGCGCCGGGGGCCGCCCGAGTCATGCATCATCGCCAGATCCACGCCACACGTGACGATCTCGCCCGGGGACACATGCTGGCGCCCCGTGGCGCGTGCCAGCAGCTTCTGCGCCAACGTCTGCGGCGCAATCTTGGTCATTGCCACTTATTCCACCTTCGTGCCAGACGCCTGGATCACCTTGGCCCAGTGCTGGATATCGTTGCGGACGAACTGTCCAAACTGCTGCGGCGTCATGCTCACCGCCGTGGCGGCCTCGGTCTCCATGCGTTGCCGGTAGGCCGGGTCTTCCACGGCCACGCGCACGGCGCGGTAAAGCTGGTCGACCGTGGCCGGCGGCAGCCTGGCCGGGCCGAACAGGCCAAACCACGCGCTCGACTCGAAGCCCTTCACCGTGCTGCCGATGGCCGGCACGCCGGGGAACTGCGGCAGCGGGTCCTTGCTGCTGACGCCGAGGATCTTGATCGCGCCGCTGCGCGCGTGGGGCAGCACGTTCACCGTGCTCGCGAACATCAGGTCCACCGTGCCGCCGAGCAGGTCGGTCAGCGCGGGGTTGGTGCCCTTGTAAGGGATGTTGAGGATGTCCGTGCCGGTCTGGAGCTTGAACTGCTCGCTGGCCAGATGCAGCGACGAGCCCTGCGCGCCGATGGCGAAGCTCAGCTTGCCGGGATTGCGCTTCGCGTAGTCGATCAGGCCGGCCGTGGTGTCGAACGGCGCGTTCTTGCGCGCCACCAGCACGCTGGGCACCCGCGCCACCATGGTGATGGGCGTGAAGTCACGTACGGCATCGAACGGCAGGTTCTTGTAGAGCGAGGCGTTGATGGTGTGGCCGGTGAAGCTCATCAGCAGCGTACTGCCGTCCGGCGTGCTGCGCGCCACGTACTGCGCGGCGATATTGCCGCCCGCGCCGGGCCGGTTGTCCACCACTACGGTGCGATGGAGCGAGTCCCCCATCGACCGGGCGATCAGCCGGGCCAGCGCGTCGGTGGTGCCGCCCGCCGGGCTGCCCACGACGATGGTGATGGGCTTGTCCTGCGCCATGGCCAGCGGGGAAGCAGTCATTGCCACGGCGGCCACGGCGGCCACGGCGGCCACGGCGCAATGATCGAAGAATTGGCCGAGGAATTGGCCGAGGAATTGTCGTCGGTTGGGGTGCACGTCCTGTCTCCGGTGGGTGTCGGTGTTATGGAGACTGACTCTAGGGGAGCCGCCCGGACGGTTCAATGGGACCAGCTGGTCCTATCGGCAGGACCGGCTGGCCGCCTCCGGCGCCCGGGCCGGTGGCACGCAATCTGCACATGGCAGAGACCGGGCCCGAATGGGTCGCTCACCTGGGAGATTCCATGCTTCATGGCGACGTGCAGGACAAGCAGCAGAAAATGCACCGTTTGCGCGGCAAGCCGCGCCGGGTCTGGACCCATCCGCTCATCCTCGGGGGCATCGCGCTGATGCTCGTGGCCTACATCGCCACGTACTGGTAGGGCCGGGTAAGCCTTACAAGGAAGGGTAACGGCTACCGCTGGCTGGACCGCTCACCGTGCGGGTTTCGGATGCGGATCGAGGGTCCAGTAACGCTCCGGCACACTGATATCCGCCAGTTGCTCCGCATTGAACAGGCGCAACTGGCTCTCGTAGGCTTCCACGGCAAGCGCCTTGCGGGACTGGTACTGGGGCTGGGATAGCGGCAGGTGCACGGGGGCAGCGATCAGGCCCTCCTGCCACCAGCCGGCCAGGCGGCTCTGCAACGCGCCAGGCATGCGGCGGTGGATGGCGTCCTCGTAGAACAGCCACTGCTGGGGGGCCGGGGCCGGGGCCGGGGCCTCGTCGTCGGCGACGGCCAGCGCCGAATGGTCCACCGCCACGGCTTCGCGCAGCAGCATGCAGGCGGCGTTCACGAGCACGTGGTCGGGGTGGTACACCCCCAGCGGCGCGACGATGGTGGCGCGCCGCTGCAGGGACAGCAGGCGGCCAAGCCGCACGGCGATGTCCACCGCGGTGCGGCGCCCGCCGTACTGGCCGTCGAGGAAGTCCAGCCAGACCGGCTCGGCGCCGAGCCGCCGCAAGGCGCGGCCATCCTCCTGCCGGCGCGCCCGCACCGCCTGGGCGCCGCTGGAAAACCCGGCCGCGAGGTCCCATTCCGGCGCGCCAGGTGCCGGGGCAGGCTCGCCGGCAAAGACGGTCACGACCATTGCCGCGTGGCTGGCGGCGATCAGGTTGCCGCAACTGAACACAGCATCGTCCAGATGCGGGGAAATGACGATGATCGAGGCAGGTATATCCATGGTGTCAGGGTTAGGCGCTGTCCGTCCTCGGCTGCGGAGGCCCAGTCCGCATCTCCATCCACGCATACAGCGCAGAGGCAAAGACCATCGGAATCAGGTAGTACAGCGCGCGGTAGACGATCAGCGCCGCCAGCAGCGTGTGCTGGGGCACCTGGTTGCCCAGCAGCAGCACGAACACCGTCTCCAGCACGCCCAGGCCGGCGGGGATATGCGCCAGCGCGCCCGCCACGCTGCCAATCAGCAGCACGCTCAGCACCGCCGGCAGGTTCACCTCCTTCGGCAGCAGCAGGTTGATGATGGCGGCGAGCGTGATCCAGTTGGTGATGGACAGCGCGCTTTGCAGCAGGGCGAAGCGCAGGCTGGGCAGGCTGAACACGTGCCCGCGAATCTTGATGCGGCGCCGCGTGGCCTTGGCGCAGGCCAGCCAGTAGGCCAGCCCGGCAAGGAACATCAGCACGCCCAGGCCGCGCAGTGCCAGCTCGCTGATGCCCCAGGCCGGCGGCAGCGCTGGCGGATACAGGCTGAAGACGATGCCGGCAATCAGCATGTAGCCGGTCCAGTTCGTGACGATGGCGATGGTGTAGACCCCGGCCACCTGCGAGCCGCTGACTTCGGCCTTCGAGTAGAGCCGCAGCCGTACCCCGAGCCCGCCCACCACGGCGCCGATATTGAGGTTGAAGATATAGGCGATGAACGCGGTCAGCATCACGCGCAGCGTCGACAGGTGGTGACGCGTGTAGTGCCGGCCGAGCAGGTCGAACGAGGCGTGGAGCAGGAAGCTCAGGCACGCCAGCCCGGCGGCGGGCAGCAGCGTGCGGGCATCGTAGCCCTTCAACCCCTGCCACACCTTGGCCCAGTCGATGCCGCCCAGCGCGCGGAAGATCAGCACCACCACCAGCACGACGAACGCCACGCCGGCCACGCGTTTGACGGCTTTCCAGGGGATGCGCCGGCGCGCCTTGGCGATCATCGTCATGGGCAGTCCTGTTCGCGCGGGGGCGTGGCCACGCCGCTTTGCCAGCCGGACGGCGGCGCGTCCAGCGTCGGCGTGAGCAGCTTCGGCGTATGGGCCGGCAGCCATCCCGCCCAGGCCGGGAAGCGCCGCAGCGCGTGGAAGACCAGTGCCGTGGCCAGGCCCTGCCAGCGCGGGCGGGCGCCGTCTGGCGTGGCGGGCACTTCCTGGCAGCTGCTTTCCATGCGCGTGCGCAGGTTTTGCTTCAGTGTGGCGGCAAAGGCTGTGTCGCGGATGATGAGGTTGGCTTCGAGGTTCAGGAACAGGCTCAGCGGGTCCAGATTGCTCGAGCCGACCGTCGCCCAGTCGTCGTCGACCACGGCAACCTTGCCGTGCAAGGGCCGCTCGCAGTACTCGAAGATGCGCACGCCCGCCTCGCGCAGGTGGGCGTAGAGCATGTCCACGGTGCGCTTGACCCACATCATGTCGGGGTTGCCCTGGACAATCAGCTGCACGTCCACACCGCGCCGGGCGGCATCGCAGATCGCCTGGAGCAAGCGGTATCCGGGCAGGAAATAGGCGTTGGCGATGATCAACTCGCGCTCCGCACCACGGATGGCCAGCAGGTATTGGCGCTCGATGTCGCGGCGGTGCCGGTCGTTGTCGCGCGTGACAAGGAGCGCGGCGCCGGGGCCGGCCAGCGCGCCAGCCTCGCGCATCCGGCGTGCCGGGCGCTGGGGCGGTGCCTTCGGGCCCGGTGAGTTGGCGTGGATGGCGTCCAGCAGGAACGCATGGATCTCGCGTGCGGCGGGGCCGCGTACCTCGACCGCGTAGTCCTGCTTGGCCAGCGGGCCGGAATCGATCAGGTGCTGTACCGAGACGTTAATGCCGCCGACGAAGGCCACGCTGGCATCCACGGCAACAAGCTTGCGGTGCAGGCGCCGGAACAGGTTGGTACGCATGCCGACCAGCCGCCGGCGGGGCGAGAACAGACGGACAACCACGCCCGCCTCCACCAGCCCGGAAAGGAACGCGGGCGACAGATCGGCCGAGCCGAAGCCGTCGACAGTCAACGCCACGCTGACGCCCCGGCGCGCCGCCGCGATCAGCGCGTCGCGCAGCGGCTGGCCGACCTCGTCATCAAACAGGATGAAGGTCTCCAGCAGCACGCTCCGCTGCGCACCTGCGATGGCCGCCAGTACCCGCGGGAAGTATTCCTCCCCGTTTTCGAGTAGGCGGAGCTGGTTTCCGGTCGTCCATGTGGGGCCCATCTCTGGCACCAAGCACGAACGGTGCCTGCCGCCGCCAGTGCGCGTCGCGGCTTGCCAGACAAGCCTTCCGCACCCGAAAGTGGCCAGATCGTTGCAGCGATTACCGGGCGCGCCTACCTGCCGCTGCAATTTGGGCGCTGCAGGGGACGTCACTTTCCATGCGGCGCCGCAACCCGTAGAATCCGCGCCTGCGGCACAGGTTTTGCCTGCCGCGAGCGATTGCAGGTGCCCGCGCCTTGCGCGGGTTAAACGGGAAACAGGTGCGCCATGGTCCGGGAGATCCGCCCGATGGCAAAGCCTGTGCTGCCCCCGCAACGGTCAGCAGGTCAGGAATCGCCATGCCGGTCCACGGACCGGCAGTCACTGCGCCACGCCGCCACGGCAGGCGCGGGAAGGCGGCGAAACCGGGGAGCCAGCCTCCCGCCCTGCAAGCCCGGATACCGGCCTGTGGTCATCATCGTCACCCCTGTTGCACGGGCGGGGTCGCCCGGCTTATCGATGACACACCATCCGTCTGCGCATTCCCATGGCCGCTCGCGCCCGGCCGCCGTCACCGGGCTGCGCGCCTCTGCCGCCTTTCTCGCCTTCCTCGCCAGCATTTTCGATGACCAGCCCGCCGACAGCCGGCGCAAGGTCACCGCGCTCTACGCGTTCCTGATCCTCGCCAACGTCGTGGCATGGCTGTGGGCCTGGATCGCGTTCCGCCACCAGCCGGTCCTCATGGCGTCGGCGGTGCTGGCCTATACGCTGGGGCTGCGCCACGCCGTGGATGCCGACCACATCGCGGCCATCGACAACGTCACGCGCAAGCTGATGCAGGAGGGTCGCTATCCGATCTCCGTGGGCTTCTTCTTCTCGCTCGGGCATTCGTCGGTGGTGACACTGATGTCCATCGGGGTCGCCTTCGCCGCCGTGTTCCTGCAATCGCACTTCGGTGAGATGCAGGACGTGGGCGGGCTGATCGGCACGAGCGTCTCGGCCACGTTCCTGTTCCTGCTGGCCTTCTTCAACCTGTTGATCCTGCGCTCGGTGTGGCGCGCCTTCCGCAAGGTCCGGCGCGGCGGCACCCTCGCCGCCCAGGACCTGGACCTGATGCTGTCCGGCCACGGCGTGGTGGCGCGGCTGTTCCGCCCGCTGTTCCGCATGACCTCGCGCAGCTGGCACCTGTATCCGATGGGCTTCCTGTTCGGCATCGGCTTCGACACCGCCACGGAGGTGGCGCTGTTCGGCATCGCAGCCGGGCAGGCGGCGCAGGGCATCTCGTACTGGAGCGTGATGGTCTTTCCGGTGCTGTTCACGGTCGGCATGTCGCTGGTCGATACCACAGACGGCGTGCTGATGCTGCGCGCCTACGGTTGGGCCTTCACGCGCCCCATCCGCAAGCTGTACTACAACATGACCATCACGCTGGTCTCGATCCTCGTGGCGGTGGTGATCGGCGGCATCCAGGCGCTGTCACTGATCGCGCGCAAGCTGGAGCTGACCGGCCAGCCGTGGGACTGGATCACCGGCATCGGCGAGCAGTTCGGCATGCTCGGCTACGTGATCATCGGCGTGTTCGTGGTGAGCTGGCTGGTGTCCATGGCGGTGTATCGGATCAAGGGGTATGACAAGATCGACGTGAAGGTTGGCTAGAAGGCATTCGGGCGGGGGCGGAGGGTTTTCGATACGGCGTCCCAGAGGGCCAGTGCCTGGGCTTCGGTGAAAGCGGCCGGCGTTGAGGGGAGATTGCGCATCGTCAGCGCAAAATAGGGCGTGTCCGGACTGCCATCCGTCGCGCCGATCTCCAGCCGGAACAGATGTTCCTGCTCCCCTTCCGCGCGCGTCGGCCGAACGATCAGCCATTCTTCGGCCAGCTCCATCGGCAGCTTGACGACACCCTTTCGCAGCGTGCGCCACCCGTCCGGCGCGCCCGTCGCCGCGTCAATACCGTCTCGCTGCAACAGCGATGGTGCCTCGTGCAGGCTGGAATGGGTGAGGATGTGGAACGAGACCCCTGTGTGGGATGGCAGATCGAAGCGCACATCGACATACTCGTACGGCTTGGATTTGCCCAGCAGATAGCCATGGGGAACACAGAGCGCGGGCTTTGTGGGAAGGCGACCGGCGGCCAGGCCCCGGAAGCTATCCAGCATGTTCAGCACTTCAACGGCGCGCTGGGGAACATTGTTCTTGACCGTCACGTTGCCAACCAGTGGGTTCGCGGACTGGTCCGGCTCGGTGAAGTCCCAGGCCTCGCGCTCGATCCGGATGCGGGCGCCATTCTCCCAGCGATACCCTTCCAGCACCCGCCTGGCCGGATCGGCGTCTACCGCGCCTCGGTGCATGAAATAGCCCGGCTGCCCGTCCTGGGATGTGGTGTTCTTGTACAGGAACGGTTCAGCATCGACGCTCTTGACTGCCTTGAGTTGGGCGCCCCGCTTCTCGATCTCATTCTGGAAGGCGCCGAGGGACATGACTTCTGTCCCAATCATGATGCCGCGAATCTTTGTCGAACCGAGCATCGCCATGCCCGGCGGCATCTCCAGCAGGTAGCGACCCACGCAATGGGGGATCAGATTGTGGGTCAGCGCATCGACGGCCTGTTGTTCCGGCGGGGACATCTTGGGCGCCCTGCCGCAGGCCCCGAGCATCAGGGTCGCGCAGAGCGTGAGGGCTGCCGCGGCATGCGCTTTCACAGACCCTCCGCTGTCAGAAGCCATTGGGCCGGGGCCGCAGGGTTCGGGAGATGGCGTCCCAGACCGCGAGGGCTTCGGCGTCCGTCAGCGATGCGCGCTCTAGCCCGCGATCGTCCGGGAGCGGGACCGCTGTCTCCATATCGAGCCCTACGAAAGGCGCCAGCACATCGTTCTCAAGCGCGTTGCCTTCCAGGCTGAAGAGATGCCCATGCACTTCCGTGGTGGGTCTCGGGCCTGCCAACAGCCATTCCTCGGCGTCAACGCCGGCCAAAGCAACCTTGCCTTTTCGAACCGTTCGCCCCCCCTCGATCTGCGACAATGCGTCCTCGATCTGGCGATGCCTCTGCAATAGCGAACTCCTTTCAACGAGATCCGAATCCGTCACAAGTGTGAATTCGACGTCCTCATGGCTTGCGACGTTGAACATCGCAGTCACGCGTTCGTCCTCTTTCGCTTTTCCGAGAATCAGACCGTCCGGCAAGCACAATCCCGGCTCCGATGGAATCTCGTTCTCGCCGCGGCCCCGGAAATTCGTGAGCAGTTCAAAGACATGATTGGCCTTTGTCGGCACACTGTTCTTGACATCCATACGCTGCACGATCGGGTCATCCGCCTGATCGGGGCTGCTGAAATCTGACGCCTCCAGCGTGACCTTGACGCGAACCCCATTCTCCCAACGATAGCCTTCCAGAATCCGGTTTGCGATGTGGCTGTATTCCGAGCCCCGGTGCATGAAGTAGCGGGAATGCTCGTCCCACGCGGGTACATTCAGATAGAGGAATGGGTGAGCGTCAATGCTCTTTACCGCCTTGAGTTCCGTTTCCCGCTCCGATATTTCCTTGTTGAATGCGTCGATGGACATGATTTCTGTCTCGATCAATGCGTCCTGCAAGGTGACGACGCCCCCGACCGTCGCGTCAGCAGGCAAATCGATAAGATGGCGTCCCACACAACGCGGGGTCAAATTGGAAGTCATGGCATTCACGGTCTGTTGTTCCTGAGGCGCCAATGGAGGGGTCTTCCCACAAGCCGGTAGCGCCAGCGATGCGCCCAGGATCGCGCTGATCACCACATATCGTTTCATCATCGCGGCGCGCTCAGAAGGCATTCGGTCGGGGCCGCAGGGTTCGGGAGATGGCGTCCCAGACCGCGAGGGCCTCGGCGTCGGTCAGCGATGCGCGTTCGAGCGGACGATAGTCCGGAAGCGGATTCGCTGTATCCATTTCGAGCCGCACGAAAGGCGTCAGTACATCGTCCGCGAGCGCGTTCCCCTCCAGCGCAAAGAGGTGCCCGTGCACTTCCGTGGTGGGTCTTGGGCCTTCCAACAGCCATTCTTCTGCGTCGACGCCGGTCAATGCGACCTTTCCTTTACGAACCGTTCGCCCGCCCTCGACCTGCGACAACGCCTGCTCGATCTGACGATGCCTCTGCAGAAGCGAGTCCCTTTCAACGACACTTGAGTCCGTCAGAATGGTGAAACCGAGATCCTCATGGCTTGCAAGACGGAACCTCGACTTTGTGCGTTCCTCCTCGCGCGCCTTGCCGCGGATGTATCCGCGAGGGAGACATAATCCAGGCTCCGTTGGAATCTCGTCATCGGCCCGGCCGCGAAAATTCGTGAGCAGTTCAAAGACATGGTTGGCCTTTCGCGGCACACTGTTCTTGATTTCCATGCGCTGCACGATCGGGTTATCCGCCAGATCGGGGCTGGTGAAATCGGACGCGTCCAGCGTGACCTTGACGCGAACTCCATTCTCCCAACGATAGCCTTCGAGTTTCCGGATTGCGATGTGACTGTGTTCCGAACCCCGGTGCATGAAGTAGCGGGAGTGCTCATCCCACGCGGGCACATTGAGATAAAGAAATGGATGCGCATCCATGCTCTTCACCGCCTTGAGTTCCGCTTCGCGCGCGGATATCTCCTCGTTGAATGCATCGAGGGGCATGATCTTCGTCTCGAGCCGTGCGCTTTCCACAGTGGCGGACCCTTTGACCGTCACGCCGGCGGGCAAATCGATAAGATGGCGTCCCTCACAACGCGGGGTCAAATTGGAAATCAGGGCATTCACGGTCTGTTGTTCCTGAGGCGTCAATGGAGGGGTCTTCCCACAAGCCGGTAGCACAAGCGATGCGCCCAGGATCGCGCTGATCACCACATATCGTTTCATCATCACTGCGCGCTCAGAAGGCGTTCGGCCGGGGCCGCAGGGTTCGGGAGATGGCGTCCCAAACCGCGAGGGCCTCGCCGTCGGTCAGCGATGCACGTTCGAGCGGACGATAGTCCGGAAGCGGATTCGCTGTCTCCATATCGAGCCGTACGAAAGGTGCCAACACATCGTCCGCGAGGGCGTTCCCTTCCAGGGTGAAGAGATGCCCATGCACTTCCGTGGTGGGTCTTGGGCCTGCCAACAGCCATTCCTCGGCGTCAACGCCGGTCAAAGCGACCTTCCCTTTACGCACCGTTCGCCCGCCCTTGATCTGCGACAACGCGTCCTCAATCTGCCGATGCCGCTGCAATAGCGAACCTACTGCAGCGAGACCTGAATCCGTCACAAGTGTGAAGTCGACATCCTCGTGGCTTGCAAGAGTGAAAATCCCAGTCACGCGCTCACCTTCTCGCGCCTTGCCCAGAATCAGACCGTACGGCAGGCACAATCCCGGCTCCGTTGGAATCTCGTTCTCGGCGCGGCCGCGAAAGTTCGTAAGCAGTTCAAAGACATGGTTGGCCTTCGGGGGAACATCGTTCTTGATGTCCATGCGCTGCACGATCGGGTCATCCGCCTGATCGGGGCTGCTGAAATCTGACGCCTCCAGCGTGACTTTGACGCGAACCCCATTCTCCCAACGATAGCCTTCCAGAATCCGGTTTGCGATGTGGCTGCGTTCCGAACCCCGGTGCATGAAGTAGCGGGAGTGCTCATCCCACGCGGGCACGTTGAGATAGAGAAAAGGATGCGCATCCATGCTCTTCACCGCCTTGAGTTCGGCTTCGCGCGCAGAGATCTCCTTATTAAATGCATCGAGGGACATCATCTTCGTCTTGACCCGTGCGTCTTCCACGATGGCCGAGCCTTCGACGGTCATGCCTGCAGGCAGATCGATAAGATGGCGTCCCACACAACGCGGGGTCAAATTGGAAGTCATGGCATTCACGGTCTGTTGTTCCTGAGGCGTCAATGGAGGGGTCTTCCCACAAGCCGGGAGCACAAGCGCATGGATCACGATAAGCAGCGATGAGAGGCGCTTCATTTGCAATAGGCCATGGAAGTGTCTTTCACGGCATCCGTGATCTTGACAATGGACCAGACCGTGAATAGCCGGAGTGGCCAGACCTTGTACACGGCTTCATGCTCGATCCCACGGTAAGCCAGGCAGACCTTCGCTTTCTCTCGTGGCGCTGCGCCGGACCGGCGCGGGACGGTGCCGTCACCGCTCTCGTCCGCACCGTTCAGGTCAAAGACAACGCGCAATGGGTTTCCGGCACTTCGCGTGAGGACCGAAATGGTCCCACGACCTGTGTCGTGCATTACCGTTCCCTCGGCAAGGTCGTCAACGGCGCGCGGCCCGAAGCGCGGCGCAGCATACCGCCGTCCCCATGTGACCTCTCCCCAGGTCGTGTGTGCTGTGTCGTCGCCGTAGAACGCATACGTATTCGGGTGATATCGGTTGGCGATGGCAAGATGAAATGGGCGGACTCGCTTCTGAATGGTTTGCACATATTGTTTCCAGTCCTTGTCGACCGTCTTCTTGCGCGTATCGAGCGGATTGATAAGTTTTTCGTGGCATAGCGCCCACCACTTTCCCCGCACGGTGTAGATCTCGTTATAGGGGTCGGATCGTGGAAGCGAGACCATGCGATTGCCATCACGGATCTTCAGCCAATGGGAGCCGTACTCGGGCGTCGGGAGCAATTGCAGGGGTCCGGGAGCCTGTGCGAAAACCGCCGTCACTTCTTCGGCATTACGACCCAGGACGCTGCCCGCCGCACCCTCCGTACCGGCTTTCACCCGCTTGTAGGCGACCGCCGCACCGGTCGCCGGCATGACTCCATTCACCACCCCAAGGATGACGTCCTTGCCGCCCATCGATTCAGTGAAGTAGCGCCCGACAAGCCCCCCCATCGAATGCGTGACGAGGATGGCGCGGTCACACATGAATCCCTTGCTCCGGTAGAAGGCCATGAACGCATTGACTCTCGCCGCCAGGCGCTTTGCGGAGTCTTCGTTGGACTGCAGCCAGTTGTATCCCACTGCATGGACGGGGTAGCGATACTTATAGGACAACGCGGCTTCTTCGCGCGTAAGCGCGGCCACGCCGATCGATCGGGCCTCCGCCTCCCTTAGCAGCGTGGAACGTATGCCGTTCTGCCATTGATGCGTATCGTTGAGCGCCTCATCGAGCCAGGCGAGGAACTCTCCGTAGCTCATATATGCGACTTCGCCCCAGCCTCGCCGCCGCATTTCCGCCGTCGATAGAGGCGTTTCTGTCGGAAGCTTGCCACCTCCGTACACAACTGTGTCCTGTGGATTCAATATCACCTTCCGCTCGGCCGCACTTCGATTCATCCAATGGAACACGGTACTCAAGCTGTCCAGCAGCCAAATAGCTGTGCTCGCTTTATCCGACTTTGCCAAATTCGACCCCATCACCCCCGGCACGAACACCACCGGGATGACCCGCCGCGAGACCAGGTAGCAAATCGCCTCGGTCTTTCCCTTCGACATGACGGATCGATACCGCACGGAGCCGTCTTCCTGAATCTCGGGCGGGATAATGCGTTGCGTGACTTCCATGACATCACCGTTGTTGTTTGACGTTGACCATCGCCGGCTTCTCAGAGAGCACCCGGCCTGGGCCGCAGGGTGCGGGACACGGCGTCCCATAGGGCCAGTGCCTGCGCCTCCGTCAGCGAGGCCTTCTTCAACGGTTCTTCCAGGCCCGTGGGGCCGCCGTTGCTCAGCTTGACGGCGATGAACGGTGTCTCCGGGCTGCCGGTCGTGGCGTTGCTCTCCAGCCGGAACGCCTGCCCCTGGACGTTCGTCACGATCATCGGCCCCGCAATAACCATCTCCTCGCCCCGGCCACCCGGCAGATCCACCGTGCCCCTGCGTAACGTCTTGCCGTCATCGAGCACGCGTTGCGCAGCGGCAATCGGGCCGCCCCGCCACAGCAAGGAGGTCTTCTCCTGAAGGCTGGAATGGGTGAAGACATTGAAGTAGACGTCCGGATAGGCCGGCAGGTTGAAATCGACATCAACCTGCTCGTCATCCTTCGACTTGCCCAGGAGAATCCCGCCGGGAACGCAGAGACCGGGCTCTGTGGGTATCGCGCCATCCGGCCGGCCGCGGAAGCTGGTGAGCATTTCGAACACCTGCGTGGCGGCGCGGGGCACGTCGTTTTTGACCGCCATCTGCCGTACGAGCGGATCCCTGGTCTGATCTGGCTTTGTGTAGTCCGACGAGCGAAGTCGGATACTGATCAGGACACCGTTCTCCCAGCGATACCCTTCCAGTATCCGATTACCCGGATCGTCGCCGATCGAGCCGCGATGCAGGAAGTAGCGTGAATGCTCATCCCAAGCCGGCGCGTTCACGTACAGGAACGGATGGGCGTCGATACTCCGCGTCTTGGTGAGTTCGGTCTCCCGCGCCGCCATCGCTTTGCGGAACTCGTCCAGCGACATGGCCATCGTCTCGACGATGGCACCTTCAATCTTCACCATGCCGCTCAATTCAACTTGCGCCGGCATATCGATGAGATAGCGCCCCACGCATTGCGGGACGAGCCGGGTAGTCAGTGCCTGGATGGCTTGTTGTTCTTGCTCGGTCATTTTCGGAGAGAAATCGCAGCCTGCAAGCGTCAGGCAAAGGCCGGCGGTAAAGCATCTACGGCTGAACTTCATTTGCTGTACGCCATGGAGGTGAGCTTGACGGCGTCGGTGATCTTCACGATCGACCAAAGCGTAAAGAGTTGGATGGGTAGCGCCTTGAAGGCGCCTTCGTGGTCGATGCCACGATAGGCAAGGCAGACCTTTGTCTTTCCTTTTGGCGCGGCACCCGAGCGGAGCGGGACCGTACCGTCACCGCTTTCTGCTGCGGGTTGGATCTGGAAGACCGTACGAACGGTGTTTTCACCGCGTCGGGTGTGGACGGCGATCTCCCCGGTGCCCTTGTTCGCCACTACCTTGCCCTCCAGCGGGTCATCGACCGGCAAGCCTCTTGCGGGCCCGAGGCCTGCCTGATGGCGTCGCTGCCATGTCACCTCGCCCCAGCTCTTGTGATTGGCATCGTCGCCGAAGAAGGCGTACGAGTTCGGATGGTATCGACCGGAGATTGCCTGATGAAACGGCCTGACGTCGTCCTTGACCATCGACTCATATGTCTTCCAGTCGCGCTCGAGGGTCTCCTTCTTCTTGTCCGCCGGATTGATCAACTTGTCATCGCAGAGGCACCACCACTTTCCACGCTTGATATAGATCTCGTCATACGGATCCGTGTTCGGCAAGCCGATCACCTTGTCCCCGTCCCGGAACTTCAGCCAACGCATGCCGTACTCCGGCGTCGGCAGCAGTTGCAGCGGGCCCGGTGACTGTGCGAAGACCGCAGTCATTTCCTCCGCATCGCAGCCCAGTGCCCAGCCAGCCGGTTTTTCCGTTCCCGCCTTGACGCGCTTGTAGGCGGCTGGCGCGCCGGTAGCCGGCATGACGCCATGCACGACGCCCAGCACCCTGTCTCGCCCGCCCAGCACTTCGGTGTAGCAGCGTGACACCAGCCCGCCCATGGAATGCGTGACGAGGATCACCCGGTCGCACATGAATCCCTGCTTCCGGTAGTACGCCATGAACGTCTCGACGCGCGCCTTCAGGTGCTCCGCCGATGCGCGGTTCGACTGCAGCCAGTTGTAGCCGACGGCATGCACCGGGTACCGGTACTTGTAGGACAGCGCCACCTCCGCGCGGGTCAGCGGCTCCACGCCCACGCGTTGCACGGTGCTCGGCTCCATCAACTGCGAACGCACGCCTGTCAGGAAATCGTGGGTGTCGTTGAGGGCGTTCTCCAGCCAGGCCAGAAACCCGCCGTAGCTGATGTGGGCGACCTCTCCCCAGCCACGGCGTCTCATCTCGTCTTCTGTCAGCGACGTCCCGGCAGGCAGCTTTCCGCCGCCATAGACGGAAGTCGTTCCCGGGTCCAGCATGATCTTCCGGAACTCGGCGCCAACGGGAATCCAGGTCGCCGCATCGGCCATGCTGTCGAGCAGCCACACTGGCTCCTTCGTCAATTCAATGTTGCCGTTGAACCGCCTGCGGGGCCGGAGGCCAAGCAGATTCGACCCCATCACGCCCGGCACGAATACCACCGGGATCATCCGGCGTGACACCAGATAACAGACCGCGACGCTGTCGTCCGGCGGCGTCATGACAGAGCGATAGCGGACCGAGCCGTCCGGCTGGATTTCGGGCGGGATAATGCGTTCTCTCGCTGACAAGGTTGTCGTCCTCAGGATTTCAATGGGCAAAGCAGTTCCACGCTCTCGGCGAACAGGCTCTTCTGCAGCGATGTCCTGCCTTCCGCATCCACCTTGCCGCGAATGCGGCTGCCGTCGTCGCGGACCACGGCATACGACTCATGGCTGGCGGGTTCGTCGTCGAACGGCCACCGGACCGTGAACGCTTCGTCGAACTCCGTGTGCTTCCACGTATTCATCGCCTGCGAGAGCGACTGTTTTCTATCGAGCGTGTAGGAGGCCGACCGGATGATCCGGTCGCCACGCGTGCCGTCCTCGATACCCGTGAGCGACAGGCGCAGGTAGGAGCCGCCGCACTTCAGCAGCAGTTCCTTTTCGGCCTCGATGACCACCCTGCCGTGGGCGCTGCTGATGGTCACGTTCTGGTCGGCCAGCAGGCGCATGTCGTCGCTCTGCGCCTGGATGTCGATGGGTCCCCTTGCGGCGAACAGCTTGATGCCGAGCTTCTGCGCGAAGACCGACACCAGTTCGCCGGCGGCGACGGTGAAGCGCTTCAACGCGCTGAAGTCCGCGTGGCCGCCCGATGTGCCGATCAGGTTCTGGCTCGCGCTCAGTTGCAGGTCGCCGCCAGACGCCAGCGCCATGCCGGCCGGCGCGCTGGCCAGCAGGCCGGCTTGCTTGAGGGTGTCGAGGGTGTTGTCGAGCAGCGCCTTCTGGCGGCCGTAGTCCGCCGCCACCGCCTGCGCGGCCTGCGCGGCGGAGGCCAGCGCCTCGGTCTGCTGGAGCGCCTGCTGGAGCAAACCCCGGGCCGCGTCCATGCCGAGTTGCGGGCCTCTCGCGGCGGGCTGGTCATCGGCCGACAGGAACAGGCCCTTGCCGCCCCGGACGGCGCCCCATCCGGACGTGCGCAGCTCGAAGCCCTCGCCACGCTTCTGCCGCTTGTCGTCGACCAGATAGCCGAGGTTCAGCTGCGACTTGCGCGCAAAGTCGGTGGAGAGCTTGACGCCCTCCTGCCCCTCCCAGTCCTCGAAGCGCAGCTTGTTGTTGCTCTGGGTGCGGATCACGTTGCGCGACAGCCAGCGGTCCCGGTTCGTGATCAGGTCTTCGTGCTGGCTGTTGTGCTGCACGTGGGCGATGTACGGCTTGTTCGGATTGCCGTCGCGGAAGGCCACGTCCACGTAAGTGCCATCGACGAGCGGGAAGTGGAAGCCGGTCTGCCTCGCCCCCGCGAACGGCTTGGCCAGCGCCAGCGGCACGCTTTCGCCGCCATTCGGCCAGGTGTCGAAATCGAGGTCGAAGCGGACCGTGTAGTGCCCCTGCTGCGTCAGGTAGGCGTACTTGTACTGGCCCGGCGAGGTCACGCGGGCAGACAGCGTGCCCTGGATCCTCGGCCATCGGTCTTCGGCCAGCGGCAGCCGGAAGCGCCGGTCCGAAGGGATGGCCTTGAAGGTGTTGCGATAGGCGGCATCGCGCGCGCCGGTGTGGATGACCTCGGTGATGACCTGCCCGTTCGGTGCCTCGGCCAGCGCCAGGTCCATGCGCAGGATGCGCGCCGGGCGCAGGTCCAGCACGTTGCTCTCGCCCGAGAACACCAGTTGGCCGGCCATTGCCGCTTCATGGCGCAGCTGCGCCTCCCACTTGCCGCCCGCGAAGTCCAGGTGATGGGTGCCGAAGACATAGGACTCCCCGTAGGTTGTGGCCTCCTTGCGCGCGACATTCGCCTCACCCGTGAAGCGCTCCCACGCACTGCCCGGGTGGTAGTCCGCCACGCGAAATGACGCCGCCACGGTCTGCGCATGGGATTGCAGCGCGAGCACCGCCTCCACGCCCGCCTCCAGCCCGGCGGTCTCCCGGTACGGCACGCGCAGTTCCGGCTGGTAGAGGTAGTGGTCGATGTCGTCCCCGAACACCAGCATCTCGCCAAACTTGCCGGGCACGAAGTAGCTGTACAGCCCCTCCTGCTCCATCAGCAGGCGGATGTAGGCCCAGTCGGACATCTGGTACTGGAAGCGGAACGCATGCTGCGGATACTTGCGGCGCAGCCGGAAGGTGAACTGATGCCCCTGCAGGCCGTGCCGGCGCAGGATGGCCTCGATGATCTGCGGCGCAGTCTGGTGCTGGTAGATGCGGCTGGCCTGCGTGAGCTTCAGCCGCGCAGCGAGCGGTTCCACCACGGCCTCGTAGGTGAACAGGTCGCGGGAGCGCTGGAGCCGGCTGAGCCGGGTGATGCAGCCGGCAAACTTGCGGGGTTCGGCCCCATCGGCCCCATCGGCGCCATCGGCACCATCGGCACCATCGACGGAATTGCCGTGGTCGATCCGGAAGGTGGCGGCCTTGCCGAGATAGTCGGCGCGCGGGAGTTCCAGCGGGTGCGTGAACTGCACCGTGACGACGTAGGTGTCGCCAAGCCATTCCTTGGCGGTGAAGGACACCACCGACAGCGCGGCGGCATGTTCGGCGCCGGGCACGTCGAGGAAGTAAGACTGCCTCCCCGCCGCCAGGGCACCGCCATCGTCCGCCCGGTATTCCGTCCGCTGCGCCATTGCTTTCACTTCCCTCCCCATCGACTTGGATTTGCGGCAGAACCGTACTCCGTTTCGATGGCGCCGGAAGCGCGCAAAGCGCGCTGTTTGCGCTACGTCATGTGTAGCTAATTCGTTGATTTTCCTAGGGTTTCTCGGAATCTCCTGAGGTCCGGCCAGCCCCTTCCCAGGCGCCCCTGATCTATCGGCCGAGCTTGCAGCGGCGGTCCAGGAAGTCGCTGGCGTGGCCGTTGTTGCCGGGCGCGAGATCGACCGGCTCGTCCACTACGACAAAGCTGCCGCCGGTGTAGGCGAGAAAGATGCCCCGGTCCTGCGGCGCGATGGCGGTGCCCGGTGCCGTACCCATGTCTCCACGCACTTCATCGAACGGATTGAAGGCCAGCACCGGCTGGTCCGCCGGCACGCGCTTCGCCAGCACGCGCTTCCCTGCGAACGTGAACGCCCCCCACGTCGGCGTGATGCCGCTCTGATTCAGAAACTTCTGAGCGGCGCCGCTGATGCAGTCCAGATGGATATGGAGCTGGTCCTGGCTCCGGGAGGCCCTGGAATTCACGGCCAGGCCGATCAGCGTATCGGGCACCGGCTTGCCGACCGCCCTCGCCACGATCTGGCGTTCTTCCCACCCGAAGGCCCAGCCGTTGGCGCGCGGGCCGGTCCAGACGCGCGGGTCTTCCACGCCCGTAACGGGGTGATCGGGAATTACGAGGTAGTGAGAGGCGCCGACGGCGTCCTTGTAGAGCACGAGGCCCCGGTCGCGGTCAACCACGGCGCAATCGGCATGGCGCGGCGCGCCGGCCGTGAGGCAACGCGCCTGCACGTTGCGCCAGAGACCATTGCGGGTGAAGCCGCCACCGGCATTCGGCGGCCACACGATCTCCGCGCTGGCGACGACCGAAACGCAGGCCGCGATGATCGCGACGAACAAGCCTCGCATCGGAAAACTCCTGGGTATGGGTGAGATGTCTTGCGGCGCAGGCATGCGCCGGACCCGGGAGAGTTACCAGAACTTGTGTGGCATTTCTACCATAGGGCGGACTGGCTATCTGGATTGCACGGCGTGGATTGCACGGCGCGGATTGCACTGCGCGCCCTACTCCACCCCCGCGCTGGCCAGCAACACGAGATCGGCGATGGCCTTGCCGCCCGCCGAGATATGGGTCCGCATGGCCTCGGCGGCGACGTCGGCATTGCCCGCCAGCACCGCCTCCACCACATGCCCGTGCTCGCGGTGGGAGCTGGGTACGCGGGCGTCGTTGATGAGGCCCTTCTTCTGCCAGTAGATCGCCAGCCGGCGGCGCAGCTGCACGATCTGCTCCGACAGGAACGGATTGGCTGCAGCCTGGTACAGCACGTCGTGGAATTTGCGGTTGGCTTCGATATAGCCCGCAGTATCTCCGCGCTCAACGTGCTCGGCCGCCGCCTCATGCGCATTGGCCAGCACTTTCTTGCCGGCAGCAGTGATGCGCTGGGTCGCCAGCCGCGCCACCACGCCCTCCATCTCGGCCAGGGTTTCGAACATCGCCACCAGTTCGGCGGCGGTCGGCCGGTGCACGAACATGCCGGCGCGCGGCACGATGGTCACCAGCCCCTGCGCGGCCAGCATCAGCAGCGCCTCGCGCACCGGCGTGCGCGAGCTGTCGAACGCATCGGCCAGCGCCTTCTCGTCGATCTGTGCCCCCGGGGGCAGCGCGCCGGTCTGAATGGCCGACACCACGTTTTCTCGGATGCGATCCTGGAGTGATTGCACGGGTATACCCTCTTTTGTCCTAGAAAAAAAATATCTGTAGGCTTCGTGAATATATCAAGACACCAGGGAGATATTTCGGAATGGATGATAACTCGCCTCTGCTCACTGTGGACGGCGCCGTCGCCACGATCGCGCTGCGCCGCCCCGAGGTCGCCAACCGCCTCAACCCGGGTGATCTACGCGCCATACGGAATCATATCGAGGCGGTCAACGAGATGGCGCGCGTGCTGGTGCTCCGCTTCGTCAGCGCCGGCAAGTATTTCTGCAGCGGCTACGACATCGGCTCGCTGGCCGGCAAGTCTGACGAAGGTGCGCTGAACTTCGGCGAAGTCATGGACGTCATCGAGGCCGCCCGCCCGGTCACCATCGCCGCCATCAACGGCGGCGTCTACGGCGGCGCCACCGATCTCTGCCTCGCGTGCGACTTCCGCATCGGCGTGCCCGGCTGCGATATGTTCATGCCGGCCGCCCGCCTGGGCCTGCACTTCTATCGCGGCGGCATGGCGCGCTACGTGTCGCGGCTCGGCCTGAACGCCGCCAAGCGCCTGTTCCTGACCACCGACCGCATCGACGCCGCCACCATGCTGGACATCGGCTTCCTGACCGAGATGGTCGAGCCGGCGGCGCTCCACGCGCGGGTGGACCAACTGTCTGCCCAGCTGGCCGGCATGGCGCCCATCGCCCTGCTCGGCATGAAGCAGCACCTCAACGCGCTGGCGCGCGGCACGCTCGATGCCGACGCGCTGGCGCGGGACATTCATCGCTCGGAGACCTCGGCAGATCTCCGGGAAGGCGCGGCGGCGTGGAAGGAAAAGCGCCAGCCGGTATTCAGCGGCAAGTAGCGATACAGCTACCCGGAGGAGACACCCACCATGACAAAGACCCCCGTATCCACGCAGTCCCTGGCCGCCCTGGCCACGCTGGCCCTCATCGCCACCGCCGTACCTGCGCAGGCTTCGCCGCAGACGGCCTACCCGACCAAACCCATCCGCCTTGTCATCGGCTTTCCCGCCGGCGGCGGCGCGGACAACACGGCGCGGCTCTATGGCGATGCGCTGAGCCGCGAACTGGGCCAGCCCGTCATCGTCGATAACCGGCCCGGCGCGGGCACCACCATCGCCGCCGAGTTCGTCGCCAAGGCACCGCCGGACGGCTACACGCTCTACATCGCCACGGCCAGCCTGATGGGCGGCGACAAGGTGCTCTACAAATCCATCAGGTACGAGCCGGCCGACTTCATCCCCATCACGCGGCTGGTGGCGGCGCCGATGATCCTCGCCGTCAACAAGGACACCGGCATCCGCAACGTGGCCGACCTCGTGGCGCAGGCCAAGGCGCACCCGGGCTCGCTGAACTATTCGTCCTCCGGCAACGGCGTCATCACCCATCTGGCCGGCGTCTACTTCACCAAACTGGCCGGCGTGAAGATGACCCACGTGCCATACAAGGGCGGCGCGCCGTCCGCACAGGCCGTGGCCGCCGGCGATGTGCAGCTCACCTTCGGCACGGCGCCGTCCGTCAAGCCGATGATCGACACCGGCAAGATCGTGCCGATTGCCGTGACGTCCGCCCAGCGCTCGCCGGCCAACCCCCAGTTGCCGACCATCGCCGAGGGCGGCGTGAAGGGCTACGACCTCTCCGCGTGGTACGGCCTGTTCGCGCCCGCCAAGACGCCGCCCGAGATCATCGACAAGCTCTACGCGGCCACCGCCAAGGTCATGGCCAACCCCGAACTGAAGAAGAAATTCCTGATGCAGGGCGATGAGGTGGCCGTCTCCGCCTCGGTGGCCGAATTCCAGGAATACGCGGCGCGCGAAGGCCGGATCGGCGTGGACCTGGCGGTCTCCAGCGGCGCGAAGATCGATTGAAAGACATGGAGCATGCAATGACCAATCCGACCATCCCCCCCAACACGCCCCCGGCGGGTCAGGGCCAGTTGCCGCTGGCGGGCCTCACCGTGGTGGATCTCACGCGGGTGCTGTCCGGCCCCTATTGCACGATGATGCTGGCCGACCTTGGCGCACGCGTCATCAAGATCGAGCACCCCGACGGCGGCGACGACTCGCGTCAGGTGGGCCCGTTCGTGGATGGCGAGTCGGCCTACTTCGCCTCCATCAACCGGAACAAGGAATCGATCGCGCTGGACCTCAAGCAGCCGGACGACCGCAAGGTGCTCGACAAGATGCTGGAGACAGCCGACGTGCTGATCGAGAACTTCCGCGCCGGCGTGATGGAGAAGCTCGGCTACACCTGGGCCGCGCTGCACGCGCGCTACCCGAAGCTGGTCTTCGCGTCGATTTCCGGCTTCGGGCAGACCGGTCCCTACCGGAACCGCCCGGCGTACGACATGGTGGTGCAGGCCATGGGCGGCCTGATGAGCGTGACCGGCGAGGCCGGCGGCAACCCGGCACGCGTGGGCGTATCGATTGGCGATATCGGCGCGGGGCTGTACGCCACCATCGGCATCCAGTCCGCGCTGCTCAAACGGGCGGCCACGGGGCTGGGCGAACGGGTGGACATCTCGATGCTCGACTGCCAGGTGGCGTTGCTGGAGAACCCCATCGCGCGTTACTCGGCCACGGGCGGGGTGCCGAAGCCGCTGGGCACGCGGCATCCGTCGATCACCCCGTTCGACATGTTCGCCACCCGGGACGGCTTCATCGTCATCGCCGTGGGCAACGATGCGCTGTTCACGACACTCTGCACGGCGCTGGGGCGAGAGGAATGGGCGCGGGACCCGCGCTTCGCCACGGTGCCGGCCCGCAACGAGCACCACGCCGCGCTGAAAGAGGCGCTCGAGGCCCGCTTGGCCGATGCCACCACGGCGGAGTGGGAAGCCGCGCTGGAAGCCGCCGGGGTGCCGCATGGTCCACTCAACGGCGTGCCAGAACTGGTCGAGAACGCGCACGTGGCGGCGCGCGGCATGCTGCTGGACATCGGCATTGGCAACGGCAAGGCGCTGCGCGTGGCCGGCAACCCCGTCAAGATCGGCACGGCAGACGCCCTGTCAGGCGTGCGGAACCCGCCGGCGCTGGATCAGGACCGGGCCCGGCTGCTGGCCGAGTTCCGGGTGTAGGCCCCGCTAAACGGGGTACGCGCGCGTATCTAACCGGCCTTGGCGTGGCGTGCAAGGCTCGTAAATGTCAGTTGCACAATCAAACAGAATGTCAGGTGCCTCGACGCTACAGTGGTCACTCCCAAGCCTGTAGGCGTTTTAGGAGGTACACGAATGAAGCAACATCTGGCGAAATCCCTGTTGATGGCTGGTGCGATGATCGCGTCTTACCCGCTGCTGGCGCAGCAGACGCTGCCAGCCCAGCCGGTGCAGCCGGCGCCACCGGTGCAACAGGGTCAGCCGCCGATGCAGTCGGCCGCGCCGTCCACGGTGGGCGCGCAACAGGGCACGCAACAGGGCGCGCAACCAGGCGTGCCGACTGCTGCACCCGACACCTACGCGCAAGGCTCGGGCCAGTCGGTCCAATACGGCGTGCCGCCCACGGCGGGCGCGCCCATGGCGGCACCGACTTCAGCACCGGTCGCCCCGGCCGTCAGTCCGGCGATGGACCCGAGCGCGGCGGCCAACACTACCCTGCCGCCTGACGCACTGGGCACGCGGCTCGGCCAGCGCAGCCCCTTCCTGGACGGCGCCTGATCCAGCCCCGAGGCACCGAGGCGCCGGGGCGCCGGGGCACCTTGCGGGTGCCTCGGCATGCCGGCGCTGCCGGTACTCACCGCCGGAACCACAGCATCGACAAGGCGCACGCCGCCACCAGCAGCAACACCGACGCCGCCGCCAGCAGCGCGCTCACCTCGGTTTCCTTGTGTTCCAGCGCAAAGCGGGCACTGAGCTGGCGATAGACCTGGCTCAGGTCGGCTGCCGACCCCGCCTGGAAGTACTCCCCGCCCGTTATCGTCGCCACCGCGCGCAGCGCCGGTTCATCGAGCTGCATGAAATAAGACAGGTTCGATTCCCCCGCCGCGCCGCCCTGCGTGGACCCAAACCCCACCGTATAGACACGCACGCCCCGCTGGGCCGCCATGCGCGCGGCTTCCGCCGGGTCCGGGCCTGTGGTGCGCCGTCCGTCACTCAGCAGGATCACCGCGCCGTGCCGATACGAGCCCGGCTGCACCGCCTCCCGTTCCTGGTCGCGCTTGCGCGCGGCATCGGCCGACGCGGCCTCGTCCAGTGAGCGTGGGCCGCGCCCGGGGCGGGCCGACATGCCATTGAACAGGATGTCTTCCAGGTCGATGCCATCGTCGGGAAACAGCACCGCCAGTGCCTGGATCAGCCCACTGCCGGTTGCCGTGCCGCGCTGGAGCTGGAAGCGTTCGAGTGCTTCCAGCATGTCCTGCCGGTTGTTGGTGGGCGGCAGCACCACCGTGGCAGTGGTGGCGAAGGACACGATGCCCAGGCGCACATTGGCCGGCAGCCCGATGATGAGGTCCCGCGCCGCCTGCTGCGCGGCGCTGATGCGCGTGGGCGCCACGTCGGTGGCCTCCATGCTGCGGGAGATGTCCATGGACAGGACCAGCGTGACGGTGTCCGATGGCAGGGTGATGGTGGCGCTGGGGCGCGCGCATGCCAGCAGCGCCAGGGCCAGCGCCACGAAGAACAGCAGGGGTGGAATATGGCGCCGCAGCCGCTGGCGCGAGCCCAGCGCGGCGCGGGGCAGCGCCAGGCTGGCATAAAGCAGCGCGGTCTTCTTCCGCCGTGCCAGCAGATAGAGATAGGCGGCGGCCAGCAGCGGAAGCGCCAGCAGCAGCCAGAGCATTTGCGGCCAGAGAAACTGCATGCCCTGCTCCTTGGCGCGTGAGTGAGAACGATGGTACTGTATTTTCCACGGCGGGACGGGACCTCGGGAGCAGCAATGAAACGGGTGACGATCTACGGATGGCTCTCGGCGGCAGTCGCGCTCGTGTTCATCGCTGGCGTGGGCGTCGCCTGGCTGATGCAGCCGGCCTCGCCGCGCGCGCCCACGCAGGCAGACATCGATTCTGCCGTGCTCCATACGCTGCAAACCAAAAGCCTGCCGTCGCGCACGGCGCGCGCCGCAGAGGCAGTGCGCGAGTCAGTGGTGGAAGTCCGCAGCTACGCGCCAGGGGAAGACAAGGCGAAGCCGGCACCGGCGGCGCCTGACAGCAAGCCGGCGCCATCCGCCAAGGCACCCACCAGGCCGTCGCCAAAATCCTCGCCAAAGTTCTCCGCACCTTCGCCCACGCCAACCCCCGCCCCGCCGCGTGACGAAATCGCCGCGGAAGGCATGCCCGACCACAAGACCGAGGAGCGCCAGATCGGTACCGGCGTGGTCGTGACCGAAAGTGGCATCGTCATCACCAATCACCACGTCATTGCCGACGCCAGCCGCGTGGAAATCCGCTTCCATGACGGGCACATCGCCGAGGCTTCCATCCTCCAGGCGATTCCGGAAAAGGACATCGCCATCCTCCAGGCCAAATCCATCCCCGACGACCTGCCGGCGGCCACGCTCGGCTCCAGCCGGGAGCTGGCGCCCGGTGCCGAAGTCGTGGCGGTGGGCTTTCCGTTCGGCATCGGCCCGTCCGTCTCCGCCGGCGTGGTGTCCGGGCTGGACCGCCAGTTCGTCTCGCCGGACAACAAGCAGAAACTGGACAAGCTGATCCAGTTCGACGCCGCCGCCAACCCGGGCAACTCGGGCGGGCCGCTGGTCAACATGAACGGCGAGGTGGTGGGCATCGTCACGGCCATCCTCAATCCCAACAAGGACGGCACTTTCCTCGGCATTGGCTTTGCCATCACGATCGAAAGTGCCGGCGCATCCATCGGATCTTCTCCCTTCTAGACGCGGAGGCCTATGAACGACGAAGCCCGCAGCGCTGCAGACAGCGCCAACCTGATGGAACGCCTGCTGTACGAGGTGAAGCGCGTGGTGGTGGGGCAGGACCACTTCCTGGAGCGGGTGCTGGTGGCCGTGCTGGCCGGCGGGCACCTGCTGGTGGAAGGCGTGCCGGGCCTGGCCAAGACGCTGACCGTCAACACCCTCGCCCGCACCATGCGCGGCACCTTCAAGCGCATCCAGTTCACGCCCGATCTGCTGCCCGCGGACCTGGTCGGCACCCGCATGTACAACCAGGGCACCGGCGAGTTCTCCACCGTGCGCGGGCCGGTGTTCACCAACCTGCTGCTGGCCGATGAAATCAACCGCGCGCCGGCCAAGGTGCAGAGCGCACTGCTGGAGGTCATGCAGGAGAAGCAGGTCACCATCGCCGGGGAGACGCACCGCGTGCCGGCGCCCTTCCTGGTCATGGCCACGCAGAACCCGATCGAGACCGAGGGCACCTACCCGCTGCCGGAGGCGCAGGTAGACCGCTTCATGATGAAGGTGCTGGTGGGCTACCCGAGCGAGGAGGAGGAGGTCGTCATCGTCAATCGCGTGACCGGCCCGCGCATCCACGTCGGGGCGATCGCCACGCCCGAGCATCTGGTCGAACTGCAGGAAGCCTGCCGCAAGGTCTACGTCGACCCGGAACTGATCCAGTACGCGGTGCGCGTGGTGGCAGCCACCCGCAAGCCGGGCAACTACGGTCTGGCCGACATGGATCGCTACGTGTCCTTCGGCGCCAGCCCCCGCGCCACCATCGGCCTGATCGAAGGCGCCCGCGCGCTGGCCTTCCTGCGCGGCCGGCACTATGCCGTGCCGGAAGACGTGGTGGACCTGGTGCCCGATGTCCTGCGCCACCGGCTGGCGCTCTCCTACGAGGCCATGTCCGATGGCATGACGGCGGATCAGCTGATCGCGCGCATCCTCAAGGCCCTGCCCGTGCCAGAGCGGCCGCTGGAAGCCCATGTTCGGGCGGCTGCTCGCTAGGCGCCGGGCCGGCCCGGACGCCGCTGCCCCGCTCCCCCCGGTCCCGCCCCCCGCGGAGGCGCCGCTGGGCGGCCCGCGCGCCAGCCAGACCGAGGTGCTGGTGCGCCGCCTGGAGTGGACCGTGGTGCGCCGGCTCGATGGCATGCTCCAGGGCGACTACCGCACCCTGTTCCGCGGCTTCGGGCTGGACCTTGCCGATCTGCGCGAATACCGTCCCGGCGACGATGTGCGCCACATCGACTGGAACGTGACCGCGCGGCTGCAAACGCCGCATGTGCGCGAGTTCCAGGAAGACCGCGAGGTGGCGGTCTGGTTCCTGCTGGACCTGAGCGGCTCGATCGATTTCGGCTCCGGTACGGTGCGCAAGCGCGACCTGCTGAACGACTTCACCACCGTGCTGGCGCTGCTGCTGACGCGCTATGGCAACCGGGTGGGCGCGGTGTTCTACGGCGGCGCGGGCGAGATCGCCACGTCGGTGATACCGGCGCGTGCGGGGCGCCGCCAGTTGCTGCACCTGCTCGACCGCATGCAGGCCACGCCCGCCGCATCGCCGGGCGACACCCGGCTGCGTGACCTGCTCGAGCGCGCGCGGTCCGTGGCGAAACGCCGCTCCGTGATGTTCGTGGTCTCAGACTTCATCAGCGCGCCGGGCTGGCAGGCATCGCTCGCCATGCTGGCCCGGCGCCACGAAATCGTCGCCGTGCGGCTGGTCGATCCACTGGAAGTCGCCTTGCCGGACCTCGGGCTGGTGGTGCTGCAGGATGCCGAAACCGGCGAGCAGATGTTCGTCGACACCCATGACCCGGCCTTCCGCAAGCGCTTTGCGGCCGCCGCCGAGGCGCGCGAGGCCGAACTGCGGCAGGGCTTCGCGCGGGCCGGCGTGGAGTGCCTGACCCTGTCGACCTACGCCCGGCTGGATCTGGCGCTGCTGCACTTCGCCCGGCAGCGCCGCCATCGGCAGCAAGGGGCCGCGAGCGGCGCGGGGGCAGCATGATCGATGCGATGAGCGGCCTGCCCCTCTTCAGTTTCCTGTGGCCGGAAATGCTGTGGCTGCTCGGCTTCGTGCTGGTGCTGGGGGCCGCCTATGTCTGGCTCGATGCGCGCCGGCGCCGTGTGGCGGTGCACTATCCCGCGCTGCGCACCGTCGGCCTGACCCCCACCGGCGGCGCCGGCTGGCGCCGGCACGTGTCGCCCGTGCTGGCCCTGCTGGCCCTGAGCGCGCTGATCTTCGCCATCGCCCGCCCGCAGGCCGTGCTGATGCTGCCCTCCCGCATCGAAACCGTCATGCTGGTGATGGACCTGTCCGGCAGCATGCGCGCGCAGGACGTGAAGCCTACCCGCATCCGCGCCGCCCAGCAGGCCGCCAAGGTGCTGCTGGATGCCCAGCCCTCGGGGGTCAAGGTGGGCGTGGTGGCAATGGCCGCCACGGCGGCGGTGGCGCAGGCGCCCAGCCGCAACCGGGAAGACGTGGCCAGCGCCATCGACCGCCTGAAACCGCAAGGCGGCACGGCGCTGGGCAACGGCCTGCTGATCGCGCTCACGACCCTGCTGCCGGAGGCCACCACCGACGCGGCGCTCCTCATGGACGACGACATCCCCCCGCAGAAGACCGCCGATGCGCTGGGCGGCGACGACAAGCGCCCCGGCGCCTACGCCTCGGGCGCCATCGTCCTGTTCTCCGACGGCGAAAGCAACGCCGGCCCGGCGGTAGCCCAGGCCGCCCAACTCGCCGCCGCGCACGGGGTCCGCATCTATACGGTGGGGGTCGGCACCACCGACGGCGTGGTGCTCTCGGTGGATGGCTGGTCAGCCCGGGTCAAGCTCGACGAGCAGGTGCTGAAACAGGTGGCCGACATCACCGGCGCCGAGTACTTCCGCCTGGAAGACGCGAGCCAGCTCAGGAAGGTGTACCGCGCCCTCAGCGCCAGGCTGGCATTCGACAAACGCAACCAGGTGGAGATCACCGCGTTCTTCGCGGCGCTGGGCGCCTTGCTGGCCGGCTGCGCCGGATTGCTGTCGCTGTGGTGGTTTGGGAGGGTGTTGTAGGGCGCCTCCGAACTGCCTACCCGGCGGCCTCAGGCGGCTTACGGCGCCAGGCGCCTGACCGTCTCGTCGGTGTCCCAGAGCGCGTTGGCGATGTAGCGGAAGTTGACCAGCGCCGCATGGTAGCCGTCGCCCTCGGGTAGCTTGGGGCCGGCCACGGCATCGCGCACCACCGCCACCTCGAAACCCTGTTCGAGGAGGTCGCGCAGATGGGACTCGACGCACAGGTTGGCCGCCATGCCGGCGAGGATGACCTGATCCACCCGCTGCTTGCGCAGTTGCAGCACCAGATCGTTGGCCTGCGGCCCATAAAGCTTGTGGGTCGAGCAGATGATGGTCTCGCCGTCCTCGATGTAAGGCTTCAGCTCGGGCATGAAATCGGCGCCCGAGTCGCGGAAGCCTTCCAGCGTCAGCGCGCCGGGGCGGTCGAACATGCCCACGGCATGCTGGAACATCTCCGCCGGGCCCAGCACCTTCCACTTGTGGTCGTGCGGAAAGTAATAGTGCGGGGAGATGGCGACGCAGATGCCGGCCTGCTTCGCCGCCGCGAACAGGCGGACGAGGTTGGGCACCAGGTTCTGCTCGGTCACGCTCTCCCCCACCACGCCCCAACTCCGGCCTTCGGGGCTCATGAAGTCGACTTGCGGGTCGATCACGACCAGCGCGGTGCGCGCAAGGTCCAGCGTCAGGCTGGCGCTGGGCAGGGCCGGCTCGGCCGGGTCAGTGTAGGCAGGGTTGTGATTGCACATGGCGGGGGCCTTTCAAGTTGGGTTGCGCAGGTCAGCTACGGAGGAACGCCAGCAGGTCGGCGTTGAATTTTTCCTTGTGGGTGTCGGTCAGCCCGTGCGGCGCGCCCGGGTAGACGATCAGCCGGGAGTTCTTGACCAGCTTCGCCGAGGCGCGGCCGGCAGCGTCGATCGGCACGATCTGGTCGTCGTCGCCGTGGATGATGAGCGTGGGCACGTCGATCTTCTTGAGGTCTTCCGTGAAATCGGTTTCCGAGAAAGCCTTGATCGAGTCCAGGGTGTTCTTGTGTCCGCCCTGCATCCCTTGCGCCCACCAGGCGTCGATCAGCCCCTGCGACGGCTTGGCGCCCGGTCGGTTGAAGCCGTAGAACGGGCCGGACGGCACGTCGCGGTAGAACTGCGAGCGGTTGGCAAGCTGGGCCGCGCGCAGCCCGTCGAAGACCTCCAGCGGCAGGCCGGTCGGATTGGCCGGCGTCTTGACCATCAACGGCGGCACGGCCGAGACCAGTACGACCTTGGACACGCGCCGCGTGCCGTGGCGGCCGAGATAGCGCGCCACTTCGCCGCCGCCGGTGGAGAAGCCCACCAGGATGGCGTCCCGCAGGTCGAGGGTTTCGATCACCGTGGCGAGATCGTCGGCATAGTGATCCATGTCATTGCCCTGCCACGGCTGGCTGGAGCGGCCATGGCCACGGCGATCATGCGCCACGGCGCGGAAACCCGAGCTGGCCACGAGCAGCATCTGCGACTCCCAGCTATCGGAACTCAACGGCCAGCCATGACTGAACACCACGGGCCGACCCGATCCCCAATCCTTGTAGTAGAGCTGCGTGCCGTCGCGGGCGGTGATGTAGCTGCCGTGCGGCTTGCCCGCTGTCGCGGCGCTGGCCCCCTTGGCAGCCTGTGCGGCTTCGGCGCCGCCGGGAAGGCTGGTGGCCACCAGCGCGGAGGCTGCGGCGGCGCTGCCGAGCAGCAGGTTACGGCGTGACACGCGATTCGGGAGACTCTGATTGGAAGACATGGCGACACTCCTTGCTTTACTACAGGGTTGAGAAAGGGGATGGACCACTGCACGCCTTTTTATATACGACCAGTCGTCTATTAATAGGCGCAAAAAAATTTCAGGACAACAAGCGCTTGAGCGTGACATCCAGGAAGCGCTGACAAGGCGCACCGCTGCGCTCGACCTTCGCGCGCAACACGGCCCCTTCCCACGCTTCGATCACCACCGCCGCCAGCGGCGCGGCATCGACGTCCTGGCGCAACTCCTGCCGCACCTTGGCCTCCTCGATGCAGGCTACCAGCATCCCCTGCCAGCTGGCGAGGATGCCTTCCAGCGCCTTGCGGACCTCGGCGCTGGCATTGGACAGTTCGAGAGACAGGTTCCCGACCAGGCAGCCCAGCTTGAAAGCCTGCGCGGCGTGGTCTTCCACCAGCAGTTCGAACAGCTTTTCGATCCGCTCGAGCGGCTTGATCCGGGCGTCGTACATCACCACCCCGTGCCGGCGCTCGATAGACGCCCAGTACGCACAGAGAACTTCGGCCGCGAAGGCTTCCTTGCTGTCGAAGTAGCTGTAGAAGGAGCCCTTCGGGACCGCCGCAGCCGCCACGATGTCCTGCACGCCGGACGCGTTGAAGCCCAGTTCGTGGATCACACGTCCACCTTTGGACAGCAGTCGCTCGCGGATCTCGGGGTTGGCGGGTCTTGGCATGGTTGTCGTGCTCGGCTGGTATGGAGCGAAATATAGACGACTGGTCGGCTATCGTCAAGCACTGTCCGCGCGTCGATTGGTGCCCGCGCGGCAACATCGTGCGTGTCGCCAGGGCACTACCGGCAGGCGTCACGGCCCCCTACATTGCCAGCAGGCAACCGGCCTGTCGTCGGGGCCGATGTTCAGCCCCGGCCATGTCGTCCGGGCGAAGGTTGCGGAGAAAGGTGATGGCGAAGCCAAAGACGCGTACCGTGCCGGCCTGGGTATGCCTTGGCGTACTGGGCGCGGCGGCGTTCCTGCCGGGCTGCGCCAGCATGACGGGGCTCAAGACGCAGGCCACGGTCGAAGATCCCAACCGCCTGACCGCCACCGCATCGCTCGCGGGCACGCCCCTGTCGCCGGCCGCCTGGCCGGACCGCGCCTGGTGGGAAGGCTTTGGCGATCCGCAGCTCACCGCGCTGGTCGAAGCGGCGCTGGCCGGGCAGCCCACGCTGCGTATCGCCGCCGCGCGGGTGCGCCAGGCCGATGCGCTCGCCGGCGGTGCCGAATCCGCCTTGTATCCGCAGGTCAACCTGAGCGCCCGGACCACGCGCCAGCGCTTCAGCGAGAACGGTCTCGTGCCACGCCCGCTCGCAGGCAGCTGGAAGTGGTCCAGTGACGTGCAGCTTGGCCTCGGCTACGAACTCGACTTCTGGGGCAAGAACCAGGCCGCGTTCGACGCCGCGCTGGACCGCGTGCGCGCCGCCGAGGTCGATTACCACGCGGCGGAACTGATACTGACCACGTCCGTCGTGCGCACCTACCTGCGGCTCGACGCCGCCTACGCCCAGCGCGCGCTGACCGAGCAGACCTACCGCCAGCGCCAGAACACGCTGGACCTGACGCGCCGGCGCGTGGATGCGCAGCTCGACTCCGCCTTCGACATGAAGCAGGCCGAGGCGGCCCTGCCCGCCACGCGCGAGCGCCTTGCCGCCATCAACGAGATCATCGCGCTGACCCGGAACCAGCTCGCGGCGCTGGCGGGCAAGGGCCCGGATGCCGGCGCCGAGGTCCGCCCCCCGCAACTGCGCGACCGCTACGCGGCGGCGGTGCCGGCCACCCTGCCCGCCGAACTGATCGGCCGCCGGCCGGACGTGGTGGCGCAGCGCTGGCGCGTGGAAGCGGCGAGCCACGACATCCGCGCCGCCAAGGCCGAGTTCTATCCGAACATCAGCCTGAACGCCTTTGCCGGCCTGCAGAGCCTGAGCCTGTCCGACTTCCTGACCGCGGGCAGCCGCACCTTTGGCATTGGCCCGGCGCTCTCGCTGCCGATCTTCGACGGGGGCCGGCTGCGCGCCAATCTCGGCGTGCGGCAGGCCGAATACGACGCTGCCGCGGAGCAATACAACGCCACGCTGGTCACTGCGCTGCACGATGTCGTCAACCAGCTGGTGTCCCTGCGCTGGCTGGCCGAGCGCGCCAACGAGCAGCAGCAGGCGCTGCAACTGACGCAGGAGGCCTATGACATGGCCGTGTCGCGTTATCGCAGCGGCGTTGGCAACTATCTGCAGGTGCTGTCCGCCGAGGGCCAGGTCCTGCAGCAGAAGCAGTTGCTGATCGACATTGAAACCCAGGAGCGTACGTTGCACCTCGAACTGATCCGCGCGCTTGGCGGCGGGTATGACACCGCGACAGCCCCGGCCTCCCCTGCCCCCCCGGCCCAGCGCGGCGGTGCGGCCACCCGGAGCGCATCTTGAATCCCGCCAGCCAACCCAATCCCGCGCAAGACCCTGCAAAACCGGCCGAGGTCCGCCCGGCCCGGCGCTGGCGCATCGCCGGCAGCGCCTTGCTCGCCCTCCTGCTCGCCGCCGCAGCCGGCTACTGGCTGCAATATGGCCGGGACCAGGTCTCGACCGAAGACGCCTATGTCGAAGGCAACGTGGTGCAGGTCACCCCACAGGTGGGCGGGGTGGTCACCGCGATCCTCGCCGACAACACGGATCTGGTCACCACGGGCGTGACGCTGGTCGAACTCAATGGCGTGGATGCCCAGTTGGCGCTCGCGGCGGCGCAGGCCCAGCTGGCCCGCACGGTGCGGCAGGTACGCGGGCAGTTTGCCGCGGTCGGCCAGGATCGCGCCAATGTGGCGATACGCACGGTAGATCTGGCGCGGGAGCAGGAAAACATGACGCGGCGCACGGCGCTGGTCGCAAGCGGGGCGATCTCGGGCGAGGAACTGATCCACGCGCGGCATGCCGTACGCGCTGCGCAGGCCGCGCTGACCATGGCCAGCGAGCAGCTCAAGCGCAACCAGGCGCTGGTGGAGCGGACGTCGGTGGGGTCTCACCCCGACGTGCTCGCCGCCGCCGCGCAGGTGCGCAATGCCAGCATCGCCCTCTCGCGCACGCGCATCGCGGCGCCGGTGGGGGGCGTGGTGACCAAGCGCTCCGTGCAGGTGGGGCAGCGCGTCAGCCCGGGCGTGTCGATGATGTCCGTGGTGCCGCTGGATCAACTGTGGGTCACGGCCAACCTGAAGGAGTCGCAATTGCGCGATATCCGCCTCGGCCAGCCGGTGACGCTCACCACCGACCTGTACGGCCGACGGGTGGTGTATCACGGCCGCGTCATCGGGCAGGACGCCGGCACTGGCAGTGCGTTTGCGCTGCTGCCGGCGCAGAACGCCACCGGCAACTGGATCAAGGTGGTGCAGCGCGTGCCGGTGCGCATCGCGCTGGACCCGGCGGAAGTGACGGCCCACCCGCTGCAGATCGGCCTGTCGATGAAGGTGGCCGTCGATACGCGCGCGCGGGACGGCAAGCGGCTGGTGGCCATTGACGCACCGGGCCAGAACTACCGCACCACGGTGTTCGCGGACGAGCTGGCGCACGCCGACGAGGCCGTGCGCCGCATCATCGAAGAGAACTCCTAGGCACGCCATGACTTCCGCCATGACTGCGGCGCCGCCCCGCCGCCTGCTGCTGACGATAGCCGCGCTGACCACGATCGACTTCCTCCAGAACGGCATGGTCGCCTTTGCCGCCGCGCCGATCATGGGGGAGATTGGCGCGAGCCCGGACCAGTACAGCACCCTCGCGGCGGCCTACGCCAGCGTGGCCGTGGTGGTGATCGCCCTGCAACGCTGGATCGTGGAGCGCGCGGGATGGCGGCGCTATCTCCAGGGGTCGCTGGGAGCGGCGGCGCTGGGGGCGCTCCTGTGCGCCCATGCCGACAGCTACGAAACCTTCCTGGTCGCCCGCATGGTCATGGCGCTCGGCTGTGCCGGCATGGTGACCTCATCGCGGCTGACGGTGAACCTGATCCCGCCCGGCCCGGCCCGGTTCTTCGGCATCAAGGCGTTGGCATCCGGCGTGTGCTGCGGCATGGCGCTGGCACCCTGGCTGGCCTCCGCCATCGTCAGTGCAGACCGCTGGCCGCTGATCTTCTGGCTGGTGGCCGGGTGCGCGCTGGCACTGCTGCCGGCCACCAGCGTCCTGCCCGAGGCCACGGCGCCGCCCGCGCAACGCTCGGATGCCCATCCGGTGCGCCTCGCGGCGCTGGCCGTGGGCAGCTTCCTGGTCCTGTATGTCCTGCAGCGTTCCTACTACGATTTCTACGCCGACCGGCTCTGGCTGGTAATCGGCGCCGTCGCGGGCGGCGCCGCCCTGCTCGGCTTCATCTGGGCGGAGTCCCGCAGTGATCGCCCGCTGCTGAAGCTGCGCAATCTGGTTGAACCGCGCTACCTGAGCGGGCTGGCGCTGTTCACGTTCTGCTACGTCACCCTGGGCGCGAACGGCTACCTCCTGCCCATCGCCCTGCAGCGCTCGCTGGGGCATGCCTGGTCCACCGCCGGGCAGTTCTATGCGATGGGACTCTCGGCGGGTGTCCTGACCTGGCTGACCGTTTCGCGCCTGCTGCCGCGCTGGCCCAGTCCGCGCAAGTACTTCGTCACCGGCTTCCTGGCGCTGGCCGTCTCGGCCTGGATGATGAGCCGGATGCCGCCCGCGCCCGACCTGTGGGGCGACGTGCTGCCCGCGCTCGCGCTGTACGGGGTCTTCATCATGATTCTGATGCCGGTCACGGCCATGCAGACCTTCAGCGGCGTGGCGCACGACGAGTCCGTGTTCTCCAACGCGCAGCAGACCAAGAACATGCTGGGGCAGATCGGCCAGGCGCTGGGGGTGACCATCGCCACGGTGGGCCAGCAATGGCTGACCACGTGGCACTACAGCACGCTGCATGACACCATCTACCCGGGCAGCCCGCAGTTCCAGGACGCCCACGCACGCTTCACGGCGGCGATTGCCGCGTCGTCCGATCCGGCGCGCGCCGCCGAACTCGCCACGGCGCAGATCGCGCAGGTACTGGCGCAGCAATCCGCCCTGCTGGCCAATCTCGACCACTTCCGCGCGCTCGCCGTCGTGGCCGTGCTGGCCATCGTCGTGAGCCTGACCCAGAAGGTGATTCGCTGAGCGCGCCGATGCTGGCGCCCGCCCTTCCCATTGACTGACGCATCAGATACATTGACGGCTCCTGGCTTACCCGAGGCGCCGTGAAACACTACAACCGCGAGAACTTCCAGCTGACGCAGAGCGTTGGCTTCCACCTGAACAAGGCCCGCAACGGGCTGCTGATGGAAGTCGACGCGGCGCTGCGGCCGCTGGACATTACCGGCCAGCAGATGGGCATCCTGCTGTCGCTCACGCAAGGCGCGGCCAGCACGCCGCTGGAGATCAGCAAGCTGCTGGAGATCGACACCGGCCTGATGACGCGCATGCTCGACAAGCTGGAGAGCAAGGGCATGGTGCAGCGGCAACGGAGCGAGGCAGACCGCCGCGTGGTCAACCTGATCCTGACCGACAAGGGCCGGGACGTTGCCAGCCGCATTCCCGACATCGCCCCGGACGTGCTGAACCACCGCCTGCGCCATTTCACCCGGGACGAGTTCAGCGAGTTCCTGCGCCTGCTGCGCAAGTTCACCGAAGACGCCTGAGCCGCAGGCGGCCCCTCAGTGGGCTGCCGCAGCGGCGCCCGACATTGCGCCCTTGGTGGGCCGCGTCAGCCAGATCAGCGGCACGATGGCGACGAAGATCACCGCCGAGACCCAGAAGATGTCGTTGAGCCCGAGCATGATGGCCTGCGCATTCAAGCCGCGTTCGAAGAACGCCACGGACTGGCCTGGCGACAGATGCATGGCCGACTGGATCGACTCCAGCGCGGCGGTATAGCGCGGATTGCCCGGGCTGGCCTGCTCCGCAAGCCGGGCGTGGTGGAGCACCGCGCGATCGTTCCACACCGTGGTGGCCAGCGACGTGCCGGCCGCGCCAAAGAAGACCCGCACGAAGTTCGACAGGCCAGCTGCCGCCGGAATTTTCTCCGGCGGCAGGCCGGAGAGGATGATGGCCGTCAGCGGCACGAAGAACAGCGCCATCGGAATACCCTGCAGCAGCGTGGGCAGCACCAGCGTGAAGGTATCCACGCCAGTCGTGTACTGCGAGCGCATGAAGAACACGGCGGCAAAGCCCAGGAAGGCCAGCGTGGCCAGCACGCGCAGCTCCGCCTTCGGCAGCAGCTTGCCCACGACCGGCGCCAGCAGCACGGCAAAAATGCCCAGCGGCGCCGTGACGAGGCCCGCATTGACCGCCGGATACGCCAGGTATTGCTGCATCCACTGGGGCAGCACCACGAGGTTGGCGAAGAACAAGGCAAAGCCTACCGAAATCGCCGCCGTGCCCACCAGGAAATTGCGGCCCTTGAACAGGCGCAGGTCGATGATCGGGTCCGGCTCGGTCAGCTCCCAGATCACGAAGAACAGGAAGCTGAGCAGCGCTACCACCCCGAGCGCGATGATCACCGGCGACGCAAACCAGTCGAGATCCTTGCCCTTGTCGAGCATGATCTGCAGCGCCGCCACCCAGGTGATCAGCGATGCCAGCCCGACCGTGTCGATCGGCAGCTTGCGCACCGGCGATTCGCGGTCGCGATAGACCGCCCAGGTCACGGCGGCGGCGAACAGCCCCACCGGCACGTTGATATAGAAGATCCAGGCCCAGGAATAGCTGTCAGTCATCCATCCGCCCAGCGCCGGGCCGGCGATTGGCCCCACAGTGGCCGTCATGGCCCACAGCGCCAGCGCCTGGGAACTCTTCTCCTTCGGAAACGAGCCGAGCAGGATGGCCTGCGACAGCGGAATCAGCGGGCCGGCCACCGCGCCCTGCAGGATGCGTGCGGCCAGCAGCGCGGTCAGGTTCGGGGCGATGCCGCACAGCCATGACGCCAGCACGAACAGCAGCAGCGAGCCGACGAACAGGCGGATCTGCCCCACGCGCTGCGTGAGCCAGCCCGTCAGCGGAATGGCCACGGCGTTGGCGGCCGCGAACAGTGTAATGACCCACGTGCCTTCATGGACGGACACGCCGAGGTTGCCGGAGATGGTGGGAATCGCCACGTTGGCGATCGACGAATCCAGCACGTTCATAAAAGTGGCAAGCGCCACGGCAAAGCTGCCCAGCACCAGCTTCCCGCCGGTGAGCGGCGGGGGCGGCTGGAAGGCGGTCGCGGTAAACATGATGCGGCTCCGGTAGCGGTGATGGCGGGGTGATGGCGGAGTGGTGCCAGGGTTAAGACGCGGTGCGCGTGCGCGTTTGCTCGCCGCCTCGCTCACGCTTGCGCGCAGCGCTCTGCTCGCCGCCCTGCCCCTGGTTCCGCGCGATGATGCGGGCGATCTCCACGTCCGCCTCGGCGCCGTATTGTCGGAACACGTCGGTGCTGTACGTGGTTCGGGCCGGCTCGGCGGCGCTGCGTGTGGCGTTGCGTGTGGCGCTGCGTGTGGCGTTGCGCGTGGCATCCAGGGCATCGCCGCGCGCCTTGGTTTCCACGTCCACCTGCATGGACAGCCCGATCTGCAGCGGATGCGCACGCAGTTCGGCCGGGTCGAGGGCGATGCGCACCGGCAGGCGCTGCACCACCTTGATCCAGTTCCCCGTGGCGTTCTGCGCCGGCAGGGCCGAGAACGCGCTGCCGGTACCGGCGGAGAAGCCCGCCACCTTGCCGTGGTAGGTCACCGTCCTGCCGTAGAGGTCGGCATGCAGGGCCACCGGCTGGCCGATGCGGATGTGCTTAAGCTGGACTTCCTTGAAGTTGGCGTCCACCCAGACGCCGTCCAGCGGCACGATGGCCATCAGCGGATTGCCGGGCGCCACCCGCTGCCCCACCTGCACGGACCGGCGCGCCACATAGCCGGTGACCGGCGCCGGCAGCGTATTGCGGGCATTGGCGAGGTAGGCGTCGCGCACGCGTGCGGCGGCGGCCTGCACGCTGGGGTGGTCGGCCACGGCGGCCCCGTCGGTCAGGGCATGGTTCGAGGCGAGTTGCTGGCGGGCCGTCTCCAGCGCGGCGTCGGCGGACTTGACCGCATCGCGGGCATGGGCGATGTCCTCCACCGCCACGGCGCCGGATTCGGAAACCGCGGTGCGGCGCCGCAGATCGTCACGCACGCGCGCCACGTCGGCCTCCCGCTGCCGCACGGTGGCGGCCAGCACATCGTTATTGATATAGAGCGCGCTCACCTGCCGGACGGTCTGGCCCAGCGCGGCCTCGGCGCTGGCCAGCGCAATGCGGGTATCGGCCGGGTCCAGCGTCACCACCGGCTCGCCGGCGCGCACGATCTGCGTGTCGTCGGCATTGACCGACACCACGGTGCCGCTCACCTGCGGCGTCAGCTGCACGAGGTTGCCGTTGACGTAGGCATCGTCGGTGTGTTCTTGGAAGCGGGCCACGCCGTAGTAGTAGGCGCCATAGCCTGCGGCGGCCAGGAGCGTGGTCAAGCCCAGCAGGGCCAGCAGGCGCTTGCGGGTCTTCGGCGCGGTGCCGGACGGCTGGCCGGCGGAGGTGGGAGTCGAGGTCATGAGAGGGTCCGTTATCGAGGAAAAGGAGGGCGGATCAGCGGGCTGCCGCTGTCGGCTGGGCATCAGCGACGGTCGCGGCGGTCTCGGTGTACCCGCCGCCGAGCGCGGTCGCCAGCGCGATCTGGCGGTCGCGGCGTTGCATGCGCAGGTTGGTCACCACCTGGCTGCTGGCCAGCGCTGTGGTCTGGGCGTTGAGCACGGTCAACTGCGTGGTCAGGCCACCCTGGTACTGGGCCATCGCCAGCCGGAGCGCGCGCTGCGCGGCCTCGTCGGACCGCGTGGCGTTGACCAACTGCGCGTCCACCGCGCGGATATCGGCCAGTTGCGTGGCCACATCGGTCAGCGCCTGGATCAGCGTGTCGTTGTAGTTCGCCACCGCGAAGTCGAACTCGGCATAGCGGCCCTTGAGCTGGGCGCGCAGCGCGCCGCCATCGAAGATCGGCAGGTGGATGGCCGGCCCGGCCGATGCCGTGCGGCTCGCCGCGCGCAGGAAGCGGCCCCAGCCAAAGGCATCGAGGCCGATGGCCGCGCTCAGGTTGATATCCGGATAGAACTCGGCCTTGGCCACCTTGATGTCGTGCGTGGTGGCCTCCACGCGCCAGCGCGCGGCCACGATGTCCGGGCGGCGCGAGACGAGGTCGGCGGGCAGGTTGGCCGGCAGATGGATCTCGTCGCCCACGCCGAGCGTGGGACGCGCAATCGCCAGGCCGCGATCCGGCCCCTGCCCCAGCAGCGCGCCCAGTTGGTAGCGCGTGCGCTGGATATTGCCTTCCAGCGCGGAGACCGTCACCTGCGCTGCCGCCAGATTGGCCTCGGCGGTACGGAGCTCGACTTCGGTGTCGAGCCCCATCCTCACCCGCCCCCGCGCCACGCGCAGCACTTCGGTGCGCTGGACCCCTTCGTCGCGCGCAATGTCGAGCAAGGCGTAGAGCCGCCCCAGCTCGTTGTAGCTGCGGGCGATGGTGCTCGACAGCGTCAGCCGCACCTGCTCGGCTTCGGCCTGGTTGGCGTGCACCTTCGACACGGCCGAGCGCAGCGCCTCGCGGTTCTTGCCCCACAGGTCCAGCTCGTAGCTGGCGCCGAGGAAGGCCTTGTTTTCCGATTGCCAGGTCCCGGCAAACGCGGGCGGAATGAAGGTGCTTTCGGTCAGGCGCTGGCGCGTCCAGCTATAGCCGGCGCCCACCTGCGGCAGCGTGTTGGCGTTGGCGGTCTCGCTGAACGCCACCGCCGCCGCCACGCGGGCGCGGGCCTTGTCGAGCGTCGGGCTGTCCTGCAGCGCTTCCGCGATCAGCGTCTTGAGTTGCGCATCCCCGAACTGGTCGGCCCAATCCGCCGCCGGCCACCGGCCCTGCTCCGCCGGAAGGCTCTGCGCCGTGGCGTATTGGCCGGGCTGCGCCATCTGGCTCTCGCTCCGCATGCCGGCGTAGTTCGCACAGCCCGCCAGCACCGCTGCTACCACCATGGCCACCGGGGCCGACAGCGCCGGCAGCGTCGGCAGCGCCGGCAGCGCTGGTGCGGCCAGGCGGCGCGCCCCGGGCGGCATTCCGTTTGATTGTTCGAACATTATCTGACCTGTCAGTTAAACGTGCAAAAAAGTGGCGCAGCGTCGGCTCCTGTAAAATCCGGCCGGACTGCGCATTGTTTGCCCGAACAATAATTGACAGGTCAGTAAAAAACAAGCCCTGAATGGACGTTTGTGCGTGCACGTGGCGAAGGCGACAGAAAATGCCTGAAACGCCACAGATCCGCCGGTATCGCGTCCGTCATCTCAGTTGTTCGGGTTTAGCGCTACCATCTGAACCGAGCTCCAGCTGCGGAACACCAGATTCGCCCTTCCCTGTCCTCCCCCATGCCCCACGCCCTCGAAGTCCCCCCGCAAACCGTCGACAAATGGCAAGACATCGTCAACCTGCTCGCCGAGATCATGAGCGTGCCGTCCGCACTGATCATGCGGGCGAAGGCGCCCAATATCGAAGTGCTGGTATCGAGCCACTCGGCAGGCAATCCTTATGAGGCGGCCGAGACCGCCCCGCTGGATACGGGACTGTATTGCGAGACCGTGATGGAGACCCGCCAGCCACTGCTGGTGCCGGATGCCATCGCGGACGTGGACTGGAATGCCAACCCGGATATCAAGCTGGGCATGATCTCCTACATGGGGCTCCCGATCAGTTGGCCCGATGGCGAAGTGTTCGGCACGATCTGCGTGCTCGACCGGAAGAAGAACGCCTACAGCGACCAGTTTCTCCGCCTACTGGCAATGTGCCGGGACATCCTGCAGGCCGACCTGAACATGCTGATGGCCTTGAGCGGCCAGCTCGCGGAAAGCCAGGCCAGGATCCGGCGCCTGGTGGACTCGGACATCATCGGCATTTTCCTGTGGGAGGTGGAAACCCAGGTCATCGTCGAGGCCAATGACGCCTTCCTGCGCCTTGTTGGCTACGACCGCGAGGACTTGCGGTCGCGCGGCATGCGCTGGACCGCGATGACCCCGCCGGATTGGCTCGAGGTGGATCTGCGAGACCGGTTGCCGGTGCTCAAGCGCAGCGGCCACCTGCAACCGTTCGAGAAGGAATACTTCCGCAAGGATGGCAGCCGGGTGCCGGTGATGATGGGCGTGGCCCGGTTCGAGGACGGCGGCAAGCAGGGCGTCGCGTTCGTGCTGGATTTGACCGAACGTAAGCTCGCCGAAGCCGAAGCGCGCGAGAGCGAGCGCCGCTACCGGGAAACCCAGAACGCGCTGGCGCACGTCAACCGGGTCACGACCATGGGGCAGCTCACGGCCTCCATCAGCCATGAGCTGAAGCAGCCGATCGGCGCCTGTGCGATGAACGCCAGCGCGGGCCTGCGCTGGCTCGGCGCGGTGCCGCCGAATCTGGAGGAAGCGCGCCTCGCCTTCGAGCGGATCAACAAGGATGCCCGGCAGGCCAGCGACATGATGAGCCACATCCGCGACCTGTTCAAGAACGCCCCGCTGCAAAAGGAGGGGGTGCAGATCAACGAGGCGATTCGCGAGGTCATTTCGCTGACGCGCGGCGAAGTCGTCCAGCATGGCGTGGCAGTGCAGATGCAGCTCGCTGAAGATCTGCCACCGGTCAAGGGCGACCGCGTCCAGCTGCAACAGGCCTTGCTGAACCTCATCATGAATGCCGTGGAAGCGATGAGCACCGTGGAGGACGGCCCCCGGGAACTGACCGTCCGTACCGCCGCCGATGCGGACCACACCGTGGTGGTCACGGTGCGTGACTCCGGACCGGGCGTGCCGCCCGAGCACGCGGCGCGCCTGTTCGAACCCTTCTGCACCACGAAGTCCAGCGGCATGGGCATGGGACTGACGATTTGCCGATCGATCATCCAGGCCCATGGCGGCACCCTGGAGCTCTGCGAGAACGAAGCGCGCGGGGCCTTGTTCCAGTTCACGGTGCCCACGCTCGACGCCTAGCGGGCGTTCCCGGCAATCATCGCCGCGATCTCGGCGACGTCCATCCCCGTCTCCCCCAGCACCTCGGCCGTATGCTCGCCCAGCGCCGGCGCCGGGCGGTGGATCGCGGTCGGGGTTGCGGAGAACCTGGCCGTGGGGCGGATCTGGCGAATCGGCCCAACCACCGGATGCGTGGACTCCTGGAACAACCCCACCTCGCGCAGATGCGGATGCGCGGGCAGTTCATCCAGCCCGTAGATCGGTGTGGCGGGGATGTCCACCCGCTCGCACATCGCCATCCATTGGGCCGTGGTCCGTTCTGGCGCCAGTTCGCGCAGATGACCGTACAGGGCCTGGATATGCGCATTGCGCGCGCGCCGGCTGGCGATGTCGTAGCGGCTGGCGAGGTCGTTCCGCCCCACCTCGGCAAAGAAGGCGTGCCAGTGCTTCTCGGTGTAGGGCAGCAGGCTCATCCAGCCGTCCGCCGTGCGCACCGGCTTGCGCCCGCCGCCGAGCAGCCGCGCGTAGCCAGCCTTGCCCGGATTGGCCGGGAACGTCATGCCGCCCATATGCTCGGTCAGCACGAAGGCGGTCATGGTCTCCAGCATCGGCACCTCCACGTACTGCCCCGTGCCGTGCCGCTCGCGATGGAACAGCGCCGCCAGCACTGCGTTGGCCACCGCGAGGCCCGTGGTCTTGTCCGCGATCAGGCTCGGCATGTAGTCCGGCGCGGCACCATCCCCCGACGCGGCCCCCACGAAACCGCACGCGGCCTGGATGATGTCGTCGAACGCCGGCTTGTCGCGGTGCGGCCCGTCCTGGCCAAAACCGGTGGCGGCGCAGTAGACGATGTCCGGCTTCAGCGCCGCCACGGCCGCATAGCCCAGGCCCAGCCGCTCGATGGCGCCAACCCGCATGTTGTGGATCAGCACGTCCGCCGTGGGGATCAGCCGCGCCAGCGCCTCGCGCCCCGCCGCGCTTTTCAGGTCGAGCACGATGGAGCGCTTGTTGCGATTCAGCGCGAGGAAGATCGAACTCATGCCCGCGTGATGCACCACGCCGTTGGCGCGCATGAGGTCGCCTTCGGGCGCCTCTACCTTGATCACGTCGGCGCCCATGTCGGCCAGCAGCTGCGTTGCCATCGGCCCCAGCACGACCGAGGACAGGTCCAGCACACGTACCCCGTGCAGCGGGCCGGCGGCAGCCGGCGCGTCGGGCATCGATCGATCGCTCTTGGCAGTCCGCTCCATGTTCAGCGCCCCTGGAATTGCGGCAGGCGCCGCTCGGCCATCGCCGCCACGCCTTCGCGGAAGTCCTCGCTGGCGAACTCCTTCAGTTGCGCCGCCAGTTCCTGCCGGTTGACCTCGGCAATGCGGTCCGCCAGCCCCTGCCGCAGCGTGGCGCGGGTGCTGCGCACAGCCAGCGGCGCGGAGATGGCGATCTCCTGCGCCAGCGCGTGGGCCTGCGCCAGTTCGTCGCCAGGCTCGGCCAGCACGTCGGCCAGGCCGATCTCCACGGCGCGCGCGCCATCGATGCGCCGGCCCGTGTAGAACAGCAGCGCCGCCTGCTGCTCGCCGATCAGGCGCGGCAGCGTCACGCTGAGGCCGAAGCCCGGATGAAAGCCGAGCCGGTTGAAGTTCACGCTGAAGCGCGCGTCGCGGCTGGTCACGCGGAAATCCGCAACGAGCGCCAGCCCCACGCCCGCGCCAACGGCCGCACCATGCACGGCGGCCACGATCGGCTTGGCCGTGCGGAACAGGCGCATGGCCTGCCGGTAGAACGGGCTGGGGTCGCGCGCCACGCTGCTGTCCTGCGCGCCGAAGTTGGCGCCGGCGCAGAACGCCTTGCCCTCCGCCGCCAGCACGATGGCGCGGCACTGGGGTGTTTCGTCGAGCGCGGCGAAGACTTCGGCGAGCTGCGTCATGCAGGGCTCGTCCACGTAATTGTGCGGCGGGCGACGCAGCGTCACCTGCGCCACATGGCCTGTCATGGCGACCTGGACCATGTCGGTGGAAAGCTCGGACACGGCACGTTGCGTAGGCATGGGGGGCTCCTTCGGTTGGATGGCGCGCATCGGGCGCCACGAATAGTGGGTTATGTCTGGATCGATATACACTGCAGGGGTCCACCGGACGCCCCGCCAGGGGCCAGGTCCGGCCTCAACATACAAAACCTAGGGACATCGATGGAGCAAGGAGACAGCCTCGCCGGACCGGGGGGCGACACATCAGGCAACACCACGGGCGGCCGACGCCTGCCGCTCGCGGACCTGCGCAAGAAAGACCTCAACCTGCTGGTGGTGCTTGCCGCACTGCTGGAGGGCAACAGCGTGAGCGAGGCCGCCAAGCGGCTCGACAGCACGCAGCCGTCCACCAGCCGCATGCTGGAGCGGCTGCGCGACGAAATCGGCGACCCGCTGCTGATCAAGAGCGCGCTGAAAATGCTGCCGACCCGCCGCGCCCAGGAATTGCAGCCGATGCTCGAAAGCGTGCTGCGCCTGATCGAGCAAATCTACACCCAGGCGGCCGACTACGATCCCACGCTGGAAACCGGCTCCTACGCCATCGGCATTAACGACTCCCTGCAGGCCGTGATCGCGCCCGGCTTCCTGGAGGCGCTGCGCCAGACCGCGCCGCGTGCGCGCGTGCGCATGCAGCCGGTGCCGATGCCGAGCGGCGTCAGCGCGCTGTCCAGCGGTGCCATCGACGTCATGGTGGCCTTCCACCCCGCCGAGGAGCACGAATCGCTGCGCGCGGAACTGCTGTTCAACGCGCAGTTCGGCTGCCTGTGCGCCACCGGCAACCGCCAGATCGGCGACCACCCGACGCCGGCCAACCTGACGCCGCTGCCCTGCCTGGACGTCTCGCAGTTCGGCCTCGTGACCAAGCTGATCGACCGTTACTTCGGCGCCCACGGCACCACCCGCAACATTGTCGGCACGCTGACCAGCTATCTGGCTGTGGCCGACGCCGTGGCGGGCACCGCCATGTACGCGATGGTGCCCGGCTACCTCGCCCCGCTGCTGTGCCGCCACACCGGCGTGCGCTTCGCGCCGGTGGTGGACCCGCTGCTGACCGTGCCGGTCCACCTGTGCTGGCACAACAACGTCCACACGCACCCCTTCGTGTCGGTGCTGCGCACGCTGCTGACGCAAGCCGCCGCGCCGCTGGCGCGCTGACGTCCCGGGTAGTCCATGACGGCTGCGTCCCATCGCGGCTACTCCGGACGGATGCCCGCTGCCTGCGCCACCCGGCGGAAGCGCGCCATCTCGGTCTGATGGAAGCTGCGCATGGCATCGGGGTCGTAAGGCATCAGGCTGGACCCCGAGCGCGCCACGTAGGCGGCGGACTCCGGCGTCTTCAGGATGGCCTGCATCGTCGTGGCCAGCCGGGCGACGATATCGTCCGGCGTCTGCGCGCGCACGTAGAACGACACCCAGCTGTACTGGATGTAGTCCGGATAGCCGCTCTCGCGCACCGTGGGCACATCCGGCAGCTCCGGATGCCGGCGCTCGCCAGACACCGCCAGCGCGCGCAGCTTGCCCTGCTTCAGCAGCGGCAGCGCGCCGCCGGTATCCACCAGCGCCAGGTCAAGCTGGTTGCCGAGGATGTCGGCCATGATCTGCGCCTGTCCCTTGTAGGGGATATTGGTAAAGCGGATGCCCGCGAGCGACCCGAACCAGACCGCCGCCAGCTGGTAGCCAGCGGAGTAGGTGCCGACGTTGAACGGCCGCTCCTGCTTCTTCGCCGCCGCAGCCAGGTCGCCCATGGTCTTCAGCGGCGACGTCAGCGGCACCACGAACACATTCATATTGCGGCTCAGGCCCGCCACCGGGCGCAGATCGGCGACGGGGTCATAGGGCAACTGCTTCGTGACGAGGGGATTGACCGACATCGGCGAATTGCTGGCCAGCAGGATCGTGTAGCCGTCCGCCGGCGCGCTCTTGAGCGCCTGGATGCCGATCACGCCATTGGCCCCGGGCCGGTTCTCCACCACCACCGCCTGGCCGAGTTCGCGCGCCAGCGCCTCGCCGTAGAAGCGCGCCGAGGCGTCCGAGCCGCTGCCGGGCGTGAACGGCACGATGATCCGCAACGGCTTCGAGGGGAAGTCCTGCGCGCGCTCGCCCGCCTGCGCCATCGACGCGTGGGCGAGCAGCGTGGCGGCCACCCCGGCCAGCATCGTCTTCAGCCATGTCATGGTGTCTCCCCGTGTGTCGTCTGAAGGCTAGGCCGCGGCGGTGGTCAGGTCCGCCCACAGCGCATCGCCGCCGCGCGCAATCGCGCGCCGGCCAATCTCGGCCGCCCAGTACGCCTCGGTGCCGCACTCGGCACGCCAGGCCCACACGCGCCGCGTGGATTGGTGCAGCGAATGCTCGTGCGTGAAGCCGATCGCCCCATGCACCTGATGCGCGATGGCGGCCGCGCGGCCGGCGGACTGCCCGCAGATCACCTTGGCGACCATCGCCGCCTGGGTCCAGTCCCCGGCGTCGACCGCCGCACAGGCGGACGCCACGGCCATGCGCGCGGCCACGGTCTCGTTGGCGAGGATGGCCAATTGCTGCTGCACCGCCTGGAACTTGCCGATCGGGCGGCCGAACTGCGTGCGCTCGTTGGCGTATTGCACGGTCTGGTTCAGGATGCGCTCCAGCAAGCCAGCGATGCCGATGGCCCGCGTCAGTGCGCCAAGCGCCTGCGGCGGCGCCGGCCATCCCGCAGGATCGCCGCGCACGGCGGCACTGTCCGGTACGCGCTGGACGGTCAGCCGATCGCGCGGCTCGTTGGCGAGGTTCACACCGGTTTCCACCGCCGCGGCGCCGGTCGCGGCGAGCAGCCAGAGCGGCGCCTTGGTCTCGGCGTCGATCGCCCGGATCAGCACATGGCCCACGTAGCGGCCCCACGGCACCGCCACCGGGCTGTCCAGTTCCCATCCATCGCCATGCAGGCACGCGCTGACGGGCACGGCAAGGTCGGCCATGCCGATCGGGCCGCCCGGCATCGACACGCCAAGCTGGTTCAGGACCCAGCCTGCCACCACGGTGTCCAGGAACGGCGCCGGGGCGTTGGCGCCGGCCAGCAGCACCGGCAGGCCCTCGGTCCAGCTGGCCTGCGCGCCCTCGTCCGCTTCCGGCACAAAGAGGCGGGTGAGGCCGCTGGCCTCTACCTGGTCCCACAGTTCGGCCGGCCACAGGCCGTGTTCCATCGCGTCGATCCGGGCCGGCGTCACGGCATCGGCAAAGAGACGGCTGGCGCTGTCCGCCAGCATGCGTTCGAGTTCGTTCATCGGACCCCCAGTCCCTTGGCAATGATGCCGCGCAGGATTTCGCGCGTGCCGCCGCGCAGCGAGAAGGACGGCACAACCTGTGTCAGATAGCGGTGCGTGGCCGCGAACGGCGAGCCGCTCCCCTGCAGGGCATCCCCGAACAGCTGGTGCGCCACTTCGGGAATCCGTTGTTCGAACAGCGCACCAAGGTCCTTGACGTTGGCGGCGGCCACCTGCGGGTTCTCCCCGCGATTCAGCATGGCCGCGATGCCGCGCGACATCTGCCGCAAGGTGGTCAGTTCCGCCACCAGCAGGCCCAGCTCCGTGGCCTGGCGGCTATCGGCAGCGTCGGCGTGGTCCAGCATCTCGGGCAGCAGCGCGTAGCTGCTCAGGTAGCGCTCGGGGCCGCTACGCTCGAACGTCAGCTCCGCCGTCACCTGCGCCCAGCCGTCGCCCTCCTTGCCGATCAGCATGCGGTCCGGCACGAACACATCGGTAAACACCACCTCGTTGAAGCCCTCTTCGCCGGAGAGGCTGCGGATCGGCCGTACCTGCAGGCCCGGCGCAGTCATGTCGACCAGGAACTGCGACAGGCCCTTGTGCTTGTCGTCGGCGCCGCGATCGGTGCGCACCAGCGCAATCATGTAGTGCGAGCGGTGCGCGTTGGAGGTCCAGAGCTTGGTGCCGTTGATGACCCAGCCACCCGCCACGCGGTCGGCGCGGGTGCGGATCGAGGCGAGGTCGGAGCCCGAGTCGGGCTCGCTCATCCCAATACAGAAATAGACCTCGCCACGGGTGATGCGCGGCACGATCTCGGCGGCAACGGCCGGATCGGCGTAACGCATCAGCAGCGGCCCGCTCTGCCGCTCGGCCACCCAGTGGCCGCCGACCGGCGCGCCGGCGGCAAGCAATTCCTCAAGGACCACGTAGCGTTCGAGCATCGAACGCCCCTGGCCGCCGAACTCGCGCGGCCAGGTCATGCCGATCCAGCCCTGCGCGCCAAGCGCCAGGCTGAACTCCGCATCGAAGCCGCTCCAGCTCTTGGCGCGCAACGGCCTTGGCCGGTCCGGCATGACCCGGGCGAGAAATGCCCGCACCTCGGCCCGCAATGGTGCCAGCGGCCCATCGGGCTCGGCTGGGCGGATCACTATCCTGGCGGCTGTGTCCACGCTGTCTCCTGTCGTTTTGGTGTGTCGCGTTGCCGGGGGCCCCGCGAAAGTGACGACGAGATTAGCAAGCCGCAGACGCCGCACCTATCGCACGGACGGCATATCCGAAATGCATGCGCGGGAGCCCGAGGCATGGTTTTCCCGTAGCCGGACCCGTGCCTGCGCGGCGCATACCGGCCCGCGCATAACGGATATGCCCCGCCGAACCTTGCCTCGGTGCGGCGCGAGCCAGTAGGCTCTTCCTCCATCAAACGACGACGGATCACCGTTGCGGAGGAGACCACCATGAGACACCGACAGGACAAGGTTCGCACCATCCCTCACCAAACCCGGCGCCGTACGCTGCACACGCTGGCCACGCTGGCGGCGGCTATCGGGCTGGCCCCGCTCGCTGCCCTCCCCGCCCTGGCGCAGGGCGATGCCGCCAGCTTCCCCAACCGGCCCGTGAAATTCATCGTGCCGTTTCCGCCGGGCAGCGGCACGGACACCGGCGCGCGCATCTTCGCCAAGAAGATCGGCGACCTCACCGGCCAGCCGGTCACGGTGGAGAACAAGCCGGGTGGCAACGGCTTTATCGGCGTGCAGACCGCGCTCAACGCGCCGGCCGATGGCTACACGGTCTTCATCGGCAGCAACTCCACGCTCTCCACCAACGCCGCCACGTTCCGCAAGCTGCCCTATGACCCGCTGACCGACTTCGCGCCGATCAGCCTGCTGACGCGCGGCCCGTGCCTGATCATCGTGCCGCCGAATTCGCCGTACAAGAACGTCGAGGAGCTGGTGGCGGACGGCAAGAAGCGCCCCGGCGCGCTCAACTACGCGAGCGGGTCGATGTCGTACACGCTGTATTCGGAATGGCTCAACGACATGACCGGCATGCGCACCACCGGCATCAACTACAAGGGGGCGGGCGATGCGATCAACGTGACGCTCTCCGGCACCGTGGACTTCGCGGTGGTGGACGCCAGCGGCGCCATCGAGCTGGTGAAGAGTGGGAAGCTGCGCGCGCTGGCGTACACGGCCCCGCAGCGCACCCACCTGCTGCCCGATGTGCCGAACGCGCAGGAGGCAGGCATTCCGCAGTTCCTGGCCTACAACTGGGTGGCCGCGGCGGTCTCGGCCAAGACGCCGCCGGAGCTGGTGCGCCGCTGGGCCACGCTGTTCCACCAGGCGGCAGAGACACCGGAACTCAAGGACTACTACAAGCGCCAGTCCACGACGGTCATCATGTCCAGCCCGGCCGAGATGCGCCAGTACCAGCAGGAGGAAATCCAGCGCTGGAAGCAACTGGCTTCCAGCGCCGGCATCCCCCTGCAGTAAGGGTCGCAGTAAGGGCCGCTGTACGGTCCTTTACCGTTCCAGGTTCTTGCGCTCCGTGGCGGTAAGCATGCGCAACTGCGACTCGCCCAAGTCCATCTGCCCCAGCACCTGCACCACGCCTTGCGGATCGTACTTCGGCGGCGTGGCACTGGCCCCTTCGCGCCCACGCGGCGCATAGGCGCCGGCGCCCCCGTCGCCCTCATTGCCGTTGCCGAGCACCCGCACCGTGAACACCGACGGCAAGCCCTGACGCGCCGCCGCGCGGTCACGCTGCACGGCATCCTGCGCCGCGCTGGCCGCCTGCGACGCCGCCGCGCTGGCGTTGCTCAACGCCCCCACGTTGATCGCCGCCACCACCGGCATGCCCGCCGCCTTGCCCTGCACCTGGATGTTTTCCGCATTGACCACTCGCAGCGCCGCCAGATTGACGTTGCCCGAGACCCGGATACCGGCCTCGCCCGCGTCGATGGTGCCGAGCGGCGCAATCAGGTCGATATCGCCCGGCGGCACTTCCGGGATCGGGTTCAGCGTGGCGATGCCCGCGCCGGTGTTCGGCGTGGTCGGTGACAGCGCCACCAGCCCGATGTCGTCATACGTGCGCCGCTGCGGCGTGTAGACCACGGTGGACTTGGAGCCGCGCCCCGCGTTGATGTCGCCCTGCGCCGACCAGCCCAGGATATTGCCGCCGAAGGTGGTGAAGATGCGGCTCTGGCCCAGCAGGATGCTGTCGCGGGCATACATCTGGATCTCGCCCGCGCCCTGCGTCAGCACGCCGGAACCCTCGCCCGGCACGAAGCCACCGTCCACGCCGACCAGCGTCCGGCCACCCGGCGTGAACACGCTGATGTCGCCGCCGAAGTTGGTGTGGATGCCGGCGTCGAGCACGTCGTAGAACGGCACGCTGCCGGGGCTGCCCGCGGCCAGCCACTCGGCCTTGCTCAGATACTTCGTCCCCGGCTTGGGACGCGTGGTGAAGCGCCCGTCCAGGCTGTCCTGCCCGTTCTGGTAGAAGCGCGCGCTGCTGAACATCGTCAGGTCGCCCTGATAGTCACCCTGAGCGTCCGCCGCCTGCCCCGGGAACAGCGTGGCGATGGCCTCGCGGCCGCGCAGGTAGCTGCCCGCGCGCGGGCCCGTGGCGTCGTTGAACTCGCGGCCCGAGGCCTTGAGTTCCGCGTAGTACACGTTGCGCAGGTAGGCGCGCTGCTGTTCCGGCGGCAGCGCGGCGAGGAACTGCCGCGCGTCCATGGTGGCGGCATCGAAATGCACGCCCAGCCCGTTGCTGCCGCCGAATCGGTCCGTCAGCCAGTTGACCAGATGCAGTTGGCCGGCCAGCCCGTACTCGCGTTGCAGGTCGCGGCTGGGCGCCGTGGTGCCGGCAGCCAGCGCGGTCTGGCGCGACTGGTCCAGCTCGGCCTGCCGGGCGGCCAGGAAGGCCGGGGCGCCGGCCTCGTCGCCGGTGTAGCCGAACTCGGCGCGCAACCAGTCGCCCAGCGTCAGCTTGCCGCCGTAAGTGGTCACGGCCTTGCCCGGCTGGTCGGCCAGCGGGCGCCCGCTGTCGGCCTGATTGGCCGCGTCCAGGTAGCGCGCGGCGAAGGCGTCGAAGCCCAGCCCATCGAGCCCCCTGGCGCCCACGCCGGCGGCCACGGCAATGGCCGCGCCGTTGGAGCGGTCGTGCTGCGCCGAGCCCGCCACCGCGCCGATGCTGCGCAGCTCGCCCTTGTCGGCCAGATAGAGATCGCGCCCGGCGGTCACTTCCAGCAGGCCGGGGCCCGCCACGTAGAAGCTGCCGCCGCGGATGTCGCGGCCCGCCGAGATCACCGAGATGTCATCGTCGTTGCCATGCACGATCAGGTTCCCGCGCGTGGTGGCGATCGTGTTCCGGGTGGGCCGCAGCGGCGCGTTGGGCTCGCTGCTGTAGTACTGGCCAAACCAGCCCAGCGCGTCTTCCGGTGCCATCGCGAAGGTGCCCAGCGGCGTGCCGGCGTTGACGATATCGCGCCCCGCGCGGATCGCCACCGGCCCGCCCCCCTCGTACAACGGGCTCTGGGTGCCTACCGTGCCCGTGAGGCTGCCCACGTAGACGATGGTGCCGGTACGCAGGCCGACGATATCGCCCTCGTTCGCATAGAAGCGCGCGGGCGGCTGCCCCTCGCGGGTATAGCCGGACGCGGTGGGCGACGTCAGGCTGAACAGCGGATACAACTGCTCGCTCTCCACCCCCTTCGAGAACAGCACGCTGGGCGCCAGCGCCTGCGGGTCGATATTGCCGACCACGTGCTGGCCGTACCAGGCGTTGCCGACCACGCCGAGGAAGCCCGGGTTGAACGGGCTCGGCAGCAGCGTGGGATTGGCGCCGGACTGCGTGACCGCATAGCCGGCGGCGTAGATCGAATCCCCGGCCAGCAGTTCCAGCGCGCCGGTGCCCGTCACCGCGAAATGCGGGCTCACCGGCGAAGGTGCCAGGATCAGGCCGACCGGCGACTGCTCCGGACTGTTGTTGCTGACCCGGCCGGAACTCGCATTGCCGTAGTACAGGCTGCCGTTGGGCGCCGCCGCGCGCAGGATCGACGGCATCACGAAGCGACCGTCGGTGGCGCTGTGGTTGCTGCGGTCCCGGTCGTCCGTCCACGACGTGGACGGCGTCAGGTTGCCGCCGGCGCTGAACAGGTCGATGGCGGTGGACGGCGTCCACAGCGAGAACCAGCTCCAGCCCTCGCCATCCTGCGCGGTGCCGTCGAGCGTGAACGGCGTGCCGTTGTGGAACTGGGCCACGCGGCCCGGATCCGCCACGCCGCCGATGACCAGATCGCCGCGCGACTCGATGCGCACGCCGGCATCGCCCACCACCAGCACCGGCCCGCCGCCCGCGATGGACGAGGTGGCCACATAGGGCTGGTAGGCGCGCGTCTCCATCGGATCGGCACGGTCGTAGCGCAGCTCGATGCCGCCCACGGCGCCGGCTTCCAGCCGCAGCGCGCCGCGCAGGTTGACGAACGTGCTGTTCAGGTCCAGGCGCGGATTCGAGAAGCGGGTCAGCGGCGTGATCTCGCCATTGCTCTCGGGCTGGTTGCGGACTTCCGCCACCGGGTTCAGGCCGCCGCCGATGCGGATGTCGAGGTCGCCCCCGCCGGTCTGCGTCAGCGTGCTGCCATCGGCCGAGACGCGGCCCGTGCTGCCCACGGCCAGCACCAGACCCTGGCTGCGCGAGAGCACCGGCGCGCCATTGCCCATGCGCGATTCCAGCATGCCGGCGTTGCCGCCGGCTTCCATCACCAGATTGCCGCCGCCGAGCGTGCCGATACCGGTGAAGCCCACCAGGAACGGCAGGGTGCCCTGCACCGCGTACTGGTCGTCCTTGGCCGCCACATAGCTGCCGAAGTTGACCCACCACGCCGTGGGCACGCCCTCGCCGGGCGCTGCCGCGCTGCCGGTGCCCTGGCGCCACAGCCAGCCGCCCACGGCCGAGGTGTCGAAGTGGATGCGCATCTGGCCCAGCGCATCGTCGTTGCGGATGGTGCCCGGCTTGGTGCCGATGATGTCGCCGCGCACATCGCCCTGCGCGCGCACCAGCACGTTGCCGCCGTGCTCGGGATACCACGCCTGGTACGTGCTCTGCGCGCCGCCGTTGATGAACGGCTCCAGGTAGGCGCCGTTAGCGCCCAGCAGCGTGCCGTCCGCGCCCCTGGCGCGCGCCTGGTTGTAGGCGGCATCCACGCCGGCCGCCTGCGTGCCGGCGGTATAGACGCCGAACGGCGAGGTCATGGTGAAGTCGGCCGCGGCCAGCAGGTCGAGGTCGCCGGTGCCGGTGCGCAGCACGCTGAACATCTGCTGGCGCCCCGGCATCATCTTGTCCTCATAGACCGGCGGCGTGCCATCGGCGATCTTCTCGACGAGGATGCCAAGGCCCAGGTCGTTGAGCCCCGCCACTGCTTCCTCACCGCCATACGCCTCGAGGTTGATCGGCGTGCCCGGCACTTCGCCGAACATCCAGGCCTCCGGCCCCCAGATGTACTTGCCCGGGATGCCCGTGCCCGGCTTGAGCACGGTCTGCTGGGCCAGCCCGTAGTGGGTATCGGCCAGCAGGAGCTGCCCGCGCGTGCTGCGCGGCTGCAGCGCGCGGGTGTCGGCCGCCGTGAGGTCGGCGCCGCCCACCAGCCGCATCGACCACGCCTGCGAGCCCTGCTCCAGCATCGGCGCCAGCGCCCAGGTGCGGCCCTGGTTGCCGCTGGCATCCGCGTCGCGCATCAGCACGGTGGTGGCGTCGCCGGGCAGCTTCACCACGGTTTCGGCCGGGATCATGGCGCCCTTGCGCAGCATCAGGTCGCCCGCCAGCACCACGCCGTTGACCGGGCCGTAGGTGGGCATGTCCACCACGGCGCCATCGGGGAACGGCAGCGGCACGCCGGCCGGCCACGTCATGGCCGCCACGTGCGCGGCGCCCGGCAGGCGGTTGCCCGCGTCGAGCTGCATGCCGGTGGTCAGCGTGAGCGCGGCGGAGAGCACCGTGCCGGCCGGATGAATCACATTGCCCGCGCCGTCGCGGATCGCGCCGCCCAGCACCGTGCCGGCCGGCAGCACGAGGTCCGCCGTCAGCGTGGCGCGCGTGGGCAGCTCGGTCCCGGCGCGCAGGCTCATGGCCTGGATCGGCAAGGCGTAGTTGAGCGCGCGGCCCGGCTGGAAGAAGGTGCCGTCGGCCAGCGTGACCTTGCCGTCGGTCGGCACCACCACGTCGCCGCCCCAGGGCACGCGGCCCTTGACCAGCATCCAGCCGTTGTCGTCCGGCGTGACGGGCAGCGCGGCGCCGTCGAAGCCATCGGACACGCTGCCAAAGATCTTGAAGTCCCCGCCGGCACGCATCACCAGCGCGCCCGCCTCGCCGGAGCCGCGCACGCCGGTCTGCTGCGTATGCGGGTTGACGCTCGCGTAGCGGTAGCCGGACAGGTCGATATCCCCGTCGATATGCAGGTCGCCATCGGGCGTGATCGAGACGATCTCCACGCCCGGGCGCAGGTGGAAGGCATCCGCGTAGGTGCGCAGGCCGGCCAGCCTGCGGGTCATCAGGTCGCCGTTGGCCAGCGCGTTGCCCATGAAGGTCAGGCTCTCCGCGTGCTTCTGGTCCAGGTAGCCCTGGGTGATGGACTGGTAGTCGCGCCCATCGGCCGTGCCGCCGGAAACCAGCGGCGCGTCGTTGTAGGTCTGGAAGGCGTTGACGGTGATCGCGCGCGCGCCGTCGATGCGCACGCTGCCTGATGCGTCGATGTCGACGTCGTTGCCGGTGGCGCCGCCCAGCCGGCGGGCGCTCAGCTCCACCGTGCCGAGCGACAGCGGCGTGCCGTCGGTGCCGGCGCGCACGTCCATGCGCGCGCCGTCCGCCAGCGTCAGCCGGCCTTGGCCCGCGTTGATGTCGATCACGGCGCGGTTGGGCGCCTCGATCACCTGCCCGTAGCTGTCCACGCGCAGCACGCGGCCATGGGCGTCCAGCAGCGCGCCGCCGCCAATCGTCACGCCATCGCGCGCGGCCAGGCGGATGCTGCCGACCTGCTCGCCGCTGGCGTCCACGATGCCGTTGACTACCAGCCGGCCGCCATCCACCGAGACGCTGATCTCGCGCGCCTTCAGTTCGTCACCCACCGTCAGGTCGCCCTGCTTGATCTGGAAGTTGCGGCTGCCGGTGACCCCGCCCGCCGTCAGGCGCTGGTTGAGGCCGATGAAGTCGGCCACGTGCTGGCCGCGAATGTCGGCGCCGCCGGCCGCGTACGGCACCCACGTGCCGCCCGCATCGTAGTAGCCGGTGCTGCCGCCCACGATGGCGCCGCGCAGGTCCACCGTGCCGGCCCCGGCCCCAGCCCCCACCGCCACGGCGGTGAGCTTGCCGGCGCGGTTCTCCAGCGCGGAGAGGTCGATGCGCGAACCAGCCGTCTGCAGGATGTTGCCGGACTGGCTTTCCAGCACCACGTCGCCGCCCCAGCTGTACTTGCTGACGTCGAAGAAATCGACCTTGCGGCCGGCGAGGTCCAGCCGGGCGCCATCGCCGAGCACGACATCGCCCTCGGCGGACACCGTGAGCTTGCCGCTGGGCAGCGCCACGGTGGTGTCAAGTGCCACGCTGCGTCCGGCGAGCGAGACTTCCGCGCCCAGCGCGGCAATCAGCTCCGCATTCGTCAGCGCGGGCGCGGTAGCCCCGGCAGGCGCGGCCACGTTCACCGCGCCGCCCGCGCGGATCTTGTTGACCGAGCCTGCCGCGCCGGTCAGCAGCGGCGTATGGATGGTCAGGTCGCCGCCGCTGTAGGCGTAGGCGTTGGTGGCCGCATCCCAGGCGCCGCGCGTCTGGTAGACCGCGAGCGAGCCGGTCTGGTTGGCCGTGACGCGTTCGCTGGCGTTCAACGCCACGCCGCCGAAGCCGAGCACCAGCCGGTCCATATCGTGGATGGTGTCCGGACGGGTGCCGGGGCCGTAGCCGAATTCGATCTGGCGCGCATCGACGATGAACTGCCCGCTGCCGTTGCCTGCGCCACCGGCCGCCACCTGCCCCGGCGCGGTGTTGGTGCCGTTCCAGACCAGCGTGTCGGTACGGATGCGGGCGCGGGCGTCGGCGTCTCCCAGGCCGCAGATGGCCGGGGTGGTCAGCACCAGCCGTTCCAGCGAGGACTTGCCGGTGGCAGGATCGATGGTGGACAGTTCGATCGAATCGTAGAAATTGACCGCGTCGCGCGCCGTCAGGACGAGGTTTTCCAGTGCCGGTGCGCCGGCGCTGGTGTCGCCGCGCAGCAGGCGGTCGAGCACGCCCTGGTTGAGGGTCAGGCCGGGGGTCAGGGCGTTGCGCGCGGCCATGGCCGCCAGCGACGCCTCGCTCCCCACGTTGATGCCGCCGACAGCCAGCGTCAGGTTGCGCGTGCCGTAGCGCGCCGTGTCGCGCAGCTCGAAAGTCTGGTCGGTGGCGGCCGCGATGGTGCCTTCCGAATAGAGCTGCGTGGTGCCGTTGCAGACGGCGCCCGCCGCGCAGGCGCCAATGTCGATGCGGCCCGGGCCCTGCGCCGGGTCATTGCCGATGGCAGGCGGCAGCAGGTCCAGCCAGCCGTTGGACACCGCCAGCACGGACAGCCGGGCCGGATCGTAGACGTAGCCGTCCATGGAATCCCACGCGGCCTTGCCCTGGCCGAGCGTGTTGATGCCCGCGCCCTGCTCGATGACGATGCCGCCAGACTTGAGGCCGGTGACGAGGAACACCTCGCCGGCCTTGAGCACCGCGCCTTCGCGCAGCACGATGTTCCGCGCGTTGCCGGTGAAGGTGGCGATGTTGTCGCGCTGCGAGTTGGTGGCGGAGCGCACCACGGCGGGCAGGCCGCCGATGCCGAGGCGGTTGGCGCCGATGGCATTGAGGTCGTCCGCGTGCAGCGAGATCTGGTTCAACAGATCCCCGCCGGGCAGCGCCCTCGGCGTCGCGCCGGCCGCCAGGATCTCGTAGTCGCCGGAGTTGCTGACGACCAGCGCGCTGCCGCCATAGCCGCCCGTCGGCGTGCCGTAGGCGGTGGTGCCGCTGGCAAAGCGCAGCGCGGGCGCGTCACCGATCTTGCCGGCCTGGATGTCGGCGATGAATTCGAGCTGAAGGCCCTTGGCGTCGCGCTCGAGCATGGGCCGCGGCACGCCGTTGAGGGCCGCGTTCGCCAGGCCGAATTCGGCGTAGCTCGTTTCGTTGTACTGCGACAGCCGGCGCAGCATATCGGCCGAGGTCAGGAAAACCTGCGTCGGCAGCGCATCGCGGAGGGTCGTGTTGGCCGTGCCGAGCTGCGCCGAGGTCGCGTACGAGCCATTGCGCATGGCCAGCGCCGGTCCCTGCCCCAGCCCAGCCTGGCTGGCGCCGTTGAGTTCCACGCGGAACGCGCCCGGCAGCAGCGCGAAGGTCGAGGGCAGCAGCGTGTAGGTGCCGGCCGGCAGCCCCGGCACCCCCGCGCCGATGGTGATCTGGCGGCCGATGGCCGGGTCGCTCGCGCCGTGTTCGGCCACGATCGGCGCATAGCCGGCCTGCGCACCCGGCACGATCGCATAGATGGGGTTGGTGTCCACCCCGGGCAACGTGAAGCCGCCCTTCGGCGACACCTGCACCAGCGGGTTCATCCGTGCGTCGGTAGAACCGCCGCGCCCGGCCAGGAAGGCCGCGCCGGTCAGCTCGCCGCCGCCCGACATGTCCAGCAGCGCGCCCGGCTGCACGTCAATGGCGTGGCCGGTCAGGTTGATGGTCGGCCCCGCGCCTACGCCGGGGAACACCACGTCCGCGCCGTTGTGCATATAGCTCAGGCCGTCGAGCGTGCCGCCATAGGGCATCACCAGCCCGTTCGCGCTGACCGAGGTCACGCTGCCGGGCAGCACATTGACCACGCCGGTCTCTGTGCCGTTGCCGCTGGTCCCGATCGAAACCGACCCGAGCGGCGCCCGCACCACGCCGCCCTGGTTGACCGTGGGACCGGACAGGCTCAGCGTGCCGAAGACCGAATACGGCGTGGCGGGGAGTGCATCCCCCACCCGCTCGATGTTCAGCACGCGGGTCGGATCGAAGGTGCGGATGGGGCTGCCCCACTGGTTGACACCGTCGATCTGCCCGACCAGGACCCTGCCGCTGTCCAGCATGGCCGGGTAGATCTGCGAGGCGGCCAGCGTCAGGTCGCCCGGCTGGTACAGCAGCGCGGCGCCGGACATGCGGATGTCCGAGGCGCTGCGCAGCGTCATCTGGTCGAACGCATCGCGCTCCACCTTGAGCGGATCGACGGCGTTCTGGATGATCTCGCCGCGCGCGCCAACGCTCAACTCGCCCACGATGTCGAGGAACTGCGCATCGGCCAGGAAGCTGGTGCCGTCCGCCACCAGCGGCACACCGAGCGTGCCGCCCGCCGCGCCGGAATTCTTGGAGCCGCGCACCGGGTTCGGCATGATGCCGTTTTCGCCCTGGCTGCGCGTGGCGCCGGCGAGGCGCATATAGGGCGCCGCCAGGCTGACACGCGTGCCGGCCGCAGCCTGTTCGGCCAGGCCGATGGCGCTGGCCGTCAGGCTCAGGCTCTGGCCCATGGCCAGGTTCACGTCGCCATCGAAGCTGATCAGGCCGTTGGCAAGCAGCGCCAGATTGTCGAAGCCGCCCGCCGCCACGCGGTCCACGCCCACGCGGGCGGTGCCGTAGCGCAGCGCGGTGTCGCGCATGCCGGGGCGCAGCGCGTCGGAAAGGCCGCTATCGCCCTGCACCTGCGCCACCACCAGTTCACGCGGCACGCGCACTGCGTCGTCCACCGCCGCGCCCTTCAGGGTGTTGCGGTCCACGCCGAGGTAGGACGGCGTCTCCAGGTTGATCGCCAGCGTGCCGCCGGCCGCGCCCGCGCCACCGGCGGCCGCACGCAGGTCGCCATCCACGAACAGGCCGCGCATGGAACTGAGCGCGATCACCCCGCCGTTGCTGGCCACGTTGACCGGGCCGACGCCGGCCACGTCCACCACGGCCGACGCCCCGGAGGCGTCCAGCCGCGCACCGGGCCGCACCACCACGAAGGCATCGGCCGCATCGACCTCCCGTGCGCCGTCCACGTGGCGCGCGCCGATCTCGATGGTGCCGCCGTTGGCGACCTCGCCATAGGCCCGGCCCTGCACGTCACGCGCGGTGACCGCACGGCCTGCCACGTCGATCACGGCATCGCCGCCGATCCAGATCGAGCGGGCGTCGGGCGTGCCGCTGGGTGACGCCGCGTTGCCCACGCCCAGCGCGGTCTGCAACACGGCCACGCTGCCGCCCCACGCGTTGAGCGTGCCGTCGATGGTGATCTGGCCGTTGCCCTGCAGCGTCAGCGCGTGGCCCGGATCGACCGTGACCGTGGCGCCCTGCCCCACCGTCACCGGCGCCTGGCCGTAGACGTTGCCGCCACCCAGCACGAGGTCGGCGCCGCGCCGCTGCGTCAGCACGCCATGGACCGGATCTTCCTCCCACAGCGGCGGCAGCCAGCGCTCCAGCGCCTGCGCGGGGTCCGCGCCGGTGGGCACCCTGTGCGCCGCCGTGGTGTCGTGGCGCAGCACCGGCATGATGACGTCGACGGTGGCGCCGTTGGCGATCTGCGAGCCCTGCTGGCCCGATACGTCGTACTTCGAAAACCCGGTCTGGAACAGGTCGGTGTCCAGCACCAGCAGCGGCTTGACCGCTACGTCGGTGGAAAGCACCACGCCGGCCGGCAGGCGGTCCCCGGCGGCCATCGCATGGTCGGTCTGGAACGCCGTGCCCGCCTTGACCGTGGTGCTGTACATGGCCACCGGCATGCCATTCGGGAACACGTTGGCCGGCACCACATAGCCGGCGCCCATTTCGCCCTGCGTGCGCACCAGCACGGTCCCGGCGGGCACCGTGGTGCCGCTCGCGTACCAGCCGCCGTTCGTGTCGTACACGAGGAACGGGTTGAAGCCGACGCCCTGCGGCACCACCCACGGCGTAGCGAGCGTGAGCGGCCGGCTCGGCGCGATGGCGATGGTGCCCGGCGACACCTGGCCCGGCGCAGCAGTGTCGGACGTGAACGTGTAATCCACCGGCAGCACCGTGCCCGCCTTGATCGTGAACGGCTGGTCCAGCGTCAGGTGCACCGGCACCGATTCCCCCGCGCGCAGCACGCCGGATTCGGCCAGCAGGCCGCCGCCGATGGCGACGCCCAGGCCCGAGTCGATGGTCAGCGTACCGCCGCCGTTCACCCCGTAGCCGCGCAGATCGCCATCCATGCGCAGCGTGCCCGAGCCGGTGCCGGCCACGTCATACTGGTTCGAGCGCAGCGTGATATTGCCGCCGCGCCCGCCGCGCAGCGCGCCGTCCGCCATCAGCGCGGCGCCGGACGACACATCGATCAGGCTACCCGCGCCGAGCGTGACGTCGCCCGAGCTGCTGACCGTGACCGAGCCGCCGTTCACATAGGGCAGGCCGTCGATGTTGCTGGGGTCCTGCTTGAGATTGGTCCACAGGCCGCGCGCATCGAGGGTGACGCCGGGCGCCACGGTCACGGTTGCCGCGCCGGTGGGCGAGTCAGTGACTGGCCGGTCGATCCAGTTGCCCGGGCTGCCCCGGCTGACGATGTCCCCGAGCGCGATGGTGCCGCCACGCGCGGTAAGGTCCGCGCCGATATCCACCGTGGTGGCATGCAGCCCCAGCGCGCCGCCCGGCGCCACGGCCAGCGGCGCATCCACCGCGATGCCGTCCTTGGCGAACACGGTGAAGCCGCCGAGTTCCAGCCCGTTGAGCCAGCCGGCATCCAGGCGGATATGGCCGCCGCTCTGGTCCGCCGGCAGCGCGTCGTCCAGACCGATACCCTGCGCGATGCCCTGCACCGCGCCAATGTCGACCTGCCCGGCCACCGCCGTCGGGATTTCCCGGATCGTGTTGGTGGCGGGATCGAACAACGGCACCAGCTTGCCGATCACCAGCTGCCCATGTCGAGGTGCGGCGATCTGGGACTGCTGATAGCCGTCCAGCCCGGCATCGCGCGCCTGGCCCTGGCGCGGGCCCTGGTAGACGGTGGCGTCGATATCGCCCTGCATCACGGCCGAGGCGGTGGACACCACCACGCGGCCAGCATCGCGGCCCACCGTGTAGCCGTTCTCCAGCCGCTCGCGCGGCGCGATCAGCGGGTTGTAGAACTGCTCGGTGGCCTTGGCGCCCCAGCGCTTGTGCGCCGCCTCGAAGCCGCGATAGACGCCCTCGTAGGTCATGTCGCCGGGCGCCGTGGCGAGGTTGTAGAGCTGGCCGTCGCTGCCGCGCAGCCAGGTCTGCTTGATCTTGCCGGTCTGCACGTCCAGCGAGCCGCCCGCCACGTTGATGGACGACCCCGCCCGCGAGACCAGCTCCCCGCCTTCGAACAGCACGGTGCCGCCCAGCGCGGCCCATTCGCCGATGCCGTGGCCGCTGGTGTTGAGGTAGCCGCTGACTTCCAGCAGGCCGCCGCCGGTGTACCAGCGGTCCGTGGTGGCGCCGTTGGTGCCGGCGGGCACGCGCACGAGATAGCGCCGGTCCACCCACATGGTGGTGTTGTTCAGCTTGCCGGAGTCCCGGTTGTTCGGCGCGTCGCGCTGCTCGTTGCCCTGGACGTTGATCTCGACGTTGTTGGACTCCATCGCCACGCGCACGCCCACGGCGCCCGCCACGTCCAGCACGGCGCGATCGGCCAGCAGCGTGCGCCGCGCGGCATTGACCTGGATCTGCCCGCCGGTGGCCAGCGCCAGCGAATCGGCGTCGAACAGCACGTCCCCGCCCGAGGCGATCTGCACCAGCGACTGGTCGCGCCGGTTGTAGCCGCCCTCGCTGGCGGTGGCGGAATCCTTGATCAGCGCGTCGCGCTGCACGTCGAGCGCGGTCTCGTTGCTGTCGGCCAGCAGGATGGCGGTGACGCTGCCCGGGGCCAGCGTCACGCGGCTCTTGTCGTCGCCCTCGGCGCGCAGGTGCACCGTGCCGCGCGTGGTGACGGAGCTGCTGGAGAGCAGCACGCCGCGCTGCTCGACCGTATGGCCCTTGAGCGTGATGTCGCCGGTGGCGGCCTGGATCAGGCCGGCGTTGGTGACCAGCCCGGCCGTGGTGCCGGTGTTGCGCAGCACGTCCACCTCATTGCCGCGCGTGGTGGACGTCTTGTTCGCGTCGGTGCCCATGCCCCGGCGAATCACAAAGCTGTCGCCGGCGGCCAGCGTGGTCTGGCCGTTCGGCGTGACGATGGTGCCCCGGTTGTGCGCCTCGCGGCCGGCCAGCAGCACATAGCCGCCGCCCTCGGTCACGCTCTGCGGCGTGCGCGTGGCGATGCGGGCACCCGCTTCCACCACTACGTCGCCCGTGGCATTGCCGAATGACGTGGCGGTCGCCGTCGAAACCAGGTCATTGGCGAAGGTGGGCACGTAGCCGCTGCCCTTGGCCTCGCTGAACAGCCCCTTCTGGAACTGGGCATCGGTCATGCCGGCGGCGGCGGCCACGAGGTTGCGCGTGTCGACCTGGCTGGTGCCCTTGAAGACGATGCCGTTGCGGTTGACGATCATCACCGTGCCGTCGGCCTTGATCTGTCCCTGGATCTGGCTGGGCCGCGCCTGCGGGTCGTTCACGCGGTTGAGCACGGCCCAGTCGGCCTGCTGGTGGAACTCCACCGTGGTATTGCGCCCCACGTTGAAGGTTTCCCAGTTCAGGATGGCGCGGTCGCCGGTCTGCTCGATGGAGACCACGGTCCGGCCATCGACAACCTTCTGCCCGGTGGCCTTGTCCAGCGGCCGGGCGTTCTGCCAGCCCGCCGTCAGGCTGTTGGTATCGACCTTGAGGCCGCCCTCGGCCAGCCCGTCGGGGACGGACGGGTCCTGCGCGGCGGCCTGGCGCGCCGCAGCCTGCGCGGCCTGCATGGCGGCGATGGCCTGCGCGGTGGTGGCGAGGTTCTGGATCGAACGCTGGAGCTGCTGGCTGGCCTGCTGTTGCTGCGCGGACGGGTTGGTCAGCGCGGAGGCCGGCATGCCGTTCGGCAGCCGGCCGGTCGCGGCCGCCGTGCCCTGCATCATGTTCTTCTGGGCCATCCAGTCGCGGCTGAAGGCCTGCTGGGCGTGCGCGCTATCGAGCATGCCGCCCGCTGCCACCAGCAGCGCTATCGCATGGGCCAGCGGCCGGCGGCGTGGATTCGGAAGCCGGAAGCCGCCGCCGTATTGTGGCGAAGGCATGTTCCCGCTGTGAGCGCGCATCTGCATGGTGATCTCAATCCCGTCAAGCAACGTTGGCGGGCCGCCTCTCGCAATCTGCGTGGCGTGGCGGCCCTGTCGTCATGTCCACCGACGGCAAGCGCCGTCGATGCTCCTGGGACCTAGACCATTGGGCCGAAGGGAATCGGCAAGCTTTTCCTTGAAGATTTCGTGACAGCGATCCGGGAAAACCCGGACCGGCGTGCCTGCGAAAAACCTAGCTCAGCAGCACCACGCCGCCCGGCAACGTGCGGGCATGCAGGCCGAAAGAACGCTGCATCTGGACGATGGCCTTGTCGAGCGCATGGATCTGAAAACGGCCGGTGACCGGCTTCGCCGCGAGTTGCCGATCCAGCAGCACCACCTTGCCGGTGCGGTAGCGGTTGATCTCGTCGAGCACCTCGCCCAGCGGCGCATCGGTGAAGCGCAGGTAGCCCGCGCGCCAGCCGGGCATGCGCGCGGCGTCGAGCTGCTCGGCGCGGCCCAGCGCGTGGTCGTCGTAGCGCAGTTGCTGGCCGGCTGACAGTTGCGCGGTGCCGCTGGCATGGGCCACCTGGACCTGGCCGTCGATACAGGTCACGCACACCGCGCCGCCCAGGTGCCGGACCTCGAAGCGCGCGGCCCGGCGCTGGAGCGCCTGCGTGCGACCGGCGCCGGCCGCCACCACGAAGGGCGTCTCGGCGTGGGTCAGGTCGATGGCAGCTTCCCCCGCGATCAGGTCGATACCACGCGTGCCGCCGGCGCCGGGCCACACCGCGATGCTGGTGCGCGTATTGAGTTCGACATCGACCGCCCCGCCCAGCGCCAGCCGCCGCTGCTCGCCCGTGGCGGTGCGGTAGTCGGCACGCCATTCGTTGGCGGCGGGCCACAGGCCCAGCGGCGGGTGGACCACGGCCGCCACCGCTGTGGCGGCGGTGGCGCCGAGCGCGCCGCCGAGGAACGCGCGCCGCTGCCAGCTGGACGGACGCCGTGCCGCCGGCAGCGTGGCGTGCATGGCGGCGGGGTTGCGCGCCTTGACCATCGCGGCGGCCTCCCCAAGCTGGGCCCAGCGGGCGCGCGCGGCGGCAAAAGCGGCCGCGTGGGCAGGGTTGGCCTGGCACCACTGGCGCAGCGCCGCACCGTCGGCATGCGTGATCTCGCCCGCCGCAACACGGCGCACCCAGGCGAGCGCCTGCCGCTCGACGGGATCCAGTTCGCGCGGCGGGGGGAACGGAGCATTCATGGTTGGGATCATGGCGTCAGACGAGCCATCCTCGGGTAGCGCCCGGCAAGCAGGCTTACAGACAAGACGGTTGGGCGGACGCGGATCGGCACGATTTCTTCACTCATGCTTCGGCATGTGCGCCATGCAGTACTCATGGGCGCGTTTCAGTTCCAGGCCGACCAGCCGCGTGGATACGCCGAAGCGCACCGCCACCTCCTGGTTGGAACGCTCCTCCACGCGTACCGCGAGGAAGATCGCCCGCCGCCGGGGCGGCATGCTGTCGATCAGCCGCGCCAGCGCCTCCACCTCGTCGCGCGCGGCCACGGTCTGCGCCGGCCCCGGGGCGGGATCGGCGATCTCGAGCATCAGCGTGTCCACCTCGTCCGCGCTCATATAGCGGCGGTCGCGCTGGAGCCGGTCCAGCGCGAGGTTGGTCGCCATCCGCATCAGGTAGGCGGCCGGGCTCTTGACCGGGCCGCTCTCCTCGCTGCGGTCTTCCAGATGGACCCAGGTGTCGTGCAGCGCGTCGCTGGCCAGCTCGGACGAGCCGAGCCGCCACGTCAGGCGCCGCTTGAGGTCTTCGTAGCGCAGCGCGAGGAGATCGCGCAGGGTGGCGCGGGTGGAATCGCTCATGGCTCAGCCCGCCTGCCGTTCGCACGCGGGGCGGCACGCGCCGGCCTGCGCCGCCCGCGCGTCGCAGTGCACGGGATGGACCAGCAGCACGAAGGGCCGCGACGGATCGGTCGGCGACAGGCCCACATCGACCTGTTCGAGGGTCTCAACGATGGCTGCATCGCGTGCCTTGTCGCCGGTGGTGTCCAGCAGCCGCACGTGGCGAACATGGCCGGACGCATCGACATGCACCCGCAGCGCCAGCCGGTATTCCCCGAACGCCAGCGACGGCCGCGCGCACAGCGCCCGGTAGATGCGCGCCTGCACCGCGCCGTCGACCTGGCGCTGCCGGCTGGCGGTGGCCTCTGGCGCGGGCGCATCCGGCGGGCGGGGTGTGGGGATCAGCACGAAGGCATCGGACGCGGCGGCCTGCACGGCCAGTCCCGTGCCCTCCACCAGCCTGCGCAGCGCGTCCTCGGGGCGATAGCGCCCGTGAACCGGCGCCGAGCTGCGGCCCTCCGCGAGTTCGGAGGGGAAGAAGACGGACAGGCTGGTCAGCCTGTCGTACTGCGCCAGCGCCTGTTTCAAGGGCTGGGCCGGCAGGTCGAAGGCGATCTCGGCCATGCCGTCCGGCGTGGCCTGCTGGGCGCGGAGCTTCTGGCAGGCCATGCAGAGCACGAGCAGCGTCAGGTAACCCACCAGCGCGCGCGCACTGGGCGATGCGACCAGCCTTGCCATCACGATCCAAGATGAGTCGTCCGTTGAGGAATGCCCGACGGCGCTGCATGCGGGCGCCTTGAGCCGGTCCGCATCGTAGGACTCCTGTGTGACGTAACCGTGACTGCAAGGCGGTGCACTGCCCGCCCCCCTCCGGGAGAGGGGCGTGGCAAGTTTCAGCCGGCAACGGCGTCGGTGACTTCATCAGCGGCCAGCCCCGCTGATTCCGTCCCGGCGGCCTGGAAGTTGCGCAGATGCAGGAAGAACTGCCCCATCATCTGCACCCACAGCTGCATCGCCACGCCGACATAGGCGGGCGCAACGCCGCCGGAGACCATCACATCCATCTCCAGCACCACGAACTCGCCATGCTGCGCCACCCGCGCGAAGCGCCGGCTGCGGTGCCACTCGGCCACCACGCCCTCGGGCAGCGTGCCGCCCTGCACGCGCAGCGGGCAGCTCAGCGTGAAATCCACATACTCGCCCGGCGCGGCGGCATTGCCCCACAGCACCTGGAAGCCGACGCCGTGGCTGGCGCTGTGCAGGCGCGGCACGCCCTCCTGCTCGATGACGGTGACGGCGCAGCCGGCCGCCTTGATGGCGTCCGCTACCTGATCGGGCGTGATGGCCTGCAGGAGCGTGGGTTGTTCGGTGGTTTGCGCGACGGTGTCGAACGGCGTGGCGATGGTGGCGATGGTGGTCATGGACTTGTCCTGAGATCTGAAATACGTGGAAGAGGGGTTAGTGCGTCTTTTGCGGCGCGGCGTCCGGCTGGCTCGCTGACTGGGCCGATGGAGCCGCCGGCGCAGCCTGCGCTGCCGCGGCGGCGGAGAACTGCCCTTCGTAGAGCTTGTCGCCAAACTGCTGCGCAATCTGCTCGTAGCGCACGCGGCTCTGCGCGGCGAAGGGCTGGCGCGCGCTCAGCACCGTGCCGAGGTCGACGGTCTCGTAGGCCTGCAGCACCTCCTGGCCCACCGCGTACAGCTGCGCGTTCTTGGCTTCGCACTGGGTCAGCGCGGTCTTCTGCGCGGTGGTTTCGGCGGCCAGGCGCTGGCGCTCGGCGTCCAGTCCGCGCGCCATCCTGAGCAGTTCGTCGTACGCCCCGCGATACTGGGCAATCTGCGCGCCAGCCTTTTCCGCCAGCGCCTGGCCCTGCTGCTGGCTCTGGCGTAGCGCCTCGCGCGACTGGCGCTCGCCGGCCAGTTGCGCGCGCGCAGCCTCCAGCTCCTTCTTCAGGGCCTCGACATCGGCCGACGCCGCGCCGGCCTTGGCGGCGGGCTGGCTGCCGGCGCCGGCCTTGAGCACCGCCAGTTCGTTCTGCGCCTGCTGGAGCTGCGCGGTGGTGTTGCGGAGCTGGTTGCGCAGGCGCTCTTCCATGCTCTGGCCGGCCGGGGCCTGCTGGGCATGGGCGGCGTCGGCGGCGGCGCCGGCCACCAGCAGCGTGGCGGCCAGGGCAATGCCGGGGAGGAACGGATGGGACACGGTGTCCTCCTTAGAAACGGGCGTTGACTTCAAGCTGCAGCGTGTCGATCGACAGCGGCGGCCCGAACACTTCCTTGGTCGAGATCCAGCGGCCGGTCAGCCAGGCGTTCTTGTCGAACGCGTAGGAGCCGCCCAGGTAGTAGCCGCGCGCATTGGTGCCGCCCATGTGGAAGGTAGAGTCGTTGTAGCCGTCCGGCATGGCGTCCGGCTCGATGCGCTTGTAGCCAGCCAGCACGTTCCAGTCGCCGCGTGCCGAAGGCGTGGGCTTGCCGAAGGTGGCCTGGAACATGTAGGCGTTGCCGCCGCTCTTGAAGTCCGCGCGGCTGGTGCCGCCGCTGGCGCCGAAGTTGTTCACGATGCCGCCGTTGGCGCGCGCGAACATCTCGTCCGGGTCGTAGGCCAGGTTGCGGATGTAGTTGCCGTCCAGGCGGAGCATGTACTTGCCGGCCACCTTGGTGTCCCAGCGCAGGTTGACGTCGAGCAGCTGGAATTGCGAGGCCAGGCCCACGTACTGCGGCTGCGGCGTATTGGCCGGGTCAAGCGGGTTGAGCGCGATATTGCGCAGCAGCATCAGCGTGTTGCCCTTCTGCATGAAGGCCGGGCGGCTCCAGTCGGTGCTGCAGCTGGTGGCGCCCGCGTAGAGCGCGCACGGGTCGGAGACGCGGCCGCTGACGTTGTGGAAGTCGTAGTAGGCCAGCGCGCCGCGCAGGCGATTGTCGTCGTTCACCTTCCAGCTCGCGCCGATCTGCGCGCCCAGCAGCCACTTGTTCTCGCTGCCCATCTTGTCCTGGCTGTTGCCCGGGAAGCCGTCCGACGAGTATTCGAGCGGGATCAGGCCGAGCGAGCCGAACAGCGAGACGTCGCGGTTGGGTAGCGCCTTGTCGAACTGCGCGGCGATGCCGTCGAAGTTCAGGTCGTTCGAGAACAGCGTGTCAGACGACACGAACGGGTTGCCGAAGCGGCCGCCGGTGATCTTGACCCACTCGAACGGCTGGTACGACAGCCAGCCCTGGTCGAGCCAGACGTCCTTCTTGGCCAGCCCACCGCCGAGCGTCTGGTTGGTGGAGACCGGGCTGTTGTCGTTGCCGGTGGCCAGGCGCACGCCGGCCTTCACGCTCTCGGACACATCGGCCAGCACGCCGAGCCGCGCACGGGCCTTCCACTGGAGCGTGCGGTTCTGGCGCGTGTTGAGCAGCGGCGGCAGCGCCAGGTTGGTGTTCGGGTTGACGTCGAAGCCGCTGCCCGAGTTGATGGCGGCCCAGTCGATCTCGATATTGCTGTTGTTGGCGGAATAGAAGCGCGATTCGTTGCGCAGGCGCACATCGCCCTCGACATGGATGCGCTGGGTCCACTCCGGCATCTCGTTGGGCGCGGCCCAGCCTTCGGCCTTGGCCTGGGCCATCACCTGGACCTTCACCTCGTCGCGGATCTCGTCCCGCACGGTTTCCGGGATGTACGGCACGCGCACGTCGCCAGGCTGCAATGCAGCGGCGGTCACGGCTCCAGCGGCCGCGCCCGTGACGGCCCCGGCCCCGGCACCCGTACCCGCAGACGTCTGCATGGTCGCCAGTTGGCGCTGGGTCTGCTGCGCGGCCATCGCCTCGGTCTGGGCCTGTGCGAGCAGGGCCTCGCCGGCGTCCTTGCGCAGCGCGCCGCTCTCGATCAGGCCACGGATCAGCTTGACCATGGTGCTGTCTCCCGGCGCGGCGGCGGTCTGGGCGCGGGCGCCGCCACCCGCGGCCAGCAGCGCGACGGCCAGGGCAAGCGCCTGCGCGCGGCGCCGGGTGCGTGGAGCGCGCGTGATGTGCGGGGTGCACCGGGTGCGCGGGTGGATGGCGGAGGGATTCATCGGTGTGTTCTGCATGATGTGTTGGGAATGGGGGGCACGCGGCATCGTCATGGTCGGCGCCCCTTGATCGACATGCGCAGCGGCGAGCGCAGCGTGGCCGGCGGGCGTTCGTCGGCACGGAAATCGCGCACCATGGCGAGCACCGCTTCGTCAGTCCTCGCGTTGCCGGTGCCTTGCGTGAGCTGCACGCGCGTGACCGTGCCGTCCGCATCGAGCCAGAGGTCGATGCGGATATCGTCGAACGCCAGCTGGCGGGTGCGCGCATCACGGGCGAACGCCTGCTGCAGCGCGCTGGACAGCCACGACGCATAGGAGCGGCTGCCGAGCCCGCCACCGCCGCCGGTCATGCCGCCGCCGCGCCCCGCGCCGATGCCGAACGCATCGGTGCCGGCCTGCGCGGCGCCGTCGATGGTGACCGGGTCGCCCAGATCCTTGGAGGGACTGGGCGGGCTGTCGTCCTTGGGCGGATCGAGCGGTTCCATCGGCTTGGGCTCGGGCTCGCGCACCTCCGGCTTGACCTTCTCCGGCTCCGGCTCGGGCAGCTTCTCGGGCTCGGGCGGCGGAGGCGGCGGCGGGGGCAGCACCAGCGTGGGCGTGGCGGCTACCTCGCGCCTGGTGCTGGCCGTGCCGGACAGCAGGTGCCAGACCACGGCCACAAGCACCACGAACGCCAGCGCGCCAATCAGGTGCCCGCCCCAGCGGCGCCACAGCACCGCAAAGCGCGCGCGGATATCAGGCGGGGGATCGCGACGGTTCACGCTGTCTCCCTTACGCCGGCTTGCCGGTGACGAGGCCAATCTGGTTGAGCTCGATCCGCCGCAGCAGGTCGAGTACCTCCACCACCTTCGCGTATTGCACGGCGGCATCGCCGCGCACGATCACCGGGAAATCCGGCGTCAGCGCCTTCTCGGTGCGCAGGCGCTCCTCCAGTTCCGGCAGCGACACCGGGTAGGCGTCCAGGAACACCTGGCCGGCGTTGTCGATGGTGATGGCCTTGGTCTTGGGCTTCTCCAGCGCTACCGAGGCGCTGGCCTTCGGCAGGTCCACCTTGATGCCAGGGATGCTGGCGTTACTGGTGAGGATGAAGATCACCAGCACCACCAGCAGCACATCCACGAACGGCGTGATGTTGATGCCGCCGGTGCGCTTCTTGGTGCCGAACTTGGCTGCGTGTGCCATGGTCTCGGTACCCCGTCAGGCGCTGTGCAGCGCGGCGGGCACGCGGCGGCCCTCGCCCTGCTCTTCGGCCAGGCGCGTGGCGAACTCGTCCACGAACACCGCCATGTCGGCGCCGATGGCGTCCGAGCGCGAGGCCAGCCAGTTGTAGCCGAACAGCGCAGGGATGGCGACACCGAGGCCGGCGGCGGTACACAGCAGCGCCGCGGCCATGCCCGGTGCCACCGAGTTGATGTCCACGGCGCCGGCCATGGCCGCCACCACGAACACCAGCATGATGCCGATGACCGTACCGAACAGGCCCACGTAGGGGGCGCCCTCGATAGTGGTGGAGAGCCAGTTCATGCGTTGCGCCATGCGCTCGTTCTCGCGCACCATCACGCCGTCCATCGCCGCGCGGATCGCGCTGATGGTGGCATCCGACACCGCGTTGAGGTCGTAGCCCATCTGGTGGCGGCGATGCAGCTCCTCGGTGGCCACCTCGTACAGGCGCCACAGCGACGAGTACGCCTTCACCTCCGCCGGCACGCGGCCAGTCTTGGCGAGGTGGTCCAGCGAGGCCGCGGAGGTATCGCGGAAATGCGCCATGAAGGCGGCGTTGGCGCGCGCGTTGGCGCCGTAGCTGCGGCCCTTGGTGATCATGATGGCCCACGAGGCGGCCATCATCAGGCCCAGCAGCGCCACCACGATCCAGGCGTCCAGCGGCATGGCCGCAAGGATGAAGCCGAAATGGCTCTTGCCGGCCTGCTGCTCATCGGGTCCGTATGCCGTCAGGCGCGATTCGGCGCCTTGCGACACGGCATCCGCCAGCAGCAGCGGCGCCGGGCGCGCGATCTTCGACAAACGCAGTTCGTCGATGGCGCCGGCGAACGGCGTGCCACCGGCCTCGGCGGTAGCCCCCGCCAACGGCGCGCCGATGGCGGCGGGCGTGTTCAGCGCCGGCAGCGCCAGCGGCAGCGTCGCAGCCGAGCGGCCGCCCACGTACAGCGTGACCGCCTTGCCATCCGCACTGACCGCCAGGTGCGACCACTGCCCGGCCTGCACCGGCTGGCCCGGGCGGCTGCGCTGGCCGTTGACCTGTACGAACGGCACGCCCTGGTCGATGCCGATCACCAGTTCGCTGGCGCCATCGCGGCGGGCATAGATCACCTGCTGCGCGCCGAGCTGGTCCGGGCGTACCCACGCCGAGAACGTGAACGCCGCGCCGGCCTGCAACGCCAGCGACGGCGAGGCGGGCAGCATCAGCGGTGCAGCGCCAAGCTGCGCGCCGCGCCCGATGATGGTGCCGTCCTTGGTCACCACGGCGGTCTGGCTGTTGTTGCCGTAGGCGGTGGAGTCGCGCGCCGGCACGTTGGCCTCGGCGAAGTGATAGACCAGCGTGTAGTCGGGGTCGAAACTGCGCTGGCCGTTGCCCGAGGCGGGCGCCTTGGGGTTGCCGTAGTACATCCAGATCTGCTGCGGACTGCCCGCCGAGACGGCCGGCACATCCACCCAGACCAGCGCGATGCCCAGCAACGGGTCGAACTGTTCGATCTGATGGTTCAGCACGGTCTTGTCGTCACCGGCGACGAAGCGCAGGTCGGCGCCGCTCTCGCTGACGCCCTCGAAGGTGAAGTTGCCGGTATGCAGGCGCAGCAGCACCGGCGTGCGGCCGGCATCGCCGCCAATGGCACCGCCCTGCGGGCCGGCATCGATCGTGACCGGCTTGCGATAGGCCCAGTCGGGCTGCCACCAGGCGTGCGCCAGGCCCGGCAGCAGGGTGCTCGCTAGCGCGAGCAGAAGCAAAACGATGCGTCGCATGACAAGGGTTCTCCGTAGATATATGAGGGGCGCCCGCGCTCAGTAGCTCGCGGTGACGCTGAAATTCAGGCGTGGATCGAAGCGTTCCGTGCGGGGGCCAGCCTTGAGCGGGAAGCCCAGGTCCAGGCGGCCCGTGACCTGCTGGCCCAGACGGAAGCTGGTGCCCAGGCCCGCCGAGGCCAGCGAGAAGGTGCTTTCCTGCTCGGGCAGCGGTTCGCGCAGCCGCAGCTGGCCGCCATCGACGAAGGCGTACACGCGCCAGTCCTCGACCACGGTGGGGAAAAACGGCAGCGGCGGCGCGCGCAGTTCGAGCGAGCCGACCACGCCGTAGTCGCCGGTGGCTTCGGCCGAGAGGTAGCCGCGCACCGAGTTCATGCCGCCGGCCGCGATCTGCTCGCTCGATACCAGCGGGGAATCGGTGATCTGCCCGGCCAGCCGCCACGCGAGCTGGGTGTTGCCGGGGAAGCTGTAGCTGCCGGTGGTGTCGGCCTTGAGCACGGTGAAGCTCGGCGACGCCTTGTAGCGCTTGTAGTCGAACTGTTCCCAGTTGCTGCCGTAGCCGAGGAAGCTGCGCGTGCCGGATACCAGCGCGATGTTCAGGCCGTACTGGCCGCGCTCGCTCTGGGTAAAGCCCGAATAGGACAGCGTGATGGGCGCGTACTTGAGCGGCACGTTGTCGCTGGCGCTGCCGAGGCGGGTGGTTTCCTGGTTGTCCTTGAAGTCCACGCCAAGGCTCAGCGCATGCCACCACGCGCCGGTGTCCGGCACGGTGTAGGTGCCCTTGACCCCGACCGAGTGGCCCTTGCCGAGCACGCTGGTGCCGCCCACCGTGGCGACATTGCTGTCCGACTTGTAGCCCGAGGCTTCCACGCTCCAGTTCGTGCCCCGGAACGGCGCCACGTAGGAGCCCGAGAACACCTTGGTCTGGTTCATGTCCTGCGGCGCGCCGAAGACGCTCAGCGAGGCGCTGTGGCCGAGCTGCCAGAGGTTGTCGTGCCCCAGCGAGGCGGTGGCGCGCAGGGCCTCGGTATCGGGGCTGTAGTCGTTATTCAGGCCGACGCTGGCGCGCCACGGGCTGCTGTCGTCCACCTTCAGGTCGACATCCATCGTGCCGGGCAGGCTGCCCTGCCGGACCAGCGGCGCCACCTGGCGCTTCGCGCCGCGATTCACGGCGGTCAGCTCCGCCTGCACCTGCGTGAAGTCGGGCACTGCGCCTTCCTTCAGCGCCGATACCTGCTCGCGTACCTCGCGCGGGGAGTTGTACTCGGCGCCCACCACGCGCACGCGGCCCACGCGCGTCTCGCTGACCTGCAGGAACACGATGCCGCCGCTGACCTGCTGCTCGGGCAGTTCGACATAGACCGACTGGTAGCCCTTGGCCTGGTAGGCCGCCGTGAGCGCGTCGCGCGCGCCCTCGATGTCCTGCATGGTGCGGTCCGGGCCCAGGAACGGCCGGACTGCCCGCTCGATCGAGCGGACGTCGAGCACGGTATTGCCGCGCACGATGTACTCGTTGACGTTGACACGCCGCGCCGTCTCCGCCGTCTCCGCCGTAGCCGCCGTAGCCACTGCGGCCTGCTGCGCGCCTGCCAGACCCGGGGTTCCCAGTCCAATGACCGCCAGCCACACCGCACTCCAGCTCGAAGGCGGGCCGTTCTTCTTCACGTCATGCATTGTTGACTCAATTGCTCTTGTTCGATTCGGTGCCGTGGCGCGCCCGCGGCCTCGACCAAGGCCCGTGATGCGGATGCATTCGGCAGCGGGAGACATGATGGAAAGCCTTCATGTCAGCGTTGCGCTCGGTTGCCTAGACGGCCGGCACGGCCGCCGACTGTCGTTTGTCACAAAAGCTTCATCGAGAAAAAAATGCTGCGTGGCCACACGGCACGGCTGGCTATACTCGGCCGAGGCAGAGCGCCGGAACGCCGGAACGCCGAAACGCCGAAACGGACGGAGGGATCGACATGGGAATGCGGAACTGGCTGGGCGCGATGGCCGCCATCGTGGCGGGCAGCGCGGCGCCCATGACGTCGGCCTGGGCGGCGCCGTGCGTGCAGGTGGAGGTGAACGGGGAACGCGCGCCCTCGTACGACTGCCTGACCGAGAAGCTGAAGCCTGCGCGCGGCGGCCCGGCCGCCAAGGGGGAGACGGCAATGTCGTCCGAATCCACCGTGCAGCGGCCATCAAACCAGCTGGGGCTCTATAACCACGCAGCCACCAGCCACCGCATGGGGAACACCTTCGGCACCTCGGTGTATCCCCAGCGGCCAGCCCCCGCACCGCCGGCTGCGCCGGTGGTGCCACGCGGGCAGCCCTGACGGTTCTTGAGCCTGGGGCGGCGCGGTCCTGTGCCAGCCCGCCCCGCTGCCGCTCTCCATCTCCACCCAGCCTGAATCCCCTTAAATGTATCTAAACGTTTCCAAACGTATCTTCTTGTACAAATTAATACGAATCATTATCATTCGTACTTTCTTTCGTATTGATGCCCCCAACCCATGCGCCTCACACGCATTGCGCTCGTTACCAGTTCCCTGCTTTCCATGTGGCCGACGGCCCCTGCCCTGGCGGCCGATGGCCAGGAATTGCCAGCCGTGGTGGTCACCGGAACCCGTTCGGAGAAGCCGATCGACGAGACGCCCATCCGTACCGAGGTGGTGGATCGGCAGGAAATCGAGCGCACGCATGCGCGCACGCTGAAAGACGCGCTGGAGAACGTGCCCGGCCTGCAACTGAGGGAAATCCACGGCAAGTCGGGCTACGAGGTGACGCTGCAGGGCATGACCAGCGACCAGGTGCTGGTGCTGATCGACGGCCTGCCGATCACGGCCAGCACCGGCTCCACGGTGGATGTCTCCCAGTACCTGCTGACCGAGGTGGACCGGGTGGAGGTGGTCAAGGGGGCCAGCTCGGCGCAATACGGCAGTTCGGCCATGGGCGGCGTGATCAACGTCATCACGCGCCCCATCCGCAAGGGCTTTTCGGGCGCGATGACGGCCGATGGCGGCAGCTACGGCGGCCAGAACGCCGATGGCTCGCCCGGCCTGCTGCACGGCAACGTGCGCCTGGAAGGCGGCACCGGGCAGTTCCGTGGCCGGCTTTCCGCCGACGCCCTGGACAACAAGGGCTTCGCAGTGGACCCCGATGGCTGGACCCGCCACGGCGACGCCGTGCGCCGCCAGCAGTACGCGGGCCGGCTCGAGTGGCTGCCCACGCAGGCCGGCAGCTTCTGGTTCGACGCCAGCGCCTATCGGGAAACCGACGAGCAGCGCTACCAGTACTACGCCCCGCCCAACTACGTGCCGCAGCGCAAGACCGAGGATATCGACCGCAACCGCTATACCTATGGCGGCCAATGGCGCTTCGACAACAGCGTGCGGGCCCGGCTGGCGGGTGTGGCCGAGACCTACGACACCACCACGCGCGAGTACTCCAACAGCTTCCAGACCGCCACGCGCAACAGTTCGCAGCGCACCGACCATGTATCGACCCAGTTCGACCTGCCGGCGTGGTACTCGCAACTCTGGCAGTTTGGCGCCGATTTCCACCGCGAGCGGCTGGACCAGACCGTCAACGGCGCCTCCGAGCTGGCCGGGAATGCCGAGCGCCGCGCCGGCGAGCTCTACTTCCAGAACGACATCCTGTTCAGCGAGACCTGGGAGATGATCGTCGGCCTGCGCGGCCAGCAGGATTCGGACTTCGGCAGCCATTTCGCGCCCAAGGTGGGCGTGCGCGGCAACCTGCTCGCCACCGAGGACTGGAAGGGCGTGCTGCGCGCCAACTATGGCCAGGGCTATCGCGTGCCGAACCTCAAGGAGCGGCACTACCTGTTCGACCACAGCTCGCTGGGCTACATGGTGCTGGGCAACCCGGACCTGAAGCCCGAGTCGTCGCACAGCTTCCAGCTCGGCGGCCAGCTGAGCTGGCGCGACCGCGTGACGGTGGATGCCAACCTGTTCTACAACCGCGTCTCGGACCTGATCCAGACCGACATGGCCAACTTCACCGTGGTCAATGGCATTGCCACCTACACCTACCGCAACGTGGCGCGGGCGCGCACGCAGGGCGCGGAAACCTCGCTGCGCTGGCGCGCCACCGGGGCGCTGGGCCTGACCGCCGCCTACACCTACACCGACGCGGACGACCTCGACACCGGCGCGCAGCTGACCCGCCGTCCGCGCCATATGGGCCGCCTTGGCGCCGACTGGCGCGTGCTGCCTTCCACGGAAATCACCGCACGGGCGCGCTTCCAGAGCAGCGAGGTGTCGGATTCCACCACCGGCGCACGCTCGCCGGGCTGGGGCACGCTCGATCTGGTCGTCAACCAGCGCATCGGCCGCAATGCCACCGTCTTCGCCGGCGTGAACAACCTGTTCGGCCGCCAGCGCGATTTTTCGAATGCCAGTGATTTCGGGCCCGTGGCGGGGCGCTTTGTCTATCTGGGCGCGCGATTCAACGTCGACGTCGCCCGCTGATTCCAACAAGCAACCAGGGGAGCGAACCACCATGAAACACACCCAACCCATCACCCGTCGCGCGCTGGGCGCGCTCAGTCTCATCGCGCTGGCCGCGACGCTGGCCGCCTGCGGCGGCGGTGGCGACGATGGCGGCACCGCCACCACGCCGCCCACCAGCGGCGGTGGCACGGTTACCCCGCCGACCACCACGCCGTCCACGTCCAGCTTCACGCAGACGGCCGAATGGACGTTCACGCTGCCGGCCGCCGGCACGTCGCTGTGCTACGACTTCAACACCAAGGCCGAAGTGGCCGGCTGCACCGGCACCGGCTGGGATCTGAAGGTCACCAGCAGCGGGCTCACCGGCACGCTCTGGAGCAATAGCGGCACGAGCGGCACGGGCGGCGGCGGCGTGTTCGGCAGTCCCCTCGCCAACACCTGGGCCGACCTGTCCACCTGGAAGAACGCCACCATCGATCCGGTCAACGGCACGCTGCCTGCCGCCGTGTTCCTGAAGGACTCCGCCGCCGGCGTGTTCGCGAACAGCAACGCGATCAGCTCGGCAGCCTTCGAGTACGGCGTGGCCAGCGCCACCGACCACCTGCTCTACCCGACCTATCGCACCTTCATCATCACCAGCAACAGCGCCAGCGCCGACACCACGGGCACCGTGGGAGCGCCGGTCTTCGCGCTGCAGGTCACTGGCTACTACGGCGGCTCGGGCGGCACCACGTCCGGCTATCCGTCGTTCCGCTGGATCGACCGCAGCGCGCCGGGCGTGGTGCGCACGGCCCAGGTCAATGCCTCGGCGGACTGGGTCTACTACGACCTGGTGGCGGGTGCCGTCAGCACGGCCAGCGGCACGTGGCATATCGCGTTCAACCGCTATAACGTGAAGCTGAACGGCGGCCAGTCCGGCAGCGGCACCGTGGCGGGCTTCCTGGGCAAGACGCCGGCGGGCTTCTATGACGGCACCGGTGCGCCGGTTGCGTCGAAGTTCACCGATGCCTCGAACCTCACCGCCACGCTGGCCGACCTCACCGCGCCGGACCTGACGCTGCCCACGGCCGCCAACCAGTGGATCAAGGACGCCAACGCTTCGGCCCTGAACCCGAAGTACACCGGCACCTACCCGAACGCGCTGAACTACGGCTGGCTCTCCTACTTCCCGACCGCTGCCGCGTCGGCCGCGAATGGCCTGCCCGCGGTGGCGCACCTGATCGCCGCCAATCCGCAAGGCGCCGTCATGCTGCGCGGTGGCGAGGGCTCCACCTACGCCCGCTTCCACCTGACCAAGATCCAGTACGCCGATCCGAACGTCAACAGCAGCGCGCAGACGTGGACCATCAATTTCGACGTGCAGCCCTGATACCCGACCCCCAAACAACCCGAACCCTATGGCACACGATAGTTTTGAAGCCCTGCGCCAGCGCCACGACGCGCTGGTGGCCGCCACGCCCGACCTGCGCATCCGCGAACGCGCCAGCCGCCTTGGCGCGACCGAGGCCGAACTGGTAGCCGCCGGCTGCGGCGTGACCTCGCGCCAGCTGGGCGGCACCGCGCAGGCGGTGTTCCGCGACCTCGGCTCCCTCGGGTCGGTCATGGCGCTGTCCCGCAACGACGCCGCCGTGCACGAGCGGCATGGCCACTACGAGAACATCCAGGCCGATGATGGCCCGGTCGGCATCGTGCTCGGGCCGGATATCGACCTGCGCATGTTCTTCAGCGCGTGGCAGTACTTCTACGCGGTAACCGAGAACGGCCGGGACAGCATCCAGTTCTTCGACAAGGCCGGCGAGGCGGTGCACAAGGTCTACCGCACCGCCCAGACCGACGCGGCGGCCTGGCAGGCGTACATCGACCGGCATGCCCTGCCGGCGGCGACGCCCGTGGTGGTGGCGCCGTTCGCGGCGTCCACGGAAGCCGCCCAGCCCGCTGACGCCGAAGCGCTGCGCACCGACTGGCGCGGCCTGAAAGGCACGCACGACTTCTTCAGCATGCTGCGCCAGCACAAGGTCTCGCGCATCGGTGCGCTGCGCAACGCCGGCCAGGACCTGGCGCAGCAGGTGGCCGACGGCGCGGTGGAAACGGTGCTGCAACGGGCGGCGGAGACGGAGCTGTCGATCATGTGCTTTGTCGCCAATCGCGGCATCGTGCAGATCCACACCGGGCCGGTGCAGCGGCTGGCCCGGACCGGCCCGTGGTTCAACGTGCTGGACCCGGCGTTCAACCTGCACCTGAACACTACCGCGGTGACGTCAAGCTGGGTGGTCAACAAGCCTACGGTCGATGGCTGGGTCACGTCGCTCGAGCTGTATGGCGCGGACGGCGCGCTGATCGTGCAGTTCTTCGGCGAGCGCAAGCCCGGCAAGCCGGAGCTGCCGGCGTGGCGCGCCCTGCTGCAGTCCCTGTGCCCGACGGCGCTGGCGGCGTAAGCCGTCTTTTCAGGAAGGAGGTTTCATCATGACTTTGCTGCGCCTGGCGCTGCTTTCGCTGCTGTGCGCAGCCGGCATGACCCACGCGGCGCCGCCGGCCCGCGTGGTCGGGCTGGGCGGCGCCATCACCGAGATTGTCTATGCGCTCGACGCTGGCGGCACGCTGGTCGGCGCCGATTCGTCGAGCATCTACCCGCCCGAGGCGCTCAAGCTGCCCAAGGTGGGCTACTACCGCACGTTCTCGGTGGAGGGCGTTGCCAGCCTGAAGCCGAACCTCGTGCTGGCGTCCGACCAGAGCGGCCCGCCGCAGGCCTTCGAGCAACTGCAGCGCCTGGGCAGCAAGGTGGTGGTGCTGCCCTCCGCGCCGACACTGGCGGCGCTGGACCAGCGCATCCTCGGCGTGGCCGCCGCGCTGGACATGCAGGCCCGGGGCACCGCCCTGGTCGATCGGCTGCACGCCGAACTGCGCGAGCTCAAGCCGCCGGCACAGCGTCTGCGCGTGCTGATGGTGAGCAGCCATACCGGCAAGATGCAGGCCGCCGGCGAGGACACCGCCGCCGACGCGATGCTGGCGCTGGCCGGCGCGACCAATGTGCTGGCCGGCCAGACCGGCTACAAACCCTTCTCGGCCGAGGCGGCTGCCGCGCTCAAACCCGATGTCATCGTCACCACAACGATGTCCGTCAGTGCCAGCGGCGGCGTGGACAAGTTCCTGGCGCAGCCCGGCCTGAACGCCACACCGGCCGCGCGCCAGAAGCGCGTGATCGTCATGGATGACCTGCTGCTGCTCGGCTTCGGCCCGCGCCTGCCGGACGCGCTGCGCCAGCTGCAGGCCGGCTTTGCGGCCCGCCCGGTGGCCGCCGCACGCTGATGCCGCGTCCGCCGCTTGCCGTATTCACGGCCCTCTGCGCCGTGCTGGTGGTCTCCGCGCTATGGGCGTCCGCCAGCGGCGCGCTGTCGATCCCGCACGGCAGGCTGCTGCCGCTGCTGTGGTCCGGCGCCACCGACGGTGACGACGTCATCTGGCGCAATGTGCTGATCGAGGTGCGGCTGCCCCGCATCGTGCTGGCGGTCACCGCGGGCGCCGCGCTGGCGCTCTCCGGCGCCGTGATGCAGGCGCTGTTCCGCAACCCGCTGGCGGAGCCGGGCCTGATCGGCATTTCGCTGGGCGGCGCCGCCGGTGCGGTGGCGGCCATCGTGCTGGGGGCGGAAGGGCTGTTCGGCATCGCGCCGGCCGCTTTCGGCGGCAGCCTGATCGCCACCGCGCTGGCCTATCGCCTGGGCACGCTACGGCCCGGCGTGGCCAGCCTGCTGCTGGCGGGCGTGGCCATCAACGCCATCTGCGCCAGCATCGTCGGCTTCTTCACCTATCAGGCCAGCGATGTGCAGCTGCGCAACCTCACCTTCTGGAACATGGGCAGTCTGGCCGGCGCCACGTGGAGCATGCTGGCCTGGCTGGTACCGCTGGTAGTGGTGATCTGCGCGTTGATGTTGCGTGACTGGCGCGCGATGAACGCGCTGCTGCTGGGCGAGCGCGAGGCGCAGCACCTCGGCTTCGACCTCGCACGCCTGCGCCGGCGCCTGATCGTGCTGACCGCCCTGCTGGTGGGCCCCCTCGTCGCCGTGACCGGCACCATCACCTTCGTCGGGCTGGTGGTGCCGCACCTGATCCGTCTGCCGCTGGGGGCCGATCACCGATGGCTGCTGCCGAATACGCTGGCTGGTGGCGCGATTGCCCTCACGCTGGCCGACTGGCTGGCGCGCACGGTGGTGATTCCTGCCGAGTTGCCGATCGGCATCGTCACGAGCCTCGTGGGCGGCCCCTTCCTGTTGTGGATGCTGACGCGCCGGAGCGCCTGACATGCTGACTGCACGCAACCTGCAATGCAGCCGTGGCCGCCGCCGCGTGCTGGACGCCATCGATATCGACCTGCCCGCCGGGGAAGTGCTGGGCGTGCTGGGCGCCAACGGCGCCGGCAAGAGCACCCTGCTCGGCACGCTGGCCGGCGAGCTGACTCCGGAGCCGGGCCTGTTGCTCAATGGGCGGGAGATGGCCGCGTGGTCGGTGGCGTCGCTGGCGCGCTGCCGCGCCGTGCTGCCGCAATCGCCGGGGCTCGGCTTCGACCTGCCCGCGCGTGACGTGGTGGCGATGGGTGCCTACCCGTTCCCCGAACTGGCGCCGCGCGCGCTCGCCACGCTGATCGACCGCACGCTGGAGATTGCGGACGTGCGCGCGCTGGCGCCGCGCGCCTACCAGAGCCTGTCCGGTGGCGAACAGCAGCGCGTGCAGTTCGCCCGCACGCTGGTTCAGGTGCTGGCCTGCCGGGCGGCTGACGAGTACCGGGTGCTGTTCCTCGACGAACCTACGTCGAGCCTGGACCCGCGCCACCAGTTGCTGTTGCTCCAGGCCGTGCGCACGCTGAGCCGCACCGATGGCCTCGCGGTGCTGGTGGTGCTCCACGACGTCAACCTCGCCGCGCGCTGGTGCGACCGCCTGCTGTTGCTGGCCGATGGCCGCACCGTTGCGCTGGGCGCACCGGCGGACGTGCTGTCGCCAGCCCATCTGGCCACGGTGTACGGCATGGACGCCACCGTCATCGACTCCCCGGTGCATCCGGGCACACCGATGGTGGTGTTCGGCTAAGCGCCGCGCACAGCCGAGGCCGCAACCGGGGGCCGGTCAGATCGGCAGGCCCTTCTCGCGCAGTACCGCGTCGAACCGTTCCGGGTCCGCGGTGCCCAGCCGGTTCGTTTCGCGAATCCTGGCCTCGCGCTCCAGGTGCAGGCGCGTGCGGCGCAGGACATCGGCGGCTTCGGCCGCCGGCACCGCAATCACCCCATCGGCATCGCCGACAATCAGGTCGCCGGGCAGGACGGCCATGCCCGCACACGAGACCGGCACGTTGATCTCGCCCGGGCCATCCTTGCTCGGGCCGCGATGGGTATGACCCCTCGCAAAGATCGGCATGCCGTCCTCGGCCCACTCCAGCAGGTCGCGGATGGCGCCGTCGATCACCAGCCCGCCGAGCTGCCTGGCCATGCAGGTGGTGCGCATCAGCCCGCCAACGAGGGCCTGCGTGACGTCGGCGCCGCCGTCGATGACAAGCACGTCGCCGGGCTGCACCATCATCAGCGCCTTGTGGATCATCAGGTTGTCACCGGGCCGCACGCGCACGGTCACGGCCGGCCCGCAGAGCACGGTTTCCAGCCGCGCGTGATACTGCCGCAAGCCGTACGTGCCGACGTTGCGGCTCATGGCATCGCCAATCGCCGCCACGGGCATCTCGCGGAACGCGTCGACGATGGCTTTCGCAGGCCCCTCGGCGCGCGGGTTGATGCGATAGCCGGCCGGCCACTGCACCGGTTGGGTGGTATCGGTCATGTCAGGACTCCCTTGTCAGCGGTGATTCAGCGCAGTTGTTCGCAGGCCGTACGCAGGCGCGCCAGGCCGGCTTCGAGCCGCTGCATCGACGTGGCAAACGAGATACGGAAGAACGGCGACACGCCATAGGCGCCGCCCTGCAACACCGCGAGATTCTGCGCATCCAGCAGGTACATCACGAAATCCTCGTCGGTCTCGATCCGCTTGCCATCGGGCGTGGTCTTGCCCAGCAGGGCCGCGCACGAGGGAAACACATAGAACGCGCCTTCGGGCGCATGGCAGGTGATGCCCGGCATGCTGTTCAGCGCCGTCACCACCGCGTCCCGGCGCGACTGGAACACCCGGCTGCGTTCGGCAATGAAGTCCTGCGGCCCGGTCAGTGCTTCCAGCGCTGCTGCCTGGCTGATCGATGACGGATTCGACGTGCTTTGCGACTGCAGCTTGACCATCGTCTTGACCAGCGCCGCCGGCGCGCCGCCGTAGCCAATGCGCCACCCGGTCATGGCGTAGGCCTTCGATACGCCGTTGATGGTCAGCGTGCGTTCCTTGAGCGCCGGCTCCACCTGCGCAATCGTCGCGAACTCGCGGCCATCGTAGAGGATGTGCTCGTAGATATCGTCCGTCATCACCCAGACGTGCGGATGCCGCAGCAGGACCTCCGCCAGCCCTTTCAGCTCCGCATAGGAATAGGTGGCGCCGCTCGGGTTGTTCGGCGCATTCAGCACCAGCCAGCGTGTGCGCGGCGTGATGGCCGCCTCAAGCTGGGCGGGCGTGAGCTTGAACGCGTTCTCGGGCAGGCAGTTGACGAAGACCGGCTTGCCTTCGGCCAGCAGCACGATATCCGGATACGAGACCCAGTACGGCGCCGGCACGATGACTTCATCGCCGGCCTGCACGGTGCACATGAAGGCGTTGAAGATGATCTGCTTGCCACCCGTGCCGACGATCAGCTCGTTGGGCGCGTAGTCGAGCCTGTTGTCGCGGCGGAACTTGTCGGCAATGGCCGCGCGCAACTCGGGCGTGCCGCCGACGTCGGTGTACTTGGTCTGCGACGCCGACATGGCGCGCGTGGCGGCCTCGCAGATGTTCTGCGGGGTGTCGAAGTCAGGCTCGCCGGAAGTCAGTCCGATGATGTCGCGGCCAGCGGCGCGCAACTCCCGGGCGCGCTGGCCCGCCATGGAACTGGGCGACGGCTTGATACGGTTCAGGCGTTCAGCAATGAGGGGCATGATCAGAGCGGTTGAGAAGTGATGGCAGTTACAGGCCGGGACGGCTTGAGGAACTGGCGGTGCTGCCGCAGATACGGCACCAGCCCGCCAGCTTCGCGGATGGTCAGGACCACATCGGGCACCGGCTCGCACGCGATCACGTGCGCGGCATCGGCGCCGACGTGCAACGTGGCCTGCGCGCCGGCAAGCCGCAGCGAGAGCGGCGCGCCTTCGGGCACGGCGCCGGTATCGGTACCGGTATCGGCGGTAATCAGCAGCAGGCCGTTGTTCACGGCATTGCGCCAGTAGGTGCGGGCAAAGCTCTTCGCCACGACCACGCGAATGCCGGCAGCCAGCACCACGGTGACGGCCACCTCCATGGCCGAGCCACAGCCGAAGTTGTGCCCGGCGACGAGGATGTCGCCATCGCGGACGCTGCCGGCGAAGTCCGGGTCGAGGTCTTCCAGCAGGAAGTGCCGCAGCATGTGCGGATCGACACTGTGTTTCTTGCGGCTGGAGGCGATGATGTAGTCGGTGTTGATATCGTCCCCCAGACGGCGGGCGCGGCCTTCGATGACAAGGGAACGGGAATCGGCTGCGGGTAACGGCGAATTCATGACGTGACGACGGAGTCTCGGGGGTCCGCCAGATGGCCACTCGCTGCGGCGGTGGCGCATGCAAGCGGCGAGGCGAGGAAGATCTGCGCATGGCGATTGCCCATGCGCCCCTTGAAATTGCGGTTGGCGGTCGAGATCACGCGTTGGCCGTCACCGGGAATGCTGCCGCAGGTGCCGCAGCAACTGCCGCACCCGGGCGGCTGCAGTTCGGCGCCGAGGGCGACGAACTCGGCCAGCATGCCGTTGCGCTCCATCTCGGCCCGCACCGGTTCGGAAGCCGGCGTGACGATCAGCCGCACGCCGGGCGCCACGCCGCCGCGTGCGCGCAGCACCGCCAGCGCCTCGCGGTAGTCCTTCACGCGGCCACCGGTACAGGTACCCAGGTAGACGATGTCGATCCTGGTGTCGCCCGCGTCGGCCAGATCGACCACGTTGTCCACGCGATGCGGCAGCGCCACCTGCGGCGCGACCGCCGACAGGTCGAAGGTCAGCGTGTCGACATAGGTGGCGTCGGCATCGGCGGAGACCGGCGTGTAGCGGTCGGGGCTGACGGACGCGTTGGCCGACAGCCAGTCCGCCGTGCATTCGTCGAACGGAAACAGTCCGGCCTTGGCGCCCATTTCCACAGACATATTGGCGAGCACGATGCGGTCGTCCATATCGAGCGCCGCCACGCCGGGGCCGGCGAATTCCAGCGCCAGATAGTTGGCCCCGCCCACGCCGAGGCGCCGGGCCATGGTCAGGGCGACATCCTTCGCCGAGGCGTAGGCCGGCAGCGCGCCCGTCAACCAGATGCGCAGCGTGCCGGGCACCTTCAGCCAGAGCTGGCCGCACTGGAGGATGCCGGCGAGATCGGACGAGCCAATGCCCGAGCCAAACGCGTTGAGCGCGCCATAGCTGACCGCATGGGAATCGGCACCGACCACCAGCTGGCCCGGCAGCACGCGGCCGCGTTCCAGCATCAGTTGATGGCCGATGCCCTCCCCCACCTCGAACACGCACAGGCCGTGCGCCCGGGCGTAACTGCGCGCCCGGTCCTGCAGCCGCAGCGCCTGTTCGCCCGACGGGGCGCCGTAGTGGTCCAGCGCGAATACCAACCGCTCCGGGAAGGCTGGCGGCGGCAGGTTGCCCTCGGGCTGCATGTCGCGGAAGTAGTCGAGCGCCATCGGGATCGACCCATCCGTGCCCATGGCGCCATGCGGCGCGCAAATCGCCAGGTCGTCGGCGTAGACCGCTTCGCCTGCGGCCCGCGACAACAGCTTCTCGGCAAGGGTCTGGCCACGCGTAGCGGCCGGCTGGAGAGACATCATGACTATCAGGGCGTGGCTCAGTTGAGCTTGATCTGGGCGGTCTTGATGACCTTGCCCCACTTGTCGTGCTCGGCCTGGATCAGGCGCCCGAAGTCCTCGGGCGTGCCGCCGACCGGTTCCACGCCCAGGTTCAGAAGCTTCGCCTTGACGTCATCGGACTTCAGGATCGCATCGATCGCACGGTTGAGCTTGAGCACGATCGCGCGCGGCGTGGCGGCCGGCGCCACCACCCCACTCCACGAGAGCGATTCGTAGCCCTTGACGCCTGCCTCGTCGAGCGTGGGCACATTGGGCAGGCCTGGCAGACGCTTGCGGCTGGTCACGGCCAGCGCCTTGAGCTTGCCTTGCTGCACGAAGCCGATGGACGACGGCGCGTTGTCGAACAGCATCGTGACATTGCCGCCGAGCAGATCGGTCAGCGCTGCCGAACTGCCCTTGTAGGGCACGTGCAGCATGCTCACGCCGGTCATCGACTTGAAAAGTTCGCCGGACAGGTGCGTGGAGCTGCCGGGGCCGGACGACGCGAAGCTCAGCGCGCCGGGGCGCGTCTTGGCCAGTTGCACGAGGTCCGCCACGTTGGTGGCCGGCATGCCCGGCGACACCACCAGGATGTTGGCGTTCTGCGTGGCGTAGCTCACGGGCACGAAGTCCTTGGCCGCGTTGTAGTTGAGCTTGCCGTACAGGTGGTCGTTGATCGACAGGATGCCCGTGGCCCCCATCAGCAGCGTGTAGCCGTCAGCGGGAGACTTGGCCACCAGCTCGGCACCGATATTGCCGCTGGCGCCGGCGCGGTTGTCCACCACGAACGGCTGCTTGAACTGCTCCTGCAGCTTCTCCGCGAGGATGCGCGCCACCACGTCGGTGGAGCCGCCGGCCGCGAACGGCACGACAATGCGGACCGCCTTGTCGGGGTAGGAATCTTCCGGCCCGGCAAGGGCCAGCGTGGGCAAACAGGCAAGCAGGACTGCGGCGCGACCAAACAGGTTCTTCATGGGGGGATCCTGGGCAGAGGGGGTAGGGTTTTGCTTGGCCACGTATGCAGCCCCGTGGTTGCGAACACAGTCTAGAGAGGGCCATTACCGTGGACAATCGACTTTTTTGCGCCCACTATTACCAAATTCTGATAAATCGCCCGCCGCCCCCCCCCCCCGCCTGATGCGTCACAACGTCACCCTCAAGCAGTTCCGCTGTTTCCTGGCCGTGGCCGAGACCGGCTCGTTCACCGCCGCGGCGTTGCGGCTGCACATCACCCAGTCCGCATTGACCGCGACGATCCAGCAACTGGAGGAGGTGCTGGGCCTCCGGCTGTTCGACCGCACCACCCGCCGGGTGACGCTGACCGGCCATGCGGAGCGCTTCCGGCCCGAAGCGGAGCGGCTCGTCAACGGTATCGACGGCGCCGTCTCGGACCTCGTGGCGCTGGCGCAGGGCGAGCGTGGCCATATCCGCATCGGCGCGGCGTCGTCCGTCATCAGCCAGTTCCTGGTGCCGGCGCTGCCGCGCTTTCGCGACGCGTATCCGGGCATCACCGTCTCCCTGCGCAACCCCGCCGCGCAACAGACCGAGCGCCTGGTACTCGAGGGGGAAGTCGACTTCGCCATCGACAGCAAGTATCGCGGTGCGGAGGAACTCGACTACACGCCGCTGGTAGGCGACTGCTATGGCGCGGTCTGCCACCGTGATTCGCCACTGGCCACCCTTGATCGCCCGATCCACTGGACCGACCTGCCCACGGGCGGCTATATCGGCTTCAGCGCGGACACTGGCATCGGCCACTTCCTGCGCACACACGCGGCCCACTGGTCCATGCTGCAGGGCGAGCACGATGAGGTGGAAAGCACCACCTACCTCTTCGCCATGCTTGCGCGCGGCAACTACTACTCGGTGCTGCCGGCGCTGGCGTATCAGCGCAACGAGTTTCCGGAACTCGTGTTCCGCGAACTGCACGGCCCGCGCCTGTCGCGCGAGCTTTGTGTCATCACCCGGCCGCTGCGCTCGCTGGCGCCCAGCGCGCAACGGCTGCTGGCCCTGCTGACCGATACGCTGACCGAGATGCCCATGCCGCCGGGGGTGACGCTGCTGGCCAGACGGTAGTCGGCAAGCGATATATCGCCACGACTGATCAATCGATCTTTATTTTTCATTGGTCATCATCAATCGGTATTCCTATCATCGTCTGACGATTTCATGACGACGGGAGTGCCTTGTGACGACGTGGGCAATTGGCATCGATATTGGCGGCACCTTTACGGATGTCGTCGCACTGGACTACGGCGCGGGCAGGCTCGTCAGCCTGAAGGTCCTTACTACCCACGGTGACCCGGCGCAGGGCGTGGCCGATGGCGTCAGCCGGCTGATGCACACCCACAACATCGACCCACGGCGGGTCACCCGCGTGGTCCACGCCACCACGCTGTTCACCAATGCGTTGATTGAACGCCGTGGCAGCACCACCGGCTTGCTGACGACCTTGGGTTTCCGGGACGTGCTGGAGATTGGCCACGAGCGCAAGTACGACCTGTATGACCTGACGATCGAGCCAGCGCCGGCCCTGGTGCCGCGCCGGCTGCGCGCCGAGATTCGGGGACGCATGGATGCACAAGGCCACGAGATCGAGGCGCCGGACGCCGGGGAGGTCCGCGCGGTAGTGGGACGGCTGGTCGAGCAAGGCGTCGATTCACTTGCCGTGTGCCTGCTGCACGCCTACGGCACGCCGGCGCACGAGCGGCTGGTGCGCGACTGGATCGAGCGTGATTTCCCCGGCCTGCACGTCACCTTGTCTTCCGATGTGGCGCCCGTCATCCGCGAGTTCGAGCGCAATTCCACCACCGTCGCCAATGCCTATATCAAGCCGCTGGCAACGCGCTACCTCGACGCGCTCGAAGGTCGCCTGCAGGCGCTGGGTCTGCACGCTGGCGTGCTGATGATGCTGTCCAACGGCGGCCTGGCGCATATCGGCGAGGCCAAGCGCAATCCGATCGAGCTGCTCGAGTCCGGCCCCGCGGCTGGCGCGATCTCGGCGGCCCACTACAGCCTGCGCGATGCACAGCCAGACCTGCTGGCCTTCGACATGGGCGGCACCACGGCCAAGCTGTGCCTGGTGGAGGATGGCAAGCCGGCCATCACCTTCGGCTTCGAAGCGGCTCGGCGCAAACGTTTTGCCGAAGGCAGCGGCCTGCCAATCCGCATTACCACCATCGACCTGATCGAGATCGGCGCCGGTGGCGGCAGCATTGCGCACCAGGACGCCCTGGGCCTGCTGAAAGTGGGGCCGCAGAGCGCCGGTTCCGAGCCGGGGCCGGCCTGCTACGGGCTGGGCGGCACCGATCCGACCGTGACGGATGCCAATCTCGTGCTCGGCTACCTCAATCCCGATTACTTCGCAGGCGGCACGATGGCCATCAGCGTGGACCGCGCCGCCGAAGCACTTGGCCGTGCAGGCGAGCGGCTGGCGCGTGACGTCACCGGCGTGGCCTGGGGCATCCATGACATCGTTGCCGAGAACATGGCCGGCGCCGCGCGCGTGCACGTGGCCGAGCGCGGGCGCGATCCGCGCGGCTTCGTGCTGCTGTGCACCGGCGGCGGGGGGCCATTGCATGCGTACTACGTTGCCCAGAAGATTGGTGTGCGGACCATCCTGTGTCCGCCCGCCGCTGGCGTGGCGTCTGCATACGGCCTGCTGGTGTCACCGGCACGCGCCGACCGCTCGCGCACGGTAAGCGTGCGGCCCGCCACGGATGCGCTCGACCGGCTGGAAGCCGCCTTTGCCGAACTGGAATCGCAATCGCGCGAGGCGCTGGCACCACTGGACGATAGCTTCGGCCCGATACAGCTGGTGCGTCACGCCGATGGCCGCTTCGCCGGGCAAGGCTTCAACCTGTCGGTGCGCCTGCCCGATGGCCCCTACATCGGCAAGCAGCCGGCGGACGTGGTGCGCGCCGCCCTGATCGCCGCGTTCGAGTCCGGCTATCGCGAGAAATTTGGCCGCACCCCGCCCGATGTACCCGTTGAACTGGTGACCTTGCGCGTGACGGGCGAGGCGCCGCCACGGCAGGCTTTCGTGGCCGAAACCCTGCCTGAAGGCGTGGACGCCGCCCCCGGCAGCCGGCGCAAGGTCTATTTCAGGGAGGCCGACGGCTACCTGGACACGCCGGTCTTCGACCGCGCCACACTGCCAGCGGGATTCCGCGCGCAGGGGCCGCTGCTGATCGAGGATGCCGGCTCCACGCTGGTCGTGGGACCGAAGGGCCGCGTCACGCAGGGCGCGAGCGGCAATCTCGTCATCGAACTGGAGGAGCACGCAGCATGACCCGCCACCCCATGCCCGGCGCGGCTTCCGCCGCCGACCCCATCTTCCTGGAAGTGTTCTGGACGCGCGTGCGCGCGGTGGTGAACGAAGCCGCCAAGCTCATCGTGCGCACCTCCTTCTCCACCCTCTCCACCGAGGCCAACGACTTCGCGGTGGTGGTCACCGATTCGGCGGGGTGCGCGCTGGCAGAGAACAGCGGCAGCATTCCCTCGTTCATCGGCACGCTGCCACGCACCGTGCGCGCCGCCATCGCGCAGATCGGCGCGGACAACATGCGGCCCGGCGACATCTTCATCACCAACAACCCGTGGATCGGCACGGGGCACCTCAACGACGTGTGCCTGGTCAAGCCGATGTTCCATGGCGAGCGCCTGGTGGGGTTCGCCGCGACGGCGGGCCACGTGCCCGACATCGGCGGCAAAATCCGTTCGGTGGATGCGCGCGAGCTGTTCGAGGAGGGCTTCCACATCCCGATGATGCCGCTCATGCGTGAGGGGCAAGTGGACGACACGCTGCTGCAGCTGATCCGCACCAATGTGCGCACGCCCGAGCAGACCGTGGGCGATATCTGGTCGCAGGTGGGCGCGGTGGAGCTGATTGCGGCGCGCCTCCATGACATCCTGGCCGAGTACGCCCTGCCCGGCATCGACGATCTGGCACAGGCCCTGTTCGACCGCAGCGAGGCTGCCATGCGCCACGCGATTGAGCAGCTGCCAGCGGGGGAATATCGCTACACCATGCAGACCGATGGCTTTGGCGAGCGCTTCACCTATGCCGTCACGGCGCGCATCGGCAATGGCGAGATCGAGTGCGATTTCGCGGGTACGTCGCCGCAACAGCCGCGCGGCATCAACTGCGTGCTGGCCTATACCAGCGCGATGACCGCCTATGCGATCAAGTGCCTGCTGCTGCCCGACCTGCCGAACAACGACGGGCTGTTCCGCCCGATCCGCGCCGTGGCGCCGGAAGGCTCGCTGCTCAATCCGCGCTCGCCCGCACCGGTGGGAGGCCGCGCATGTACGGGCCACTACGTGCCCACCGTCATCTTTGGCGCGATGCAACAGGTGCTGCCCGAACGCGTGATGGCCGGCGCCGGCTCGCCACTGTGGATTGCCAACCTCAGCGGCACCCGCGAGGATGGCCGCCCGTTTGCCACGGTGCTCTTCTATAACGGCGGCCTGGGCGCCACGGCCGGCAAGGATGGCGCGTCCGTCATGTCCTGGCCCAGCAATATCTCCCCCACGCCAGTGGAAGTGGCCGAGCGCGACGCGCCGCTGTTTTTCCGCTACAAGGCCCTGCGCCCGGGCACGGGCGGTGCCGGGAGGCAGCGCGGGGGGCTTGGCGAAGAGGTGTGCTTCGTCAGCCGTCACCCAATGCCCCTGTCGATTGTCTTCCTGACGGAACGGCTGATTGTGCCGGCGCCAGGTTTCGCCGGTGGCGAGGCCGGCGCCTGCGGCGAAGTGCTGATCAACGGGCAGGCCGTGGATGCACGCCAGCCGCAGACGCTGCAGCCCGGCGACGAAGTGATCCTGCGCACCCCGGGCGGTGGTGGCTTCGGCCCGGCCACCGAACGGGACATCCAGCGCATCGCGTACGATCGGGAACAGGGCTACGCCACCTGAATCGGCACGCATCATGCATGCGGAGGAGACAAGAGCCGGCACCCGAAGGTGCCTTTGCCACACAACATCCGGGCGGACCCACGCCGCACCGGTGGAGAGGTAGTCATGCATTGCATCTTCAAGACGCTGTCCCTGCCCGTCGCGCTGTTGTTGCTGACGCCCCTGGCCCACGCGGCCGATGCCACGCCCGCGGAGATCGCCGCGTATCCCAGCAAGCCGGTTCGCATCATCGTGCCGTATCCGGCGGGCGGCTCCACCGACGTGCTCGCGCGCGTGCTCGGCCAGAAGATCGGCGAGGAAATGGGCCAGCCGGTGGTGGTGGAGAACCGCCCCGGCGCCAGCGGCAATATCGGCGCGAGCTATGTCGCCAAGTCGCCGGCGGACGGCTACACGCTGTTCCTCGGCACCTCCACCGCGCTGGCCGCCAATCCCGGCCTGTACAAGACGCTGCCCTACGATCCGCAGAAGGACTTCGCGCCGATCATCCTGGCCACCACGCTCGCCAGCCTGGTCGTCGTCAACCCATCGGTGCCGGTGAAGACCATGCAGGAGCTGGGCGCCTACCTGAAGGCGCATCCGGGCACGAGCTATGCGTCGTCCGGCAACGGCACGCCGGCGCACCTCGGTGGCGAGCTATACAAGAAGATGGCGGGCGTGCAGATGAACCATGTGCCCTACAAGGGCGGGGCGCCGGCGCTGACGGACCTCATTGGCGGGCAGACCTCGCTGATGTTCGCGATCCTGCCCGAGGCGATGCCATTCGTGAAGGAAGGCAAGCTGCGCGCCCTGGCGGTGACCACGGCCAGGCCCACATCCAACGCGCCGCAACTGCCGACGGTGGCCGAAGCTGGCGTGCCGGGCTATGAGCTGATCGGCTGGTATGCGTTCCTGGCGCCGCGCGCCACGCCACAGCCCATCGTCGCCCGGCTGAACAAGGCGTTCGACGAGGCGCTGCAGGACAAGGCCGTGCGCGAGCGGCTGACCAGCCTCGGCTTCGATGTCGCCGGCGGCCCGCCGGAGCGCCTGGCCAGTACGATTCGCAGCGAGACGAAGAAGTGGAAGCAGGTCATCGACGAGGCGCACATCAGCCTCGACTGACGGTTGCAGCGCCGGATGGGCTGGGGCGGCGCGGGCGCGGGGCCGGCCGCTTCAGCCCGCTTTCCGGCGCGTGGTGTGATGCGTGGTGTGACGCGTAGGGCTGCGCGGTGCGGGTTCCTCGCCAATGATCGACACGCCATCGGGCAACGCCTGCGCACGGATGGTGTCCATGATGACGTCAAGCATGCGTTGCGAACTGGGCGACAGCGAGCGTAGCCGCCGCGTGATCAGGCAGATCTCGCGGGACAGCACCGGCGCGGCCAGCTCGCGGTACGCCAGATCGGTAAAGCCGGCCGCCTTGGCCGCCAGCGCGGGGATGATCGAAAAGCGCCCACCTTCGTTGAGCACTGCGAACAGCGAGGTCGTGCTCGAAATCTCGTCGCGTTCCCCGCCGAAGACCGGCCAGTGTCCCGCGTTCTCGTGCAGGAAGGTGCCGATGCCCGTGTCGGCCGTGAAGGCGACGAAACCTTCCGGACCAAGATCCGCCCACCGCAAGGGCCCGGAACGCCGGGCAAGCGGATGGTCCGCACGGCAGACCACGCCGTAACGGTCTTCCAGCAGCGGCACGTAGGAGAGTTCGTCGATGCCCTTGTGGCGGCTGGTGATGGCAAAGTCGAGCTCACCATCCATCACCATCTGTTCGACCTGCTCCGCGCCGGCATCACGCAGCGTGAACGTGACGCCCGGATACTGCTGGCGGAACTTGCCTACGGCCGTGACCAGGAACTGATAGATCACCGACGCCGCTGCCGCGATGCGGATATGCCCCTTCTGGCTTTCCGCGAACGATTGCAGGTCGGAAATGGCGCTGTCGAAATCCCGAAGGATCCGGTCGGCCTCGGCCTTGAAGCGGACCGCCTCCTGCGTCATGATCACGCGCCGCGTACTGCGATCGAACAGCTTGAGCCCGATCGATTCCTCGAACTGCTGGATGGTCGCCGTCAGCGCTGACTGCGTGACAAACAGGCGCGCCGCCGCCGTGGTGAATGATCCGGCATTGGCCACCTCGACAAACGAGCGCAGGTGACGCAGGGAGATAGTGCGATTCATGAGGCGTGCGACGTGCCGGCGTTGGGAGGGATGCCTGCCAGCATATATTCGATGCGGTGAATGATCAACGATGACTGATCGCGGCTGGCGAAAAGCCACGCGCCGCGCATCCAACGCTGGCCGGCATCGCCGCCTAAGGACGCGGTTTGATGAGAGTCCTGCAAAACGGCTGCGGATCTCGCCGCCGCCGGGACGGTCTGGCGCAAACCGCGCGCGACTAACCGCGGTCGAAGGCGGTCACCTTGGGCAGCACCACGGCCAGGTAGTCCACCATCGTGCGCACCGCCGGCAGCAGGCCGATACGGTATGGGATCAGGGCGGTGATGCGCGCGTCGGCGGCGATCCATTGCGGCAAGATCTGCCGCAACGCCCCGGCCTTCAGTTCCGTCTGGCAGATGTATCCGGGCAACGCCGCGATGCCGATGTTTGCGCAGGCGGCTTCCTTCAGTGAAATCAGGCTGTTGCTCTGGAACCTCGGATCGATCGGCACCGTAACGGTGCGCTTGTCGGGGCCCTGCAAATGCCATTGCAACGGTCCCTTGCTGACCATGCCGATGAGCGAATGGGTCATCAGGTCTTCCGGCTCGGCCGGCACAGACATCCGTTCAAGGTATTCCGGACCCGCGAACAGGTACCACGGCGCCTTCGCCAGCGGGTGCTGGATCAGGTTGGAGTCCTGCAGTTGCCCCGTATGTCCGCGAATCGCGAGGTCGAAGCCCTCCCCCACGATATCCACCAGCCTGTCCGTAGCGGTCTCGACGATCTTGACCTTGGGATTCTCGGATAGGAAGGTGGGCAGCACGTGCCGCAGCGCAAACTGCGCGATCTCGGCGGCGGTGGTCACGCGGATCACGCCGCTCGGTTCCGCCAGCCGCTGGCGCATCGCCTCCTCGGCCACCTCCGCGCTGCGCAGCAGGTTCATCGCGTACTGGTAGAACTCCTGGCCCACCTCGGTCATGGCGAACTGCCGCGAGGTGCGGTTAATGAGGCGCACGCCCAGCGACGCCTCCAGTTCCTTGACCCGATGGCTCAGCGTCGACTTCGGCAGGCGCAGCACCTCGCCGGCCGAGGTGAAGCCACCACGGTCAACGACCTGCACGAAGAAATAGACATCCTTCAGATCCAGCATTGCATGGGGGCGCGCAGTCCGCTGTCGCTATGGCAACGGCTGTCATGGCAGTATGGTATCGAGCTCCGATCATACTGCACGGCGCGCCCAGTGGCATCCGGGCAAACCTTGGTACGCCGATCGTTCGGTTTTGCCGAACCTTGCGTACACGATCTGACCGCTTCCCAATCGATATTGAACGCTTAAGCTGTTGCATATGAGCGGCTTCGCGCTGTCTCGTGACCATCAATACTCAAGTGGAGAGGACAATGTCGATGATCAAGGGATTTCATCATCTGACCGCCGGCGTGAGACACGCGCAGGAGGATGTGGATTTTTACGTCAAGCTGTTGGGGCAAAGCCTCGTCAAGAAGACTGTTCTTCTGGACGGCGAGGACCCGATCTATCACCTCTACTACGGCAATGCCAACGGCGACCCGGGTACCCTGGTGACATCGTTCCCGTTCCGGCAGAAAGGGGTCACGGCGCGCCCCGGCTCGGGCCAGGTCCGGGTCATCAACTACTCGGTGCCGACTGGCTCGCTCGATTTCTGGCGCGCCCGCTTCGACGCGATGGGCATTGCCTACGACAACGCCATCACCGCGCGCTTTGACGAGCGGCGCCAGCGTTTCCATCACCCCTGCGGCATCGAGTTCGACCTGGTCGAGACCGATCTCGATAAGCGTCCGGCCTGCGTAGCCAGCGATATCCCCGAGGCGTTCGCGATTCGCGGCGTGCACAGCATCACGCTGTCGCTGCGCGAGGTGGCCGAATCGATCCGTTTCATGAGCGAGGCGATCGGCTTCCGCCAGGTTGGCCAGTCCGGGCCGTACTACCGCTTCGAGACGCACACCGGAGGCCCCGGCATGGTCGTCGAGTTCCTGCATGAACCGGACCGCCACCAGGGTTCCTCGGTCTATGGCGAAGGCACGATCCACCACGTGGCGTTCGCCGTCGACACCATGGACCAGCAGATGGCCCTCAAGGAAAAGTTCATGGCGCTGGGCTACATCGACACCTCGGAGTCGGTGAACCGCAACTACTTCCGCTCCATGTATTTCAAGATGCCGGGCGGTGTGATGTTCGAGGCGGCCACCACCGATATCGGCTTCGCGATCGATGAGGAACCCGGCCACTTCGGCGAGGAATTCCAGCTGCCGCCCTGGCTGGCCGACCGCAAGGACGAGTTGCTTGGCCGACTCGAACCCATTTCCGTTTGACCGACTTCACCCTGTCTGGACCTGACATGCAGAAACCCAAAGTACTGATCGCCTTCTATTCCCGCAACAGCTCCACCGAACTGCTGGCCAAGGCCGTGGCGGCCGGCGCCATCGAGGCCGGCGCGGAAGTCCGCCTGCGCCGCGCGCGCGAGGTGGTCGGCCCCGACGTGATGCGCCAGGCGCCGGGCTGGCTCGAGAACGCCACCGCAATGAACGACCGCTACGAAGCGCCGACCGAGGCCGACGCCGAGTGGGCCGACGCCATCGTGTTCGGCACCCCGACGCGTTTCGGCTCGATCTCGACGGAACTCAAGGCCTATATCGACAGCCTGGGCGGCCTGTGGTTCCAGGGCAAGCTGAACGGCAAGGTCGGCTCTGTGTTCGGATCGACGTCGTCGCGTCACGGTGGCAATGAATCGACGCTGCTCTCGATCTACACGCCGATGGCACACCTGGGCCTGATCATCGTGCCGCTGGGCTACGCCGACGCCGTGATGTTCAAGGCCGGCACGCCGTACGGCGCGACCCATGTCTCGCACCTCGACGCCAACAAGCCCGACGAAGACCACCTGGCCGTGGCCCGCTTCCAGGGCCGTCGCGTGACCAGCGTGGCGCGCTCGCTGCGTTGTGCGCAGGAACCCGTGGCCGCTTGATGTCAAAAAAGGGCGGGGACTTGCGGTCCCCGCCCTTCTCTGCCCTCCGCCCTTCTCAATACCCCGCCGCCTGTTTGCTTCCCGCTTCCAACGCTGCAACCCTAAACCGCCACGGCCTCACCGCAGCTCGCCACCGCTTCCATGTACAACGACGGCGGCATCGCGCCGAGCGTAGCCTGGATGGCTTCCTTGCACAGCGACGGCCGCCTGGCGAGCAGATCCACATAGCGCGAGACGTTCGGCAGATCCCCCCACAGCAACCCCAGCCCGAGGTATGCCATCCGCACCAGGTTGACGCCCCACAGCACATCGCCCAGCGTGAACGGGCCGCCCTTGAGATAGGTTTCCGACGACAAGGACAGCGCCCGTTCGAGGTCTTCCAGCAGGCTTGCCACGTGAAGGCGCGCAGCCCGCTGGAACGCCGCATCGTGGCGAACTGACTTGCCACCGCGCTCCTTGGCGATCTTGGCGCGATAAGCGGCTACCAGCGCGGCATCGTCCGCGTTGGCGGCAATCATCGCTTCGAGCGCCATGATCTTGTAGTCGTAGACCCGTTCCATGCCGGCCTTGAGTGCATCGGGCCGCGCATCGGCATCGGGATGGAAGCCATAGAGCAGCGTGCCGTTCGGGATCCTGTCGACAATATCGACCTGCTGCATCACCGCCGCGCGCGCCACTGCGTCTTCCGGCACCAGTTTCACCGGATCATGGGACACCGCGTCCAGGTAGCAGCAGATCCGCTTCGAATCGGCGATCACCCGCCCGGCCTCGTAGTCCACCAACAGCGGCACCACGCACGGATCGAAGCCTTCGGTCTCGACCGAGGTACGCCCGCTGTAACCGCTGACAAATGCCCTGTTCACCTCCTGCCCGGCGATCAGGCGCAGGCGGACATAGGGCGGATGGTAGTGCTCGGCCGGGATGACGCCCTCCGGCCCCATCGAGCCCAGGATCATCATGTCGTTCGAGCGGTACGACAGGCGCTTCTCGGCCAGCACCGTGCGCACTTTCTGCGAGCACAACGAGCTCGCCGCATGAAAGAGCTCGAAGCGCGGCGCCGCATCACCCCCGACGATCGTGATCCGCGCGGGATCGGCAATGGCGGCACGGGCACCGGCCGCCAGACTCGTCAATGTCGTATGGTTCATTGCTGTGCGCCCCCTTGCTTGTGCATGTGCGGGCATGCCGCCGGCGGGTCGCCGATAAAGCCACGCGCCGACCAGAGTTCCGGAAACGGGATCTCCGCCATGGTCGGCACCAGCCAGGCAACGCCCTCGGTGCCGAAGTAGGCCGGGCGGGCGCCGAACGTGCGGCGCGTGGCCATCAGATGCAGGTGCTTCCAGGCGGAGAAGCCCTCCGCGACATCGGCCAGCGTCTCGCCGAGATGCTGGAGTTCGAGATGCTGGTGCGGGTCGGCATACACATCGCGCCATGCCTTCTCGACGTCCTTGCTGGGCGTATAGGGTTGGCTGAAGTCGCGCTGGAACACGGCTGCCGGCACCGGGAAGCCGTGGCGGTCCAGGTAGCCGAGCACATCGTCGTAGACGCTCGGCTGGTGCAACGTCGTGTTGAGCTGGTCCCAGCGCGCGGGTTGCGGTTCGAAATGCTGCAGGTGCTCCCCCTGCTTGATACCGAGCAGGTAGACCATCTGCCGGTAGGTCCAGCCCTGCAGCGCGGTGTCCTTGCCGAACGTCGCCACCGCGCGCGACAGGATAGCCAGCAGGTCGGTAGGGGTCATCCACGCCAGCGAGCGCCACGTGGCGTTGAGCGGCTCGTGATGGGCAACCACGCGTTGCAATGTCTTGATGGCCTGCGCCAGATCATTGGCCCGCAACTGCGCCTGGGCGATCCGCAGCTCCTTGATGATCAGCATCCAGTAAAGCTCGGACACCTGCACCGACGTGATCCATGCATGCTCGCCGGGATGATCGCTGACCGGGTGTTGCAGCGAGTGCAGCACGTCGGTGCGCATCCAGGCGCTGTAGGGCGTCTGCCCGGGGGAAGCGCTGGCCGGGGCGGCGCGCTCTGGCTTGACGGAGTCGTCCATCATTGTCTCCTGGTTGTGAGGGGTTAGATCTCGTGGGCCGCACCAGCCCGCAGCAGCAGTTCCATCTGCTGCGCGATCTGCAGCAGCGCGCCGTCGTCGCCCGGCTTGGCCACGACCTGCAATGCCGCAGGAAGACTGCAATCGCCGCTCGGCAATGGAATCGAGATGGCGGGAAACCCGGCGATGTTGAACGGCGCGGTGTACGTCATCAGCGCTTCGCGAACCGTGCCGGACCAGGCGCCGATCTCCACGGTGGCGGCACCAAGATAGGGGGCAACGCACGGGCAGGTCGGCAGCACGAGGTAGTCGACCGTCGACATCGCCTCGCGCAGCCTGGCCGTGAATTGCCGCCGGGTCTGCTGGGCCGCCGCGTAGCCGCTCAGGTCCATCGTCTCCGCGCGCCGCAATCGGTCGACGGTCTCGGGGTTGTAGTGCGTGGCGATGCGGTCCCGGTCGTTGCGCCGGAAGTGCTCGATGCCGCCCTCGATCAGCACGATGTTCGCGAAGGCATCGAATGCGCCGTCGAACACGCCGGACGTGTCGACATTCACGCAGGCGAAGACCCGCCCCAGTCGTTCGATCGCACGCTCGAATGCCGCGGCGACAGCCGGGCTCGCCGGTACCGGCGCGATCTCCGGGATCACGCCAACGCGTGCGGACAGCCACGCATCGCTTTCGGGCACCTCGATGTGAAGGGCATCGGCCAGCAACAACACATCGTCGACCTGCGCGCCAAGCAGGCCAACGTGGTCGCACGAGGGCGCCAGCGGAAACACGCCACGCGTGGAGAACGTATCGAACGTCGGCTTGTAGCCGACCACGCCGCACAGCGCGGCGGGAATACGCACGGAGCCGCCGGTATCGGTGCCCACCCCGGCCATGACCGCACCATAGGCGATCGCCGCCGCGGCGCCGCCGCTGGAACCGCCCGGGATACGTGTGCGGTCGAGCGGGTTCAGCGTATCGCCAAACCTTGCGCTGGCGGTGGTCACGCCCCACGCGAACTCATGGGTCGTGGTCTTGCCGACGACGATCGCGCCCCGCTCCGTCAGCGCTTTCACGATGTCGGCGTCGGCGGCAGGCAGGTGCCCGAGGTAGGCCGCCGAACCGTAGCGGGTCTCCATGCCCTTGGTGTCGATCAGGTCCTTGATCGCGATGGGCAGCCCTTCCAGCGGCCGCTGCCGATTCTCGGCGTAGCGACGGTCACTCTCCGCCGCCGCCTTGAGCGCGCGGTCCCAGTCGATGGTCGAGAATGCATTGACGGCTCGCTTGCTGGCTTCCGCCTCGTGGAGCGCCTGCTCCGCCAGCGCCGTCGCGGATACCTGCCGCGTCGCCAGGGCGTCGAGCGACCTGCGCAGCCCGGCTGGTTGCGTGGCCGCGCGGGCCGACTGCAGCAGATCACGGTGATGAAGGTCGGGATGGATGTCAGGATGGGTCATCACCACATGCTCTCCAGCAGTGCATCGAGCTTCTGTCCGGCGTGGTCGCCCAGGTCACCGACCTCGGCGGGATAGTTCTGCTTCAGCAACGCCGCCACCTCGGACAGCTTCGCGCGGTCGAAATCGAAGGCGGCGAGCCGGCTCGGCAAGGCCAGGGCGTCCACGACATGCGCAATGCGGTTGGCCAGTGAAGTGGCAGCCGTTGCGTGCCCCGTACCGGAAGCGAAGATGCCGAACTTGTCGCCATAGGCATCGGCGCAGGCGCGAATGACGGGCGCCAGCGTGATGCACGAGGTCATGCTGTGTGGCAGCCCGAACGTGCCGCCCAGGATGTGCCCGATGCGATGGCTCAGTCCGTAGATGACCGACGCGGGATAGAAGTAGCACTGCCAGGCACCAAGCTGGAGCTGCAGCAGGTCGTCGGCCGAGACCAGGCCGCGCGCGATGGCTTCCCGTGTCTCAAGCTGCGGCGGCCACTTCTCCAGCACGGCGAGGAAGCGCTCGACGCCCCGCGCGGCCAGGATCGCGTGCGGATGATCCACGCCCACCCTGCGCATCCCTTCCACCGCGTGGTCGATACCCTTGATGGCCGAGCTCAGCAGTAGCGCGCGGGGGGTATCGATGACCAGGCGCGGATCGATGGCCACGATCTTGGGCGCCGTTTCACGCACGGCGTAGCTACGCTTGAATTTCTGCGGACCATCCGTCTCCGTCACACCGAAGTAGTGGGAGAACTCGGAGCCGGACAAGGTGGTCGGGAAGGCCGCGATGGGCAGGTAGCGCCCGGTCTGCTTGAAGTGCTCGTAGGAGACCGCCTTCGCTGCGTCGAGCACCGAGCCCCCGCCCAGCGCGACGATGGACCCCGCGTCACGCGTGAGGCACGCTTGCAGGCCGTCGCGCACGGCGAAGTCCGGCACATGCGGTGGCAGGTCGATAAAAGACCCCACGCCATCCCGGATGCCCGGCTTCAGGATGTCACGATGCAATGATTCGAGGAACCCGACCGTGAAGGTGATCGGGCGGCGGATGCCGCGGTCTCCCAGCGACGCGGCAACTTCCTCCAGGATGTCGTGTCCCCAGACAATCTCTTCTTGCGGCAGGCATTTCAACTGGTTCATCCACTCGCTCCAACGTATGTCGCATGCAATCGATGCAAGGATCTCGAGTGAGAAGATAGGCGATCCGGATTCAGCCGTGCGCGCGGCTTTCAGGAACATTGCGTCCATGAATATGGACGCCGGAATGCATGCATTGGCGCGCGCTTGCCAGCGGTGCATCGCGGCGATGTAGCGGTGCAAGCGGCATATTTTTCGTCCCACTTGCACAGGTAAACCCTCAGAGATCGGCACCGTCTTCACGCATGGCGCGCCGGTGCGGTGCATCGTTCATCGTTCTCGGACGAAGCATGCAAAGATCGCCATCTTTTCAGCGTCCACCACACGGCTATGATTTTTTCACCGCGACCCCCACATGGAGAAAAGAGCGATGGAAATGGAATTGGAGGCTGAGATGGAGACGGCGATGAACACAGAGACGGGCACGGAGATGAGCACGGCGGCGACCCGGTTCACCGAGACACTGATTCGAGGACGCCGCAGCAAGCGTGCGTTCCTCGACCGGCCGGTGCCGCTCCGGACGGTGCGGGATATCCTCTCGGTGGCGAAGTACGCGCCGAGTTCAAGCAACACGCAACCGTGGAAATGCTATGTCCTGACCGGCAGCGCACGCGAGCGCATCACCACCGCCGCGGTCGACGCCTATCGCGCCGGCCCGGACACACTGGCCCACGAGTATCCGTTCTTTCCCAAGGATCTGCCGGCGCCGTATTCGTCGCGTTTCAACATGTTCCGCGGCATGCTCGGCGACGCGCAGGGCGTGGCCCGGAGCGATATCGCCGGACGCCGGCGCGACGTGGAACGCCAGTTCCGCTTCTTCGACGCGCCGGTCGGGCTGATCTTTACGATGGACCGATGCCTGGAATGGGCCAGCTTCCTCTGCTACGGCTGCTTCCTCCAGAACGTCATGCTGGCCGCGCGCGCGGAAGGGCTGGATACCTGCCCGCAGCAGATCTGGTCGCTGCAATCCGACGTGCTCCGCAAGGGCCTCGGTATTCCCGACTGCGAGATGGTGGTGGCCGGCATGTCGCTGGGTTATGCGGACAACAGCGTGCCCGAAAACAACATGGCTCTTCAGCGGCTTGAACTCGACGCCTTTGTCTCGTTCATCGACAACTGAAGCTGGCAAGTCACGCAAAGCTGCCGCCCGCCACCATCGTCACCAGCACCAGGGCGAGCAGCGCGATATACGTGACGGCGTGGACGCGGTCGGGGATGCGGCCGATCCACCGCGCCGCCAGCCGGATACCCGCCCAGGAACCGGCCGCCAGCACGACGAACGCCAGCAGATCGACATACCCGGCGTGGCCGGGCCCGAAGCTCGCGCCGTGCCGCCAGGCCAGCGCGACGTAGGTGGCGGTGGCCGCCACCGCCATCGGCAATGACAGCGGGTTGGCCATCGCCGTCGCCTGCGTCATGGTGGCGCCGCGCCGGCGCATCAGCGGCACGGTCATCACGCTGCCGCCAACCCCCAGGAAGGCGGCAATCGCCCCGATACCGACGCCGATGGCGGCCGTGGCGGCTGCCGTCAGCGGCCGCGCGGTGCCCGGGCCGGCACGCATGAATCCGGGGCGCAGCGTGCTGTCCAGGATCGTCGCGGCCAGATAGGCGACGAACGCCCACCGCACCCAATCGCTGCTGAGCCAGCTCGCGGCGGCGGCACCAGCAACGGCGCCAACGGCGATATAGGCGCCCATCGCCCGGATGCGCGGCCAGTCCAGATTGCCGGCGCGATGATGGCGCCACGTGGCCATGGACGCGCCAAAGATCATCACGCACGACGACGTGGCCACGGCGATCTGCATCGCCGCCTGCGCCACAGCGCTGCCGGCCGCGTGCGTCATCGTGAGCATCGTATAAAGCAGCGGCACCACGACAAAGCCACCGCCAAAGCCAAACAGCACCGTCGTCACGCCGGCAAGGCCGCCGCAGATCATGAGTACCGCGTACATCGACATCGTCAACCCTCGTTTCCCATCGAATGGATCATGACGATACGGCGGTCGTCGCTGGCAAACTTGCGAGGTTTGGACAATAATCTTCGAGATTCTGCCAACGCTTCCGCGGCGCCCACATGCTCAATGTTCCGCTCGACAGCGTCGATGCCAGCCCGTGTGCCGCGCTGGCCATCGGCACCGATTACAGCTTCGGCACGCTACTCGATACGCACAGCCACCGCCGCGCCCAGTTCCTGTATGGCATGACGGGATTGATGGAGGTGGGCACCGAAGAAGGTGCGTGGGTGGTGCCGCCCTATACGGGCGTGTGGATTCCTGCGGGGAAGCCGCATCGGGTCCGCATGAATGGTGTCAGTACGCGCAGCGTCTACGTGCTGCCGGAGTCCGCGCCGCGCAGCAGTCCAGGCTGCGAGGTGCTGGTGGTCAGCCCCTTACTGCATGCGTTGCTGCTGGCTTCGTCAGACGTGCCCGCGCACTACGCGGCAGACAGTCGCGAAGGGGCCCTGATGCAGCTGATCCTGTTCGAATTGAATCGCGCGCCGACCTTGCCGCTGTTTGCGCCCATGCCGCGCGACCCGGCGCTAGCCAAGCTCTGCGCGGCACTGCTGGCGCACCCCGATATCCGCGCATCTGCCGACGACTGGGCGCGGCAACTGCATTGCAGCCCGCGCACGTTTGCGCGCCTGTTCCAACAGCAAACCGGGATGCCGTTCGGCGCGTGGCGCCAGCAGGCGTGCCTGTTGGCTGCGCTGTCCCGCCTGTCGGCCGGCACGCCCGTTACAGAGGTGGCGCTCGATCTCGGCTACGACAGCCCTAGCGCGTTCTCGACGATGTTCCGCAAGGCCCTGGGCGTGCCGCCCTCCTCGTTCCTGACATGGCATCCGTGATGGCCCGCTAGAACGTCGCCGGTGAATTCACCCAGAGCACCTTGGCCACGACGTCGCCGACGTTGCGGTAGCCGTGCGGCACCTGGCTCGAGAATGTGAACGCATCCCCCGGGCCGATCAGGTAGACATCGTCCCCGAGCATCAACTCAAGCTTGCCTTCCAGCACGTAGCCGACTTCCTCGCCCTGATGCTCGATCTGGCCGTCACTGGCTTCGCCCGGCCAGACGATGTGGATGTTGGCCTGCAGCAGGCCGCCGCGCTTGGGCAACACCACCCGTTCGAGCGCCACGCCCCCCACGCGGATGACGGGCCGCTCGCCATGACGGAGGATCGGGGACTGATGCGCATCATCCTCGCTGGTGAGCGCGCCGATATTGGTGTCGAGCGCCACGGCCAGCCGGTGAAGCGTGGTGAATGACGGCGTGGCCAGGCCGCGCTCGACCTTTGAAATCAGGCTTTCGGAGCAACCGGCCTTGTTCGCCAGTTGCAACAGGGTATAGCCGGCCACCAGTCGCGCGTGGCGCAGCTTGACACCAAGCGTCAGGGTGGCCGACTTGCTGTCGACCGGTTCTTGCGGGATCGGGCTCGCGGTCTTTGCCATGCGGGCTTTTTGATTGGGATTCAAAGGGGCGGCCACGCTGCGCCGGAGTCTGTCACGGCCGGCGGCAGGCCAGTTCGGCGACAGTGTACGCCAGCGCCTGCGCGCCCAGGAACAGGTCCGTGGCGTCGGTCTCCTCCGCGGCGTTGTGGCTGATGCCGTCCTTGCTCGGCACGAAGATCATCGCGGTCGGGCAATGATCGGCCAGGTACATGGCATCGTGAAAGGCGCCGGACGTGAGCCGCATGGGTGGCGCACGGCCCGCAAGCTGGCTGGCCCGCGCGCAGGCGCGCTGGATGGATGCCAGCATCGCTTCGGGAAAATACGTCGGGCCTCGATGGAAGAAGCGCGTGATCGCCACGTCAGAGGCCGGGGCATGACGCGTGCAGGCCAGCCGCAGCGCTGCCTCGGCGCGATCGAGGGCGGCGTCGTCCAGGCAGCGCATGTCCACGGTGAAGGTCACCTTGCCCGGGATGGTGTTGACCGAATTCGGTACCACCGCCCATTGGCCAAGCGTCAGGCGCAGCTCCGGCGCGCCCGTTGACCCCGTTGACCCCGGTTCGCGCGGTGCCAACGCATAGAGGTCCTGCGCGATGGCGACGGCCACGGCCATCGCATCGCGCCGCACGGCCATCGGCGTGGTGCCGGCGTGCGCCATGGTGCCCGCGCACTCCACGCGGAACCAGCGCACCGCCTGGATGCCGGTGACGACCCCGAGCGGCACGGCGGCCGCCTCCAGCACGGGGCCCTGCTCGATATGGAGTTCCACGCAGGCGGACATCGGTCGCGCCATCGGCACGCGCTCCACGTCAGGACTGGCGGCCAGCGCAGCGTCCAGTGCATCGCCAAATCGAACGCCAGCCTGATCGGCGGCATCGCGATAGCCGGCCAGCCGCGCCGGATCGACAAAGGCGCTGGAGCCCATCGCGCCGGGCCCGAAGCGGCTGCCCTCCTCGTTGGTCCAGGACACCACCTCGATGGGCCGCACCGTTTCAATGCCAGCCGCGTTGAGCGCTGCAATCACTTCGAGGCCCGCCAGTACGCCATACGCACCGTCGTACTTGCCACCCACGGGCTGGGTATCGGCATGACTCCCGGTCAGCACGGGAGGCAGGTCCTCGGTGCCGGCCCGCCGGAAGAACAGGTTTCCGCAATCGTCGATGCTGACCTGGCAGCCCAGTGCGCGCGCCTGATCCACAAGATGGCGGCGCGCCGACAGGTCGATCGCCGTCAGCGTTTCGCGCGACACGCCGCCGTCGTCACGACCGCCAAACTGCGCCAGGGCAGCGAGCGATGCCGCCAGGCGACTGGCGTCGACATGATCCTGTGCCCGTTCCGCGACGGCCTGTACGGCGCTGTCCACGATGCCCTCGGTATCCTTGGGCTGATGCAAGCGATTCAACATGTTCTCCTGATGTCAGGCTGCCAGAGCCAGCGCCTGATGCAAACGATGCGCCACGGCCAGCACGTGCGCATCGGTGTGGCGCGGCGCGGTCACGGTGACGCCCACGGGCATGCCGCTGGCGCCCGTTCCAGTCGGCACATGGACGCACGGCGTACCGAGCAGCGTCCACATGCGGCAGAAAATCGGATCGCCGGTGGCGGCCAGCCCCTCGGGTGCTTCGCCTTCGGCGCTGGGCGCCAGGACCACATCGAATCCATCCAGCAACACCGCCAACGACGTCCGTGCGGCTTCTGCGTGCGCAAGCGCCGCGCGGAAGCGCTCACCCGACACCGCGCGCCCGGCTTCGAGCTGCCGGGCAAACGCCGCGCTGAATTCCGCTGCCCGGTCACGCGCTTCCGGTGCAAACGCGGCGACGGCCTCGAAGGCCATGATGTCCATCTGGGCTTCGGTGAGGCCATGGCAGGCCACGGGCAACCCGACATCCTCTACCGTTGCGCCGAGGCCCTGCAAAACCCGTGCAGCCGTCTCCAGCGCGGTACGCGCATCCGCACTGGCGCGGTCCCAGTGTGGCGTGCGGACAATGCCGACGCGCAACGGCGTGGGTGCCTGGGCACAGGCTTCCGCAATCGAGACATCGCGTGCCAGCGTGCCGATAAACAACGCCGCATCATCCACGCGCCGGGCCAGCACACCGACCGTATCCAGGCTGGGCGACAACGGCTTGATGCCGGCCAGCGGCAACGTGGCGTGCGTGGGCTTATAGCCAATCACACCGCAGTAGGCGGCAGGACGAATGATCGAGCCGGCAGTCTGGGTACCAAATGCCAGCGGCACCATGCCGGCGGCCACGGCGGCGGCAGAGCCACTCGACGAGCCACCGGGCGTGCGGGGAGCCTCCACAGGTGCCCGCGGATTTCGCGTGGGGCCCGGCTGGAATGTCGCAAACTCCGTGGTAACGGTCTTGCCCACCACCACCGCGCCGGCACTGCGCGCCAGCGCCACGGCGGCGGCATCCAGCGCAGGCCGATGTGTCGCGTAAATCGGCGATCCATATGTCGTCGGCAGATCCGCCGTATCCATCAGATCCTTGACGCCGAGCGGGATGCCGTGCAGCGCGGCCGAGGCGGTGCCGGCATCCAGGCAGCGCGCCTGCGCGATGGCGGCTTCAGCCCCAACGTGCTGCCACGCATGGATGGCGTCGTCCTGCACCCGGATGCGCTCGAGCGCGGCGCGCACCACGGTTTCCGCACGCAGTTCGCGGCGGGACATGCGCGCTACCAGCTCACGCACGGGAAGATCGAGATATTGGTCCACGGCATCAGTCTCCAGAATCGATCCGCCAGCACACTCAGCCAAAGTACGCGGCGCGCACTTCGTCATTCTCACGCAACGCCTGCGCCGAGCCTTGCGCCACCACGCGCCCCTGCGTCAGCACATAGCCCTGGTGGGCAATCGCCAGCGTCTGGCGCGCGTTCTGTTCGACCAGCAGCACGGTCATGCCAAGCTCATTGATCTGCTGGATGACCTTGAAGTTTTCCTTCACGTACAGCGGCGACAACCCAAGCGACGGCTCGTCGATGACCAGCAGCCGCGGCTGCGCCATCAATCCACGGCCAATCGACACCATGGCCTGCTCACCGCCCGACATGGTGCCGGCCAGCTGCCCCGACCGCTCGCGCAGGCGCGGAAATATCTCGTAGACGCGCGCGATGCGCTCCCGCACCTTGGCCGGATCGGCCTCCAGAAAGGCGCCCAGTGCCAGGTTCTCGGCAACGGTCATGCGCGGAAATACCTTGCGGCCCTCCGGTATGCAGGAAATGCCGCGCGCGATGATGTTGTGCGTCTTCTCCGCAGCGATATCCACGCCATCCCACAGGATGCGGCCCTTGCGTGCGGGCGTCAGGCCCAGGATCGCACGAATCAGTGTGCTCTTGCCCGCGCCATTGGCACCGAGGATGCAGGTGATCTTGCCCGGCGGCACTTCGATGGAGACGTCATGCAGCACGTTGACCTTGTCATAGCCCGTGCTCAGGCCCTCCACGCGCAACGTGTTATCGCTCATGCGGCTTCCTCCCCGAGATAGGCTGTCTGCACGTCGGGATCGGCGGTGATCTCGGCATACGTGCCTTCGGCGATCTTCTTGCCGTAGTTCAGCACGACGCACCGTTCGGTGATGCGCTCGATCACGTTCATTTCATGCTCGATGAGCACGACGGACAGGTCTTTCAACTGGCTTCGCACCTGGAGGATGTCGTCCATCAGCTCATGGGTCTCGTCATGGGTCATGCCGGCCGACGGCTCATCCAGCAGCAGCAGCCGTGGCCGGCTCATCAGCGCGCGGCAGACCTCGATACGGCGACGGTCGATCATCGTGAACGATTCGACCGGCTCGAACAGCCGACTCACCAGCGGCGGGCTGAAGATGCCCAGCAGTTCGCGCACCGATTCCACATAGCGCTCATATTCGGCCCGGAATGCCTGGCGGCGAAACAGGTTGAACACCAGCCCGTGCTGCATGTGCTGGTAGTCGCCGATCACGATGTTGTCGAATACGGTGAGCGGCAGCGACAGGCGCGAGCGCTGAAAGGTCCGCGCCACGCCGCTGCGATAGATGTCCTGCGGCGTCTTGCCGATGACGTTCTCGCCGTTGTACGTGATGGTGCCCGCGCTGGCCTTGTAGAGCCCCGTGAGCACGTTGAAGAACGTGGTCTTGCCGGAGCCATTCGGTCCCAGCAGGCCCAGCACTTCCCCGCGGCGGATGTCGAGCTGGAGATTGTCCAGCGCGGTCAGGCCGCCGAACCGCATCGTGAGGTTGCGTACCTCGATCATCGCGTCGCTCATTTGGCGTCCTGGGTCGGGAAGAACAGACGGATCTTGCGCGGCAGCAGCCCATCGGGGCGGAACAGCAGGATGGCGATGACCAGCGCCGCGTAGAACAGGAAGCGGTACTCCTGGATGAACTGCAGCTTCTCCGGCAGCACCAGCACGATGATGGCGGCCGGGATCAGGCCAACCACATTGCCCAGACCGCCCAGGATGACGATCGACAGCATCAGCAGCGAGTCGGCGAACGTGAAATTGTTCGGTGCCACGAACGCCGTCACCATGCCGTAGACGCTGCCTGCAACGCCGGCGAAGAAGTTGCCGAGCATGAAGGCGATGACCTTCCAACGCGCGATATGGAGGCCGAACGTCGCGGCGGCGGTTTCATCCGTACGCACCACGTCCATGGCCAGCCCTACCCACGAGCGCTCCAGTGCCTTGACCACGGCAAAGGTGCCCGCGCAAATCGCCAGGCTCAGCAGGGCGTAGCTGGCGTAGAACGACACGTCGACGCCGAACAGCGTCAAGCCCTCATTGAACTGGAAGCCGAACAGCGTCATGCCGGGAACCTGCAGGCCCTGCGGGCCGCCCAGCACATCGTTGACCTCGAGAAAGGTCTTGAACAGGATGCCGAACGCAATGGTCACCAGCGCCGCATAGTGACCACGCGTGCGCAGCACCGGCGCGATCAGCAGCGAGCCGATCACCGCAGCGGCGATGCCGGACAGCACGATCACGAGGATCGTAGGGATGGGCGTATGCGCGGCGAGCACCGCCGTGGCATAGGCGCCAATGCCGAAGAACGCCGCGCCGGCAAAGTTGGACACGCCGGAGAAGCCAAACTGCACCGTCAGCCCCAGGCAGGCGGTGGTGTACAGCAGCACCGCGCACAGCATCAGCAAGACAAAATGGCTTTCGTGGAACAGCACGATCAGCGCGAGCGTGCCCGCCACAGACCACAGCCGCGACAGCCCGGGCCGCCGGGCAGCCGCCTGCTCTACGGCCCGCGTGACCTTGAACCTGCCTGCGATGACCGTCGCTGCGACGGCCAACGCCAGCAGCGCGGCCACGGCAACCTGCGATTCCGCGTGCAGGAACAGATAGAGATAGGCCACGATGACGATGGCCGCGATGCCCAGCACCAGGGCCGGACTGCGCTGCTTGCCGCCCGCGACAACGGCGGCCGGTGGCAGTGGATTCGAGACGTTGTCAGACACGTTCACTGGCTTTCTCCGCAATCAGTCCGGTCGGTTTGAAGGCCATCAGCACGATGACCACGGCGAACGCAAAGACATCCTTGTAGGCGCTGGGGATATCGGGCACCAGCGCCGGTAGCGTCGCACTGCCCAGCACCTGTAGCGCGGCAAACAGGAAGCCACCGAGGATGGCGCCGTACAGGTTGCCCAGCCCGCCCAGAATGGCGGCCGCGAAGCCGATCACGCCGAGGAGCAGACCGACGTTGAAATTGATCTCGTTGTAATAGAGGCCGTTCATCACGCCAGCCAGCGCGGCCATGGCCGAGCCCAGCGCAAAGGTGACCAGCACCACCACTTCAAAGTTGATGCCCATCAGGCGCGCCGTCTCGCCGTCCTGTGCCACGGCGCGGATGGCCATGCCAAAACGCGTGCGCGTGATCAACAGATGGACGCCGATGATGATGGCGACACCCGCGGCCAGCAGGATCAGGTTGTCGGCGCGGAGCGTCAACGCGCCCAACGACAGCTCCGTGGTGGGCAGCAGCGCAGGAAACGGCTTTGGGTTCGACCCATCCGGGTAGAATAGGCGCACGGCTTCACGCAGCACCGTACCCAGCATCAGGGTCGCCAGCAGGGTGTTCAGCGGCGGCGCCTTGCGCAAAGGCAGGATCAGGAAGCGGGCAATCACGGCGCCCAGCAGACCGGTCACGACGATCGCGCACACCACGATGGCCAGCAATTGCAGCCACGGCGAATCCACGTGCAGCGCCAGGACGCCGGCCGATGCGGCGAGCCCGGCGAATGCCCCCACCATCAGCACATCGCCGTGAGAAAACTTGATGACGTCCAGCACGCCGAAGAACAGCGTGAAGCCGACCGCCACCATGGCGTAGATCATGCCGAGCATCAGCCCGTTGAAGACATACTGTCCCAATACACTCATCGGTATCCCCAGAATGGCCTGAATAGACCGTCCAGCAGCGCCAGGCCGGGTCCGCAGACGGCGCGGGCCCGGCACCGGCACCACGCTTACAGTCCAGCCAGCTTCTTCTTGCCCTTGGCGTAGGCGCTGTCCTCCCAGATCACCCACTTGCCGTCCTCGACGACGTACTTGGTGATCAGCGGCACCACGTTCTGGCCGTGATCATCGAAGGTCACCTTGCCGATGATGGTCTCGACATCCTTCGTACCGTTCAGCACGTCACGCACTTTCTTGCGGTCCGGACCGACTTTCTCCACGGCGTCCATGATCAGGTTGGCGGCGGCAAAGGCGAAGGGGCCATAGGCTTCAGGCGGTTCACCATACTTCTGCTGCGTATAGCGTTCCATGAAGAACTGGCCGCCCGCCAGCTTTTCCACCGGAGCACCTTCGATAAAGGCCAGCGAGCCTTCAGACAGGGGCTTGCCCACGCCTTCGATATAAGCATCGGACTTGATACCCGACGTGCCTTCGAACTGCGCCTTGATGCCCAGCTTCTCCATCTGGGTGCGGATACGGACGCCGAGCGGCGTGAGGCCACCGAAATAGACCACGTCCGGCTTCAGCTCGCGGATCTTGGTCAGTTCGGTCGTGAAATCCTGCTGGTCGGCCGTTACGCCGAAGGTGCCGACGATGGTGCCGCCATCCTTCTTCAGGTATTCGCTGAAGTATTTGTTGTGGCCCTTGCCGTAGTCGGTGGTGTCATGGATGATCGCCCACTTCTTGTAGCCCAGGCCGGTCATGAACTTGGCCGCCACTTCACTCTGGTTGATCATCGTGCCGTTGACGCGATGAATCTCCTTGAAGTTGTTGCCATACGTGACCTCGGGGAGCACCGCGCCCCAGACCACGGCCGGCATGCCGAAGCGGTTGTAGACCCCCACGGTGCCCATGGCCACGGCCGAGCAGAAGTGCGTCACGCCGCCGACGATCGATTTGTCCGCGGCAATCTTGGTGGCCACCTGCACGCCCACGTTGGGCCGGCATTCGTCATCCTGGACGACCAGTTCGTAGGTGTATTTGGCCTTGGGATCGGCATTGCGCAGACGTACGGCCAGGTCAGCGGAGTTGCGCCCACCCAGGCCAATCGACGACACACCGCCGGTCAGCGGGCCCACAAAGGCGATCTTGACGACGTCCTTTGCCTGCGCCGGCGCGGACATCAGCACCACGCCCGTGGCAGCGGCGGCAATCGCGGCGGCGGCCGCAGTTTTCTTCTTCAGCACTCTGTTCCCCTATATAGACATGTCCAACGGGCGGCAGGCCCGGCGCCTGACCGAACGGGTGCAAGGCGCCGACCGCACGCCGGAACACAGCGAGGAAAGTCCTCTGCACCAAATTCAAGTCACTTGAATGCTATGCAACAGACGTGCCAAGGGGCAACGAGCAATAACCCGTAGGACTTTTGGGGGGAATGAGAGGGAAGATGCCGCGCGACGGCGCCAGAGCAGGGGCCGTGCGGGGCATTTCGGTGCATGACTTGCTTTTTCGGTGCATGGGCGGGGGGAGCCCGTCACGCGTCAATGGATGTCCGCCGACGCCCGATCGCCGTATCGGCACTGCGCATAGCCTTGAAATACTCGGGCGTGAAGAAGGAATCAGGTGCCGTCTCGCTCATTCCGGCACCACCCCGGCCGCCTGGATGATCTTGCCCCACTTGGCGACTTCCGCCCGCTGGAACGCGGCGAACGCGGCTGCCGGCTTGCCCTCCGGCTCCACGCCAAGCGCGCGCAGGCGCTGTTGCACGGCGGGCGTCGCGACGACCGCCGCGATCTCGGTGGCGAGCCGGTCGACAATCGGCTTCGGTGTGCCCGCTGGCGCGAAAATGCCCTGCCAGGACTGCATCTCGAAACCCTTCAGCCCCTGCTCCGCCAGCGGCCGGACGCCGGGCAGGCTCGGCAGCGGGTGCGCCGACGTCACGCCGATCGCGCGCACGCGCTTGCCGTCGAGCATGGGCTTGGCGGCGGCAACCGTCTCAAACACCATGTCGATCTGGCCGCCGATCAGGTCCGTCATCGCCGCGGCCCCGCCCTTGTAGGAGATCTGCTGCAGGCGCGTACCCGTAATGCTCTGGAACAACTGGCCCGACAGCTGCTGCGAGCTGCCCGGCCCCGCCGTGCCGAACGTCAACGCGCCGGGCTTGGCCTTCAAGGCAGCGACGATCTGGTCGACTGACTGGTACTGGCTCTCGTTCGACACCACCAGCACGTTGCTGACCGTACCCACAAGGTTCACCGCCACGAAGTCCTTGACCGGGTCATAGCCAAGCTTCTTGTAGAAGAACGGGTTGACGGCGTGCGTGGTAATGGTGCCGCCCATGATGGTGTAGCCGTCGGGCTCGGCACGGGACACGAATTGCGTGCCCAGGATGCCCGATACGCCAGGCTTGTTGTCGATGACGACCGGCTGTCCCAAGCGCTGCGACAGGCCTTCGGCAACAATGCGGGCGGTGGCATCCGACACCCCGCCCGGCGAGAACGGCACCACGTACTTGATCGGCTTGCTCGGCCAGGTATCGGCCCGCACGCCCGGCGCGGCCATGACGAGCGAGAGCCCGCCGATTGCCAGGGCCGCGCGCAACGCGCAGCGATTCACGAATCTCATGTCTTGTCTCCAGTTTTTATAGGAATGTCCCGCTTCAACAGAGCGGGCGTCCACCATCGACAGAAATCACCACGCCAGTCGTGACAGGCATGGCACCTGCCGCAGCCAACACCATGGTGGCGACCTCCTCGGGATGCGCCAGGCGTCCGAGTGGCGTGAGCCGCGCCTGCATTTCCCGCCACGCCGGGTCCTGGCCCGGTGCCGGGCCGAGCTAGTAGCGCAGCGTCGGCGCCGGCATGTCGTGGGGCTGCGCCGCCTGCCGGAAAGCCTGCGTGATCAACGTGGTGGCAACCGTGGCGAAGTAGCGCGCGCCGAACTGGCCGTAGCGCTGCTCGTCCTCGGCGCCCAGCGCGATGATTCCGGCGCACTTGCCCTGGCCATCGACGGCACGCAGCGCTTGCTCGATGGCCGCTGCCACGGCCGGCGACTTCCAGTCGTTGCCGTAGCCCATGGCGTGTGACAGGTCGTTGGGGCCAACGAATACCGCGTCGATCCCGTCCACTGCCGCAATTTCCGCTGCGTTGGCCACGCCTTCGGGGGTCTCGATCATGGCGATCAATGCCACACCCTCGTTGCTGCGGCTGGTGTGCGGGACGCCGGGAAAGGCGCCATAGCCAGCCGCGCGACTGCTGAAAGCACTGCCGCGCCGGCCGATGGCGGGGTATCGGACGCGCTGTACAAGGTCGCGCGCCTCATCGGCAGTCTCGATCATTGGCACCTGGACGCCGCTGGCACCCATGTCCAGCACACGCGCGATATCGCCAAGAAAGCAGCGCACCACGGGAATGATCCCGCTGGCGCGCGCCGCGCGCAGCATGTGCTCGGTCGTCTCGAAACCGGCCGCGCCATGCTCGTTGTCGATAATGACGAAGGCAAACCCCGCGTAGGCGCACATCTCCACGATGGCCGGGCTGGGCAATGCGGTAAAGACGCCGCGGAGCGGGGCGCCGCTGCGCAGCAGCGCAGGCAGGCGGTCGTCGATGGGGTGTTGGATGGTCATGTCTCGCGCTGTTGTTCTGGTCTCCCACCCTTGATGGCGGCTGGGTGAAGACATTCTGCGTACTCGCGAGTTATATTTCCAATATTACTTCTGTATCTGACTTATACAACTCCTGTATATGTACACCCCCCTCGAACTCCGCGTGCTGACCTCGTTTCTCGTCCTGGCTGACGAGCTCAATTTCACACGCGCCGCGCGGCGCCTGAACATGACCCAGCCACCACTCAGCCTGCAGATCAAGCAACTGGAGGCGCAGATCGGTGCCCAGCTGTTCGAGCGCAACAAGCGCAGCGTGCGACTGACGCCGGCAGGCCAGGTCCTGCGGGCCGAGGCGGGGAAACTATTCGACATCGAGCACCGCGCGCGGCAAATGGTGACCCAGGCCGATCGCGGCGAGAACGTCGGACACCTTGGCATCGGCCTGACCGCGATCTCCGCCATCGAACTGGTTCCAGACATCCTGCGGCAGTTCTCGGCGCACGTGCCCGGCGTCCTGTACTCGCTGCGCGAGACCAGCTCCGAAGCGATGATCCAGTCGCTTTTGGGGAACGAACTCGATGTGGCGATCCTGCGGCCGCCAGTCACCGATTCCCGCCTGCAGGCGCGACGCCTGATGTCGGAGCCTTATGTCCTGGCCGCACCCGCCAGCCATCCCCTGGCCGGAAAGTCCAGTGTCAATGCGCGTGACCTCGATGGCCAAAGCCTTGCCACGCTCGAACGGCGCTACGGCCAGTATGCGCACGACCTGATGATGACCTGGCTGGCGGAGCACAGTGTGGTGCCATCGTGCATGCACGACGGGGCGCGCCACCACGCCATGATGTCGATGGTGGCAGCCGGCGTGGCGGTGTCGCTGGTACCCGCCTCGGCCGCTGCGCAGCCGGTCAAGGGCGTGGTCTATCGACGGATCGCCAATCGGGATGTGCCGACCCTGGAGCTTTGGATCGCCTTCCACAAGGAAATCGGCAATCCGCTGACCCGGCCGTTCGTCGAACAGGCGGTGGAGATCGCCGCTCGCTACAGGGTTGATCAGCGGTGCTTCACCGGCCAGGTATGAGTCGGTTTTCTTTTCGGAGACTGCCCGTTGCGCCGCGAGCCGCCCCTACAGGTAACGTTCGGCTTCTTCCAGCAGCCGCATGCGCGTCAGCATGACGGCTCGTGGAATTCGTACCAGCAGAAAGGTTCTTGTGGCGGGCGGGTCGCCGGGGATACTGGCAGTGGTGAACTCGAGCGCGTCACTTGGCGACATGCTGTCCTCGCCCGTGACGACATTCATCCGGCTCAGTCTGATATGACGGCGTTCGATGAAAAAATAGGATTTCGCGTCGGAAAACGTCGTCTGCAAGGAGAGCAACTGAGATTCCAGGGCGTTGACCGAATCCTTCGACACTGACGCAGTGCGCGCATTGGCATCGCCCTCGGCAAGCTGCGCCCGCAACCGCGCCTGCTCGTCGGGGTCCGGTGCCGCCGCGCCGCCGAGCATCGCGCGCATGCCCACGCCCTCCCCCTCCCCCTCCAGGAACCGCAACCGCTTGCCGAGCAACGCCATCTCCTGCAAGCGCCGGTCGCGGCCGACACCGCCGGCCGCCGCGCTCGCCAGGCCCTGCAAGGCGAGCTGGTCCAGCATGCGGCCCTCGATCTGCCGGCAGAGTGCGGGCTTGTCGCGCCCACACAAGCGCACCTGGTGGTCACTGAAATTGACGATCGTCTGCAGCACATCGGTCCGCATGACATCCCCTTCCAGACCCACGCCCAGCGTGCGCTTTTCAGTCATGTCCATACCGAGCACGGCGAACGCCTCCGTTGCATCCGGCGATGTCTCGAAGAATTGCTGCAGATCGGCTGAGCGACTGAAGATCAACTGAACATCATGGGGCGTGCCGAAGCACGCGTGAACGTAGGGGTCCGTTGCCCACGCCTGCGGACTGGCCTCCCGGGGCGCAGGGATGCCGGCGATCAGCGTGCGCACGTAGTCGAGTGCCGTGCCGAGGTGTGGCGCCAGCCTTTGCGCATAGCGCGGCAGCAATCGAAGCCGCGGACTCAGCCGGCAAATTTCCTGGGCCAGCGCCTCCAGCTCCCTGCTGCTGTGCGGGCTGGCACGTCTGCGGCCGTTCAGTCGCCAGTTCAAGATCCCCATGCACAATGCTCCGCTGACATGCGACGCGTACGCGCCGAGTCATCCGGCGCGATGTCCTGAAAGCCTAGGACAAAAGGTCGCGCAGCGCTTGCGCTGCATCAACGTCAGCGTCAACGTCAACGTCGGGCGACGATGGCCCTGGTCCTGCAGTGTGACGAACCGGCCTCCGCGCTGGTACGCCCCGGCCCTAGAACCGCCACCGCAATCCCACCGTCCCGGTATGGTCCTGGTTGCCGCCGCCAAACTGGCCGGTATAGCGCAAGCCGAGCGTGGCCGTGGGCGAGATGGCGAGATCGGCGCGCAGTTCGGCCAGGGCCGCGTTCTGGGCAATCGGGGCGCCCGTCACCGTGAACGGCTGGCTGCCGTCGAAGGCCAGCGTGGTAGCCGGGCGTACGTCGCCGAACGCGTGGCGCCAGCCCGCCCCGACGTAGAACGCCGCGTCGGTGCCGCCAAACTGGACCCGTACGCTGGTGCGCAGGCCGAGCGTGGTGGTGGTCAGCGTGTTGCTGTCACCCGGGCTGTGCAGGGCCGCCGAGCCGCCCGTCTCCGCGAAGCTGCGCATGCGTGTATCGCTCCATGCCACGCCGGCATACGGTTCGAGCTGGGTTGCTGCCGATAGCGGCATGGCGAAGCCGGCTTCCGTGAAGACCTGCGCCGTGCTGGCGTGATAGCTGGCCGTCAGCGACTGGACCGTGCTGCCGCCAAGGCTGGCCTGCCGGTCGGTGTCGGCGTCGTGCCAGCTATAGGCGGTGCCGAACAGCCATTTGAGCTTGCCGCCGCCGAGCGCGAACGCGCGGCCGCCATAGAGCGTGGCGCTGAAGGAATCGGTGATGGCGCGTGAGGACCGTTCGCTCACGCGCAGCGTGCTGTTGGCGTAGCCGAACGCCCCGCCGATGCGCCAGTCTTGCCCCACCGCCCCGTCGCCGCCCAGATAGAAGCCGCCGGTCTGCTGGCGCACGCGCGCCACATCGGCGCTCCCGTGGAAGGTCTGCCAGTTACCCAGCACCTCCACCCACAGCGGCTGGGCGGCGGAAATGGGCAGGGCTGCGGCCGGCAGGGGGCCGCCTAGCTGGGCGATGGGCGCGCCAGGCAGCATGCCGGCGGACAGGCTGTCGTTCAAATGCGCCAGCGGCAGCGCCCGTGCGCCACCTGCCAGGGTCATCAGACCCGTGGCCACGCTGGCGTGGGCCTCCCCGGAGAGACTGTCGAAGACGGCCGGCGGCGCGCCCTGGGGCAACGTCACCACGGCTTCGTGCACAGGGTTGCTGTCCGGCAGGGTCTCCAGTGCGTTGGCCACGGCACGCTGGTTGCCGGTGACCGCGGCGTCGGCAAAGCGCATGGGCCGTGGGGTGCCTCCGCCGGTCCCGCCACCCGTGCCGCCACCCGTGCCCGGATCGACCGGCGAGACAGGGTCCGTCACGTCCTTGCGCGTAAGTGCCAGGGTGACCTCGTTGGCGCCATAGGTCAGCGTCGGGTCAAGGAACGCGTAGTTCGAGCTGACCGACGCAAAGCGGCCCTGCACCGTCCCGGCCGTCAGGATGCTGTAGCGGCGCGTGGACGCGAAATTGCCGTCGGGGCCGACATGGATCACCGCCCCGCCGAGCGTGGCCGTACCGCTCACCGCCACGCGGTCGCTGGCCGACGAGGCCGGGTCGGCTTCCACGCGATAGGTTGAACCGGCGGCCAGCATCAGGTCGCCGTTGACGGTCAGCGTACCGACGGAATTGCCCGGTGCCAGCGTGCCGCCCGATGCAATCACGGTACTGCCCACGCTGCCAGCGCCGCCCAGCGTGGCGCCGTTGTTCACTGTGACCGCGCCGGCCACGCTACCGTTCACGGCCAGCGTGCCGGCGTTCACCTGCGTCGCACCGGTATAGGTATTCGTGCCGCTCAGCGTCAGCGTGCCGGCGCCGATCTTGATCAGTCCGCCGCCGGTGCCGCCACCGGCACCGCCATCCTCGATCGTGCCGCTCACGGTGGTGGAGGTATTGTTGCCGCCCACGGTCAAGACGTTCTGGCCGAGCTGGAAGCGCCCCGCTCCCGCGATAGCGCCGGCGGTGATCCGGTGGTCGAAGGCCGGACCGGATGTGCCCGAGAAATCGACCCAGCCCCCCGCATCCGTCACCAGCGAGGCGTTGCCGGCGGTACTCCAGCCCCAGAACTCGGTGTAGCTGCCGCTGCGGGTGGTGACCTGGCTGTTACCGCCGGTGCTGCCCTCCTGGAACGACATCACGCCGCCGTTGTTGACGATCGTCGCATTGGCGGCCGTGCTGCTGCCGAGCAGATACGTGAACCCGCCGAGGTTCGTCACCTGGGCATTGCCGAGCGTGCCGGCGCCGTACAGGTTGATGTAGCCGGACCGATTGACGACCTGCCGGCCGCCCAGGTCGAAGCCGCCGTTCAGGCGCAGCGTTGCGCCGCCATCGACACTGACCGCACCACTGCCCAGCGCGCCGTTGACGTTGGCGATCAGCATGCCGGCGTTGACCTGCGTGCCGCCGGCGTAGGGGTTCACGGCGTTCAGTTCGAGCGTGGCGTTGCCGGTCTTGGTCAGGCCGCCGGGGCCGTCGATGACGCCGTTGTGCGTCAAGGTGCCATTCGTGACCTCGAAGGTGCCGCCGCCCGCGCCGAGCGTGGTGGCGCGCGCGGTGGTCATGGCGGCGGTGGTCCGCAGCGTGCCGCCGTTCAGACCGAGCGTGCCGGCTGCCGCACCGAGGTTGGCGTCCGAGGCAATCGCCAGCGTGCCGCCCAGGATTTGCCAGCTCGAGATGCCCGTGTTGCTGCCGGCCAGGGTCCAGACCGACGCACCGATTTTCTCGAAATGCTCGAAGCCACGATACAGGCCGGCGTTGCCGATGCCGCCGGTCAGCGTGAAAGCGCCGGTGTCGCCAGCCAGCGCGAAGGTGTCGTCGGTGCCATAGGCCTCGATGCTCCCCACGACGCTGTTGCCCCAGAACTCGAAACGGTTCGTGCCGCTGAAAAACTGGACAGCCGCCACGCCGGGGCCGCCTGCTACGATGGTCCCCTTGTTGACGATGGTCAGGTTGCTGCCGCGCACGCCCACGCCGGAGGCCCCCGTAGTGCCGTTCGCGGCCTGCGAAGCGTTGTAGTTCATGCCGCCCACGCCACCGGCGCCACCCGCCCCACCCGCGATCGTGCCCTCGTTCAGCAGCGTGGAGCCGCCGGCCAGTTCCATGCCGTTGCCGCCCCTGCCGCCGTTGCCGCCCAGGCTGCCGTAGTAATCGTAGACGCCGTCGCCGCCGTTGCCCCCGGCCCCGCCATTGCCACCCGCCACCACGGCATTTGCTTCGATATGTACCGTGGCCGCGCTGGTCACCGCCATGCCGACACCGCCGTCGCCGCCGTTGCCGGCGCCCTGGAGGCTCGCGATCGGCTTCGACCCGCCGCCATTCCCGCCATTGCCGCCCCAGCCGCCGGCCACCCGGCCGCCCGCCTTCACCACGATCTCGGCACCGCCCGCGTGGCTCAGGCCGTACCCGCCTTCGCCGCCGCCGCCGCCACCCCCCTGATACGCAGGCGGCAAAAACGAGCCGTCATTGCCTCCGTTGCCACCTTTGCCGCCGTTGCCGCCGAACACGCCGCCGGAGATGGTGGTCGGCACGGCGCCCGTCACCATGCCATCCGCGCCACCCCCGCCGCCGCCGCCACCGCCGCCTGTGAGCAAGGCATTGTCGAAGTTACCGTCGCCACCGTTGCCGCCGAACTGGCCTGGCGCGGTACCCGCTGCGCCCGCCAGCCCCTGCGGCGTTGCCTGGGACGCGTTGATGCCGCCCGCCCCACCGGCCGCGTAGCGCGCGCCGCCCCCGCCACCAGTGCCGTCGCCATCGGGCACGGTCAGTCCACTCTGGCCAGCCTGGCCCGAAGTGAAGCCGCCCACCCCGCCCGGCAGGTTAAGGCTGTAGCCCCCGACGCCACCGTTGCCGCCAGCGGCCTGCGCCGACGACGCGGAAAGGGACATCATGAGGATGGCAACCGCGCCGGCAATGGCGCGCAGGCACGGCTGTTCACCGGCGGCGAGGCTCGAATGTCTTGTCATGTGGATTTGCGGCCGGCCAGGCCGGCGACCCTATTCCCTGCGCGGCGGCCAGCGGCTTGCCGGCAATGCGCACGCTTTCATTGTTTTAATGTGCGGGCGGGCGCCCGTGCGAACCTCAGTGGCGTCGGCGAGAAGCCGAAACGGCGCACGAGACTGGCCCCCTCGGGGTGGGATTTTCGCAATTCTGCGGCGGGAAAGATACGCCGGCGTGGCATGAAAGGCCCCGATGACACATTCCGTGTCACTTTTGAGACACTCGGCTTGCTTAGTCGAGTTCCGCTCTCGAAAGAAACGCCTGCATCTGTTCTGCGACCTGGAGATTGTTCAAGTCGGAAAATGGGAAATGCGTGTTGCCGCGTATCCCCACGTCCGGCAGGTGCACCAGCTTCGCGTCGCCACCATGGCGATTGACGGCATCGACCCACAGCCTTGCCATGGCCAGCCGCACGCGCCAGTTGTCCAATCCAGGATCGCTGCTGGGCTCGGTCGGAATGTTGTCGCCGTAGTAGATGACGATCGGAATCCGCGTCAGCGCCTGGAACTGGTCCATCGTCACCGCCGTTCCGGCCAACGGTCCGGTCAGGCTGGACATCGTCGCGGGCACCTCTCCTTCCGGAAACACGAAACCGCTGCCGGGTTCGAAGGACACCACGGCACGGATGGCCGGATTCCGCATCGCCGCCTGCCACCCCAGCCCGCCGCTGTAGGAATGTGTGATCAGGATGCCGGGGCCGATGCGCTGGAACAGTGCCGACACGGCATCCACAGCCACCTTGTTATCCAATGGCCCCGTATCCGGCACCATTTGCCGGAAGTACTGGTTCAGCGCTTCCGGATCCTTCGAGAACTGCACGCCGGGATAGAAGTTCGGCCAGGCGCCCAGGCGGAACATGTTGAACCAGCGTTGCTCGTCCGGTTCCGCGGCGATCCGCGCAGCCACCGTGCTGCGGCCGGCGCCACCCCGGCGCGGTTGGTCGATCAGGTACACGGGGAAGCGGCGGCGCACAAAGATTGTCTGGAACCCTTCGCGGCCGTCGGGTGTGGTCTCCCAGGTCTTCGAGAACTCGCCAAAGCCGTGCCACATGACCAGGGGCAGCTTTCGCGGATTCACGGGGATCTGGTACACCACGCGCGCGTGGTCGCCATGCAGCGTCTGCCCGTCCGGACCGGCCTTGCCGAGCGCATAGGTACCTGGGCTCTGCACGACCGTACCGCCGACCGCGAAGCTGCCTTGGGACTGGAGCACGATCGGCGCAGACGCGTCCGTCGAGTCTGTCGCATGGGGCACTGCGCATGCGCCAAGGAGGGCCGCGCAGATCAGCGGCAAGATTCGTAGGGATTGTCGAAGCATGTCGCTGCCTTAGAGACCGAGCTTGCGCTCGCTCATCCACTTGACGATCTCTGGGTCGCGGTGCGAGAAAAAACTGCTCGTGCCGGTTTCCAGCGTGGAAATGGCCTGCATGTCATCGTCCGACAGGGCAAAGTCGAAGATGGCGAGGTTCTCCTCCATGCGCGCCTTGCGCACGGACTTCGCCAGCGCCACGATATTGCGCTGGACCAGCCAGCGCAGCACCACTTGCCCGACCGTCTTGCCGTGCCGCGCAGCGATGGCCAGCAGCACCTCATTCACGAAGAGGTTGTTTCGACCTTCCGCGAACGGCGCCCAAGCCTCCGCCTGCACGCCCAGCTCGCGCATGAAATCCACGCTTTCTGCTTGTTGGTGGAACGGATTGACCTCGATCTGGTTGACGGCCGGCGCAATCTCGTTGAACGCGTGGATGTCCATCAGGCGATCTGGCTATTGCGATAGGAGGCGGCGGTATCGATCAGGCGATAGCCGGCCTGCACGGCATCGACGACACAGCGCTCGCATTCGGACGCATCGGCGATCTGGAAAACACCGTAGCCGAGGATCGGCATCTTGACGCCGTTGTTCAGGGTTACTTCCTGCATGATTGGCTCCTGTTTCGGTCTGTGCCTTTACTGCGGCTTCCTGTTGAAGACTTCCTTGGCCACGTCAGCCGCCGTCACGGCGCTGGGCCAGCCAGCATAGAACGCGAGATGGGTCAGCGCCTCCACCAGCTCGGCCTCGCTCAGGCCATTCTGCCGGGCCAGCGCCAGATGCGAGCGTAGTTGATCCGGGCGATTCATGGCGATCAGTGCGCTGACAGTGACCAGGCTGCGGTCGCGCCGCGAGAGGCCGGGCCGGGCCCACACATCGCCGAACAGCACATCGTCGGTCAATTGGGCCAGCTTGGGCGCCACGTCGCCGAAGCGCTGCTGTGCCACGGAGGGGCCTTGTGCCAGCGGCTTGGCGGCGGCCGTGCCCGTGCCGTACTGAGCGTCGCTGACCTGCTCGAGCCAGTCCACGGTCTTGCCGTCCTGCGCTTCCTGGATGGCGATATGGGTCATCGGGCTGCCGGGCGCGGCACCGTGCCAGTGCTTCGTGTGGGGCGGGATGCGCACCACATCGCCCGGCCGGATCTCCTCGATGGCCCCGCCCCAGCGTTGGATACGGCCAACGCCGGCGGTGACGATCAGCGTCTGGCCCAGCGGATGGGTATGCCACGCGGTGCGGGCGCCGGGGGAGAACGTCACCGACCCGGCTGACGTGCGGTCAGGTCCGGCGGGCGTGAACAGCATCTCCACCTTGACGCTCCCCGTAAAGTTCTGCGCTGGCGCCGCCTGGGCCTGGCGCGATGCCGCGCGGGAAATCTGCAACTCGGGTTCCGCCGCGGCGGCGCCGTCCAGCATGGACAACGCGAGGGTGGCAATGGCAAAAGGCTTCAGCATCATTGGGGGGGCTCCTGTGTTCAACGGCCCACGCGGGCTTGCAGCGCGGCGGGATAACGGTCGCCGTGGACCTGGATCTGCGCAAGGGCAAGCTGGATCTGGCGCAATTCGTCACCAGACAGCGCCAGGTCAGCCGCGCCGAGGTTCTCTTCCAGCCGGTGCAGCTTGGTCGTGCCCGGGATGGGGACGATCCACGGGCGCTGCGCCAGCAGCCAGGCCAGCGCCACCTGCGCCGGGGTGGCGCCCTTGTCCCTGGCGATGACGCCCAGCGCATCGATCAAGGCCTGATTGGCCTGCCGCGCCTCCGGCGTGAAACGCGGGACGATGTTGCGGAAATCGTCCTTGGCGAAGCTGGTGTTCTGGTCGATGGCGCCGGTGAGAAAGCCCTTCCCCAGCGGGCTGAACGGCACGAAGCCGATGCCCAGTTCGTCGAGCGTGGGCAGGATCTCGTGCTCGGGCGCACGCCACCACATCGAATATTCGCTCTGGAGGGCTGCCACCGGCTGCACGGCATGGGCACGCCGGATCGCCTCGACCCCAGCCTCGGACAGGCCGAAGTGCCGCACCTTGCCCTCGGCTATCAGGTCCTTCACCGCGCCGGCCACGTCCTCCATCGGCACTTGCGGATCGGTGCGATGCTGGTACAGCAGGTCGATGCGGTCAGTTCGCAGGCGTTTCAGCGAGGTTTCCACCACGGCGCGAATGCGCTCGGGGCGGCTGTCGAGACCCTTCTTCGAATCACCGTCCTGGAAGCCGAACTTGGTGGCGATGACCACCTGGTCGCGCATGGGCTGCAAGGCTTCGCCCACCATCTCCTCGTTCAGGGCGCCGTAGGCTTCGGCGGTATCGAAGAAGGTGACCCCGCGCGCGAAGGCGTCACGGATCAGTTCAACCCCAGCGGCACGGTCCAGCCCGGGACCGTAGCCAAAGCTCAGGCCCATGCAGCCAAAGCCCAGGGCGGAGACCTCCAGGCCGGAACGGCCGAGTTGTCGTTTGTTCATGATGCGCTCCTGTCCGGTGGAATACAGCCTCCGACTGTAAAGCGCGACGTCTCAACCTACTAGCCCTCGCCGGCTTGCATGAGTAACAAGAAAAACTTGATAATCGGCAGGCATCCGAGGGAATAGACCATGCCGATCAACGAGTTCCGCGCCATTGCCATGTTCGCCAAAGCGGTGGAAATGGGCAGTATCCGCCGCGCCGCGTTTGCGCAGGGCGTCAGCCCCCAAGCGGCGAGCCAGGCCATCGCGCAACTGGAGCAGCACCTTGGGGTGCGCCTGCTCCACCGCACGACCCGCAACCTCGCACTGACCGAGGACGGGCAGCGCCTGCTCGAGAACACCCAGCCGGCCATCGCGGCACTGGACCGGGCGCTGTCCATGGCCCGGGAGGCCAAGGACGAGATTGCCGGCCCGCTGCGCATCGTGGGCCCGAAGTCGTGCTTCGCGGCGATCCTCATGCCGGTGCTCGATGCCTTCTGTCGCAGCCATCCCGGCATCCAGCCGGATGTCCAGCTCGACGATGGCATCGGCAACTGGGTGCTGGACCGCATGGATGTCGGCTTCCGGATCGGGGCGTCGCCCAGCGAGGGTGTGATTGGCCGCCAGTTGTTCCCGCTCCAGATGATGGTCTGCGCCGCACCTGCCTACCTGGCCAGGTACGGCATCCCCGCCACGCTGGATGACCTGGTGAACCACCGCTGCAGCGTCTTCCGGCGGCCGGCCACCGGCGCGGTGGCGCCCTGGTATCTGACTGTCGATGGCAAGCTGGAGCATCGCCCAGTGTCGCCCGCCTTCTCCACGAACGACGCCGAACTGGAATTGCAGGCGGTACTGGCAGGACACGCGCTCGGGCAACTGGCGAACTATTCGGCGGCGCCCCACATCCGTGCCGGCCGCCTGGTTCCCGTGCTGTTACCGCATATCAGCGCCCATATGGGCCTGCACATCTACTACGGCAGCCGCGCCGCCCAGCCGAAGCGCGTGCGCGCCTTTATCGAACATGCCATCCATCACTTGCTGGACTGCCCGGATGTTGTGCTGTCCGGCCAGGAACTCGAGATGGCTTTGCAGGGCTGGCGCGAACGCCGCGATGCCGCTCGCTGAGGCGGCGGCCTTCCGTCACCGGCCGGAGAACCGGGCGGGCCTGCGCTCGATGAAATGCGCCACGCCTTCCGTAAAGTCCTCGCTCTGGATGCTTTCGAACATCTCGGCGTTGGCAAGGCGCGTGGCCTCGGCCAATGACTGGAACGGCTGCTCCCACAGCTGGCGCTTCATCACGCGGATGGAGCGGGGCGAAACGTTCTCGGCCAGGTCGTCGGCGTAGTCGAGCGTGGTTGCCATGAGGGCGTCCGCATCGACCACACGGTCAACCAGGCCGATCCGCAGCGCCTCGTCGGCCAGCACCTTGCGCGCCGAATACAGCAGGTCAGCCGCATGACCGGGGCCGACCACGCGCGGCAGCAGCCAGGAGATACCGTGCTCGGCGATCAGGCCCCTGCGCGCGAACGCGCTGCTGAATGCGGCGTTGGCGCCGGCAAAGCGCATGTCGCAGTACAGCGCGAACACCAGCCCCAGCCCCGCTGCCGCGCCATTGATGGCCGCGATCACGGGCTTGCGCATGGCCGGAAAGTAGCCGTAGCGCGTCTGGTAGTCGGCGCGCCGGTTCATGTCGAACGGGCGCATCCACTGGGCGGCGCGGATATCGCCCGGCGGCAGCACTTCGAGCTCGTTGATGTCCATGCCGGCGCAGAAGCCCTTGCCGGCCCCGGTCAGCACCACCACGCGCACGTTGTCGTCGCGATCGACGGCCTCCATGGCGTCGCGCAGCTCGGCCTCCATGACCTTGGTCAGCGCATTGAGCTTGTCCGGCCGGTTCAGGGTGACCACGGCGATCCGCTCGCTCTTCCCCGCGCGAGCAACGGTAACCTGACTGTACATATTGCGACTCCTTTCGATGTCGTGATTAGGGAAGCTGAACGGCTCTCGGCTCCAGGAACTCCTCGAGCCCATACACCCCGCCTTCCCGCCCCACACCGGACATGCCGAAGCCGCCGAACGGTGCGGCGGGATTGAACCGGGCGCCGTTGACGTCCACCTGCCCGGCCCGCAGGGCGTTGGCAACCGCTTCGCCGGCCCTGTCATCGGCAGCCCAGACTGCGGCGGCCAGCCCATAGCGCGTGCCGTTGGCCAGGGCGATGGCCTCGTCGACGCTGTCGTAGCACAGCACCGCCAGCACCGGCCCGAAGACCTCCTCGTTCGCCAGCCGGCTCTCGGGGGCGACGTTGCCGTAGATGGTCGGCGCGACGAAATAGCCGGTTGCCGGCACCGGCGCATCGGGGCCGCCGGCGATCCGGTCGAAGCCTGCCTGCTCCGCTTGGGCGATATGCGCCTGTACGCGCTGACGCTGCACAGCCGACAGCAAGGGACCGATCCGGGTGTCGCCCTCGGCGGGATCGCCGAGTTTCATCGCGGCCACGGCCTCCGCCAGCAGTGACCGGCATCGCGGGTAATCCTCGCGTGCAACGATCAGCCGGGTGGTCGCGCTGCAGGTCTGCCCCGAATTGAGGAAACATGAACTGACCGTCGCCTTGACCGCCCTGGCGAGATCCGCGCCCGGCAGCACCACAGCCGCCGACTTGCCACCCAGTTCCATCGACACGCGCTTCATATCGCCGGCCGCCTGCGCAGCGACCTTGCGACCCACCGCCGTCGAGCCGGTGAACGACACCATCTGGATATCGGCATGCGCTACCAGCGCCTCGCCCACCTCCGCGCCCCCCAGCACGAGATTGAGCACGCCGGGCGGCAGTTGCGCCTGCTCGCAGGCGGCCATCAGCCGCTCGGTCACCGCCGGGGCCAGCTCGGAGGGCTTCAAGACCACCGTGCAGCCGGCCAGCAGCGCCGGCGCCAGCTTGGCCGTGATCTGATGCAGCGGGTAATTCCACGGCGTAATGGCGGCCACCACCCCGACCGGTGCCAGCGTCACGCGGGAATTGCCGATCGTGCGGACAAAGGCGAACGTATCGGCCAGCGCCGCCGTGGCGCGCCACGCGGCGATTGGCGCATCCACCTGGATGCGGCGCGACAGCTTCAGCGGCATGCCGACTTCGCGCGAGATCTCAGTGGCCAGTTCCGCCGCACAGCCTTCCAGCGCGTCGGCCAGCGCGAGCAGGTATGGCGCCCGCCCGGCTGCGCCCAGCGCCTGCCAGCCTGGCTGCGCCCGCGCGGCAGCCGCCACGGCTGCGGCCACATCTTCCGCACTGCCGAGGCTCACCTCGCCCAGCGGCGCTTCGGTCGACGAATCATGGATGCGCACTGACGCGCTGGCGCGTATCGGGCGACGTGCGCCGTCTATATAGTGTTGGGTCCACTGCTTCACTGCGACTCCCTTGTGTTGCGTTTTTCGAGGAACGCAGCCATCACGCGCTGCGGTTCACCGTCGGCATAGCATTCAAGCTGCGCGCGGATGCCGGCGACACAGGCCTCATCGAAACCCGGCTGCGTCATCGCGCGGAAGCGCTGCTTGGACAGGCGTACGGCGGTGGGCGGCAGCGCCGCGAGCGACCTGGCCTGGGCGAGTGCCTGCGACATCAGTTCGGCCTCGCCGCAAAGCGCGGTCACCAGGCCAATGTCGAAGGCGCGCTGGCCATTGACCAGTTCACCCGAGAGCGACATCTGCACGTTGTGGGTGTGCCCCACATCCAGCGTCATCAGATAAGACCCGACGATGCTCGCCAGCCCCGCCTTGACCTCGGGCTGCCCCCAGCGGCTGTCGGCAGTGGCGAGCCGCCAGTCCGCGCACAGCGCCAGTTGGAAGCCCGCGCCTGCGGCCACCCCCCGCACGGCGGCCACGCAGGGCTTGTCCAGGTCGCGGACGGCCTGGTACATCGCCCGCTGCCGGTTCAGCCAGGGCACGAGCTGCTGCCAGGTCACCGTGGCCGCCTCATCAAGATCCTGCCCGGCGCAGAAGGCCCGCTCGCCGGCACCGGCCAGCACCACGGCGCGCACCGAAGGGTCGGTGTTGAGCCGGCCCAGCGTTTCGATAAGCTCGCCGCGCAGGACGTCGTTGACCGCGTTCATGCGTGTCGGCCGGTTCAGCGTGACGATGGCGATGTCGCGATCGTGTTCAACGCGTACGGTTTGCATTGTCAATTCCCCTTGAGTTCCACCACGGCATCGACCGCCATGACCCCTTGGCCGGCCGCCATCACCATCAGCGGGTTGATATCGACCGAGACCAGCGCAGTGCGATGACGCAGTGCCCAGTCGCCGAGCGCGACAGCGGACGCCGCCAGGGCATCCAGATCGAGCGCCGGAATGTCCCGATAGCCATCGAACAACGGTGCCAGACGCAGCCGCGCGCAGGCCGCCTTGACGTCTTCGGCCGTGAACGGCGCCAGCAGTGTCACGACATCCTTGCGGAGTTCAAGCAGCGTGCCGCCCTCGCCGATCATGACCAGCGGCCCGAACAGGGGATCGACCGAAACGCCCAGCGCAAATTCATGCCGGCCCTTGACCATGGCCCCCACGACCACCCGTGGCGATGCCACGCCGAGCCGCTGTAGCGTATCGAGGCAGTCCTGCGCGGCCCGGGCCACGCTCGCGGCATCGGTGAGCCGAAGGTGCACGAGGCCATGCTCGCTCTTGTGCGGGATATCTGCCGCACAGCCCTTGACCACCACGGGCGTCCCGCCGAGCGCCTTGAACGCGGCCAGCGCCGCCTCCACGCTGTCACACAGCCGGTGCGGCACGGCCGGCACGCCAGCTTCGGCGAGCAAGGCCAGGCTGTGGGCCTCGTCCTGCAAGCCGCTGCCGTCGAGCCGCTTCGCATCGGGCCAGCCCGGCGTGGGCGCCCCCTTGGCCAGCCGCTGGTGCGCGGCGTACTGGGCGAGCGCGCCAATGGCATCGGCCTCGGTGACGAATGCCGGCACGCCATGCCGCTCGAAGACCTCGCGGACGGATTGCTGCGGCGCGCTGACCACCAGCGGCTTGGCCCGGTCCGCGCTGAAGGCCGCGGCGTCGCGGGCCAGCGCCTCGACGTCGTAGCCGGGGCCTGCCACCGGGATGCCGACCATCACCATGTCGGCCTGCGGATCGGCGCCCAGCGCATGGAGTACACGCGGGAACATGTCGCCCTTGCCCAGCAACGCCGCCGTCATGTCGAGCGGATTGCTGGCCGTACCGAACTCGGGCAGGATCCCGCCCAGTTCGCGCAGCGTTGCCGGCTGGAGTTCGGTCAGCGGCAGATCGTGCCGTTCGGCCAGGTCGGCCGCCATCACGCCCACCGCGCCGCTATGGCTCATCACCACCGTGCGGCCCTGCCCCGGCTGGCGCTGCTGCAAGTACAGCGGCACCGCACGGACCAGTTCGCCGATGTCGCGCGCACGCCATATGCCGTGCCGGGCCAGGAACGCATCGATGGCAGCATCGTTGCCGACCAACGCACCGGTATGCGAGGCTGCCGCCTTTGCGCCGCGCTGGCTGTTGCCGGCCTTGATCGCCACGATGCTGGCGCCGCGCGCTCGCGCCACCTGCGCCGCATGGGCAAGCTGGGCCGGGTCGGACACCGATTCGAGATAGACCAGGATCAGCCGCACGTAGGGGTCCGCCGCCACGGCGGCTGTCATCGTGCAGGCGTCGAGATCGGCGTCGTTACCGGTTGCCACCAGGTAGCGCACGCCGTAGCCGGCCTGGCGCAGCAGCGCATAAGGCATGACGCTCGCCGCGCCGCTCTGGCTGATGATCGCGATCGGGCCGTCCTGGGGCGCCACCTCCATGAACATCGTCGAGAAATTGAGCACCGCGCCGTTGGCGAAGTTGGCCGTGCCTTGCGCGTTCGGGCCCACCACCCGCATGCCGCTGGCATTGGCCACCGTCACAAGCTCCTGCTGCCGCTGGCGCCCCGCCTCGCCCGTTTCGGCAAAACCGGACGCCATGATGACGGCGGCCTTGACGCCCGCCGCGCCGCACTGGCGCACCTGCTCTAGCGTGGCATCGCCGGACACGGCAATCACGACGGCGTCCGGCGTCTTGCCGATTGCATCGAGCGTGGGGTAGGCCCGATAGCCCTGGATGACCTCGCGCGCCGGGTTGACCGGAAACACCTCGCCCGCGTAGCCGAAGGCGCGCATGTAGTGGATCGGACGCCCGCCCACCTTGTTGGGGTTGTCCGAGGCGCCGATCACGGCCACCGAGGCCGGCGAGAACAGCGCGTTGAACGTTGCGGAGGTCTCAGTCAAGGGTCGCTCCCGATGCCTTGACCACCGGCGACCACTTGCCCGCGTCATGCTCGATCATCTTCGAGAAGTCAGCCGGCGTACCCGGTAGCGGCCGGGCGCCCAGCGCGGCGAGCTGGCTCTGCACGTCAGCCTGCACCAGCACGGCCTGTAATTCGCTGTTAAGGCGGCGGATCACGTCTGGGGGGGTGCCCTTCGGTGCCGACAGGCCGAACCAGATCGTCACGTCGAAGCCCGGCAGTCCCCCCCCCGCAATCGTCGGCACCTTGGGCAGCGCTTCCGAACGCGTCGCGCCGGTCACGCCAAGCGCCTTGACCTTGCCGGTGGAGATGTACTGCACCTGGCTCGATACGGTGTCGAACATCATCGAGATGCGGCCGCCCAGCAAATCGGTGAACGCCGCCGCCGAGCCCTTGTACGGCACATGGACGATATCGATGCCCGCCATCGACTTGAACAACTCGCCGGACAAGTGGTTGGAGCTGCCGTTACCGGCCGAGCCGAAGGTCAGCGCGCCCGGCTTCTGCCTGGCCAGCGCCACCAGTTCCTTGACGTTGCTGACCGGCAGGCTTTTCGGTACCACCAGCACGTTGACCGTGGAGGCCACCGAGCCCACGGCATCGAACGACTTGAGCGGGTCCACCTTCAGCGAGCGGTAGAGCCACGGGTTGATCGCCATGGTGCCGGTGGTGGAAAAGAACAGCGTGTAGCCGTCGGGGGCTGCCTGTGCGGCGGCCTCGGTGGCGATGGTGCCGCCGGCCCCGCCACGGTTGTCGATCACCACGGGCTGTCCGAGTTGCTGCGACAGGTGCTGGCCAATCAGCCGCGCCATGGCGTCCGTGGGTCCGCCGGCCGGAAACGGCACCACCAGGCGGATCGGCTTGGCGGGATAGCCGGTGGCGGCGGTAGTGGCGGCGGTAGCGGTAGCGGCGGCGCTAAAGCCGACCAGGGCGGCCGGGGCGGCCGCCACCAGCAAGGCGCAAAACGGCCGCCGGAATGCGCGAAGCGCAGCGGAAAAGCACGGCATGTTGTCTCCATTTATGTCGTAAGCCCTCTCTGCGGTGAGGGATGACCTCAGTGTATGGAGTCCTGGTCCAACGCAAAAGAGTATGATCAGCGATATCTGATATCGACTTTTTAGATGGATCGACGGCGTGAACCTGAAACAGCTAGAAACCGTGGCGCTGGTGGCGGAAGTGGGCTCGCTGTCACGTGCGGCGCGCTCGCTGGGGATTGCCCAGTCGCTGGTCAGCCGCGCCATTGCCCAGATCGAGGCGGAATGGGGCGACCGGATCTTCGAACGGACCGGCCGGGGTGTGGTGTTATCGGAATTCGGCCAGCGGATCTTCCCGCATGTCCAGTTGCTGCTGGCCCAGTCGGCCCGGCTGCGCGACGAGGTCAAGGACGCCTCGGGCGTACCGTTCGGGCAGGTCAGGATCGGGGTGCTGCCGTCCATGGCGCCACGCCTGATACCCACATTGTTCGAGAATCTGCGCGCCACGGCGCCGGGTGTCCGGCTGCGCGTGGCCGAGGGGTTCAGCGGACAACTCGACGAGGAACTGGAATCGGGCCATCTGGACCTGGCGGTCATCAATCGCTATGGGCCCGGGCCCCGCCAGGGAGAAGACGTGCTTGCGGAGGTGGCCACTTATCTGATCTGCGCGCCCGGGCATCCGCTCGCCGGGGTGCCGACGGTGCCGTTCCGCAAGCTCGATGGCCTGCCGCTGGTCCTGCCACCGGCCCCGAACGGGCTGCGATCGATTCTCGACCAGCATGCGCGCCAGCTAGGCGTCTCGCTGGACGTGGCACTGGAAGTCGAATCGCTGAATACGATGAAGGAGGTTGCGCTTGCGGGTGGCGCGCTGACTATCCTTCCGATCCTCGCCGTGGATCACGAAGTGGCCGCCGGGCGCCTGTCCGCCGTCGAGATTGTCGAGCCGAGCTTGCCACGGACCATTGCCCTGGGCGTCACGCGGCATCATCCGCTGTCCCGGGCGGCACGACTCGTTCTTGCCCGACTGCATGAGTTGGTGCCTGAGGTGGCAAGCCACCCGCATGGCTAGTGGCCCCCTGCCGCAAGTCAGAACGTCCCCATCGACAGATAACGATAGTCAGTCTTCTTCGTTGGCATGCCCGCGCCGCGCGCCTACGATGATGCCTTCCTCATTCCGGCACCGGCGGCACCGCCGGAGTCGCGGGTAGCGGTCACGCGCTGACCAGCCCGCGCTGCAGGGCTGTTTTGAGCATCGAGAAGACATGACGCGCGACGGGATTGACCGCATTGGGACGTGCCCAAAGGTAATAGGTGACATCGGGCAGCCGCGGCAGGCCGTCGGCCTCGCCAAGGATGCGCATGTCCGCCGCCAGCAGGTCGATGCTGCGCGCGGTAATCCCCAGCCCGCCGCGCAGCGCCGCCTTGATGCCGATCAGGCTGGGCGCCAGATACGCAATGCGCCACGGCACGCCGGCCTGCGTCAAGGCTTCGAGCGACAGCTTGCGGAACAGGCTCGGCTCGTCGGCCAGGATCAATGGCACCGCCGTACCACGCTCGTAGACAAAATCCGCCGAACAGACCCAGATCGTCGGCGTGGTCCGCAACACGATGCCGTCGAGCGTATTGTCCTCGCGCGTGGAAACGGTCAGGTCGATCTCCCCGCGCCGCAGCGAATCCATCAGGAACGGGCTGCGCCCCACGTGGATCTCCAGCCGCAGGGCCGGCGAGGATCGCGCGATGTGCGACAGCAGCCCCGGCAGGATGGTGTCGGCCACGTCATGCGGCGCGCCGATGCGCAGGGAGCCGGTCAGGTCGCCCTCGCGCAGCATGCGCAGGGCTTCGTCGTTGATGGTCAGCAACTGCCGCGCGTACTCCAGCAGCTTCTTGCCGTGCCGCGTCAGGTGCTTGCCACGCCCCTGGCGCTCGAACAACGGCAGCCCGATCTGCTCCTCCAGCCGCTGCATCTGCTGGGTCACGGCCGATTGCGTGCGCTGCACGGTTTCGGCGGCCGCGCCAAAGGTCTCGTGGTCGGCAATGGCCACCAGGGTACGCAGCAAGTCCAGGTCAAGATTACGCATTCATTAGATCCGCTAATGGATTTTCGTTGCGCATTAAGTGGTTTTCAGGACAGGTGTTCATTACAGTGAAACAAGAAACACCGTTCTACCCGTCAAAAACAACGATTGCAAGGATTGATCGCATCATGTCCATCGCACAACAGCGCCATGCAGCTGTCGGAGACACCATTGAATCCATTAGGAACATCGTAGACAAGGGCGGCGTCACCCGTGCCAGCCTGGCCGATGTCCTGACCCAGGTGGAAGACCTGGCCGCGCGTACCGAACTGTGGGCCGAAGCCGATTACCCGCCGCCAGAGCCCGGCGAGCGGCAGGCGCGCTACCTGATCGCCGAGGACCCGGACAAGTCCTACGCGCTTTACCTGAACGTCTTGCGTCCCGGCAAGCGCATTCCGCCGCACAACCACACCACGTGGGCCTGCGTGGCCGGCGTCAGCGGCGTGGAATTCAACGATGTCTACCTGCGCACGGACGATGGCAGCCAGCCCGGGGTGGGCACGCTCGAGCATGCGCGCACGGTGGAGGTGGGGCCGCGCAACGGCATCGCCCTGCTGCCGGATGACATTCACTCGGTCGAGATCCGTGGCGAGGACATCATCCGCCACCTGCATATGTACGGCCGCGCGCTGGAAACGCTGACCGACCGGCTGACGTTCGACCTCGAGACCGGACGCTGCCAGATCATGACCGTGGGCGTACAGACCCGCCGCTAACCACAGCCGCCACAGCCGCCACAGCCACCCCAGCCACCGGGGGGACTTGAGCCAGACAAGCCAAGGCCGACAGCCCCCCGACTCCTGAGACACAGCACGCCGCAATTTCCTCTCCGCGCAGAGGACGGCCCCCTATCGCCCGGAATTTCATGAGCCACCCACACTACACCGCTGTCGACGCCGCCACCCTGAAAGGCTGGCTGCACGATGCCGACGAAATCGCGCTGTTCGACGTGCGCGAACACGGCCAGTACGGCGAAGGCCATCCGTTCTACGCCGTGCCGCTGCCATTCAGCCGTCTGGAACTCGATGTCGGACGCCTGGCGCCGCGCACCGACGCGCGCATCGTGCTGGCCGACAATGGCGACGGCGTGGCGCAAGCCGCCGCCAACGCGCTGGCACGGCTCGGCTACACCCAGCTGTTCGTGCTCGACGGTGGCATGCCGGCGTGGCAGGCCGCCGGCTACACCCTGTTCGCCGGGGTCAACCTGCCCTCGAAGACGTTCGGCGAACTGGCCGAGCATCACTACGGCACGCCGCGCGTCTCGGCGGCGGAACTTGCCGCGATGCAGGCTGGCCCGAACGCTCCGGTCGTGCTCGATGGCCGCCCGATCAGCGAATTCCGCAAGATGAACATCCCGGGGGCCATCTGCTGCCCCAATGGCGAGCTGGCCTATCGCCTGCGCGACCTGGTGCCCGACCCCACCACGCCGATCGTCATCAATTGCGCGGGCCGCACGCGCAGCATCATCGGCGCGCAGTCGCTGATCAACGTCGGCGTCAGCAATCCGGTCTACGCGCTGGAGAACGGCACGCAGGGCTGGTATCTGAATGACTTCACGCTCGAACACGGCGGTACGGCGCGTTATCCGGACAACGCCTCGCCACGCGATCTGGACGCCGCGCGCCATGCCGCACAGGCACTGGCAACGCGCTTCAAGGTGCCACACGTCACCGCGGCGCAGGCCGTCGCCTGGCTGGCGGACCCGGCGCGCACCACCTATCTGTGCGACGTGCGCACGGCCGAGGAATTCGCTGGCCAGACCCTGCCCGGCGCACAGCACACCCCGGGCGGTCAGCTGATGCAGGCCACTGACCAGTACATCGGCGTACGCCGGGCGCGACTGGTGCTGTTCGACGCCGAGGGCGTCCGTGCCACGGTGGTGGCGAGCTGGCTGCGCCAGATGGGCCACGACGCCGTGGTCCTCGACGGCGGACTGCAGGCCGGGCTGGCAGCGGGCGTCAAGGCTGCACCAGGGCTCGCGCATGGCGCCATCGCCTCGGAGACCGTCAGCGTCGCGGCACTGGCTGCCGGTCTCGCGGGCCGGTCGATGCTCGCCGTCGATCTGCGCGCCAGCATGAGCTTCCGCGCCGGCCATATCGCCGGTAGCCAATGGACCACGCGCGCGCGACTGGCGAGCGACCTGCATGGCGTGCCGCACGACACCACGCTCGTGCTCGTTGGCGATGCCGAGGGCGCAGATCCGGCCGATATCGCCGTGCGCGACCTGCATGCGCTCGGCTATTCCGATGTGCGGCGCCTGCAAGGCGGCGTGACCGCATGGCGTGACGCCGGCCTGCCGATTCACCAAGGCGCCGACACCCTGCCCGATGCGCGCTGCATCGACTACCTGTTCTTTGTGCATGACCGCCACGACGGCAACAAGGCCGCCGCACGCCAGTACCTGGCGTGGGAAACGGGCCTGATCGCCCAGCTGGACGCGCAGGAACTGGCCACGTTCCATTTCCCGCCCATCGACTGATTTCGCCTCACCCCCTGCATCGCCACCCTAAACCTGCCATAGAAGAACGAGGTCCGCCCCATGTCACGCCCGATGTCATCCCGTCTTTCGCAGTACCTGGTTGCAGCACTCGCCGTCACCACCGCTGTGGCGACCAACCTTGCGGCGGCCCAGCAGCCGCTGGCACCGGTGAATGGCTTCCCGACGCAGCCGCTGCGCATCGTGTCGCCCTTCCCCGCCGGCGGCGGCAACGACGCCGTTTCGCGCGTGGTGGCCACGCGCCTCTCGCAGGTGCTGGGCCAGAGCGCCGTCACCGACAACCGTGGCGGCGCGGGGGGCAACATCGGCACGCGCTATGTGGCGGAAGCGAAGGCGGACGGCTACACGGTGCTGACGTCACAGGTGTCGATCATGGCGGTCAACCCGACGCTCTACCGCTCGCCCGGCTTCGACCCCATCAAGCAGTTCATCCCGGTCACGCAGATCAACGCCGCGCCGCTGGCCATCGTGGTATCGGCCAACGCCCCGTGGAAGACCTTCGAGGAACTGGCCACCCAGGCCAAGGCACAGCCGCAGAAGATCACCTACGCCACGCCCGGCAACGGCACGCTGTCGCATCTGGTGGGCGTGGTGCTGGACAAGGACAGCAATGTCTCGCTGCAGCATGTGCCCTACAAGGGCGCGGGGCCGGCCATCAACGACCTGCTTGGCGGACAGGTGGATGTGCTGATCACCTCGACGTCCTCGGTGGCGGGATTCATCCAGACCGGCCGCATGCGGGCATTGGCCGTCACCAGCCCGCGCCGTCTCGGGGTGTTCACCAAGGTGCCGACGCTTGAAGATCTGGGCTATCGCAATGCACGCTTCGAGGACTGGTACGGCTTCTTCGTACCGGCTGGTACGTCTCCGGAACGCGTGGCGCTGTTGAATCGCGCCATCGTGCAGGTGCTGCAGATGCCGGACGTGGTCAAGACGATCAACGAAGGCGGCAGCGACGTCGTGGCCAACACGCCGGAGGCATTCGCGGCGCAGCTGAAGCAGGACATCTCGCGCTGGTCACAGATCGTCAAGCTCTCCGGCGCGCACGTCGACTGATCCACGCTCCGGCACTCACGCAACAGGACACCACAGGGCACAACAGGGCACGGTCCTTGCGACGCCCGTACAACCATGAGCCATCCCCACAGGCCAACCATGACGTCATCGCTCCCTACCCGCCTTGCACATGCCGGACGCACGCATGCCGTGCAAGGCGGCCAGCCCGTGAACCCGCCTGTGGTGCGCGCCAGCACCGTCCTGTTCGAATCCGTGGCCCAGCAACGCGAAATGCGTGCGCGCCGCGACACCGAGCGGCTATTCACCTACGGCGCGCGCGGCAATCCGACCAACTTCGCGCTGGAAGACATGGTGACCATGCTCGAAGGCGGCTATCGCACGCGGCTGTTTCCCTCGGGACTGGCCGCTGCCGCGATGACGATCCTCGCCTATGTGCGGCCGGGGCAGCACGTGCTGCTGCCCGACTGCGTCTACGAGCCCGTCCGCAACCTGGCCAACGGCTTCCTGCGCCAGCACGGCATCGCCACCGACTTCTACGCGGCGGATGGGTCCGATCTCGACGCGAAGCTGCGGCCCGAGACGCGACTGGTCTATGTGGAAGCGCCCGGCTCGCTGGTCTACGAGATGTGCGACCTGCCCGCGCTGGCCGCCCGCGCCCATGCCCATGGCGCGCTGGTTGCGGCGGACAACACCTGGGGCTCGGGCCTGCTCTACCGGCCACTGGAACTGGGTGCCGATATCTCGCTGATGGCTGCCACCAAGTATCTCGGCGGTCATTCCGATGTGATGATGGGCACCGTCTGCACCACCGAGGCGGCGTGGCCGGCACTGGCGACAATGGCTGACGCGTTCGGCATGACGGTGAGCCCGGACGACGCATATCTGGTGCAGCGCGGTATCCGCTCGCTTGGCGCCCGTCTGGCGCAGCATCAGCAGAATGCACTGACGGTGGCACTTTGGCTGCTCGATCGCCCCGAAGTGGCCGACGTCTTCTGCCCTGCCCTGCCGCAGGATCCCAACCATGCCCTGTGGCAACGCGACTGCCACGGCACCAATGGTCTGCTGTCATTCACCTTGCGCTCGCAGGCACCGGTGGCGCCGGAGCGGTTCGTCGACAGTCTCACGCTGTTCGGCATCGGCGCCTCGTGGGGCGGTTTCGAGAGCCTCGCCGTGCTGGCCGACATGCGCCGCGCGCGCAGCGTCACCGACTGGGCCGCCCATGGCACCGTGATCCGCCTGCACATCGGCCTGGAAGGCGTGTCCGACCTGCTGGCGGACCTCGACCAGGCCTTCGCCGCCATTGCCGATATTGCCCTCACACCTCAGGAGTCTTCCCATGCCCATCATCGGTGACTGGCTGCGCCAGCAATCCGGCCCTGCCCGCACCAGCGGGCAACTTCCCGTTGGCTCGATGGCCTCCGGGATGTCCGTCACGCTGCCCTATGTCGCGGTGCGCGGCGCACAGCCGGGCCGCACGCTGTGGCTGCACGGCCAGGTTCATGGCGATGAAATCAACGGCATGGTGGCCGCGCTGCGCTTCGCGCGCAGCCTAGATCCCGCCACCCTGCGCGGCAATGTCGTGGTGACGCCCACGGGCAATCCGCAGGCGCTCGACGCGCGCCGCAAGCGCAATCCCTACGACGAACTCGACCTCGACCAGACCTATCCGGGCAACGCCGGCGGACTCGTGTCCGAGCGCCTCGCCCATGCACTGATGGCCGAGATACGCGGCGTGGCGGACGTGCTGATCAACCTGCATACGATGAACCCGCTGTTCGACGCACGGCCCTACACGGTCTACAAGGTGCACCCGGACAGCCGCGTCACCGAGGCCGATGTACTGGCGGCGATGGCACCGTTTCATCCGCATGTCGCCTGCCAGCAGGACGTGGGCGGCAAGGGCGAACTCCCCGGCAATATCGCCGGCGCGCTCGACTACCAGTGCCTGGCCGCCGGCATCTGCGCGTTCATGCTCGAACTGGGCAGCGGCAGCCGCTTCGAGGCCGACAACATCGACGTGGCGGAAACCGGCTTCCACACGCTGGCCGTGCAGATGGGCATGCTCGATGCCACGCCGGCCAGACCGGCCAGGCCGGCCGCCACCAGCCTGCGGCGCGTCAGGCGGCGCGGCTGGATCACGGCCGACGAAGGCGGCCTGTTCCTCCCGGCAGCGCGTGCGGGCGATCTGGTGCCGGAAGGCGCGTCGATTGGCGACACGCTGAAGCTCGACGCATCGCTCACGCCCGTCAAGCCCCTGTCACGCGATGGCGTGCTGATCGGCCTGCGCAGCGATCCCGTCGTGCACACCGGCGAACGCCTGGCGTTCGTGGCCTGGGAATGGGACACGGTGTCCGTCCCCTGATCCTGCCGCGCCCCCCATGTGGCGAAGTGAAATTTGACTGTTCCATCGGAGTTTGATCATGTTTGCTCGCGCGATGCGCATCCTCTTTCCCCTCCTTGCCGCCGCCGCGCCGCTCGCCACGCATGCGGCCTGGCCCGAAGCCTCCAAGCCCATCCGCGTCGTCGTGGGCTTCCCGCCGGGCGGCGGCGCCGATGCACTCGCGCGCGCCGTTGCGCCCGCGCTGTCGGAGCAGTTGAAGGCCAATGTCATCATCGACAACCGTCCCGGCGCGGGCGGACTGATCGCCACGGATATGGTCGCGAAGTCCGCGCCGGACGGCTACACGCTTTACGTCGCCACGCCGGGCTCGTTCACGATCTGGCCGAACCTGCGCAAGCTGAACTACGACCCGCAGAAGGACTTCGCGCCGATCAGCGTGCTGGTCACCATGCCCAATGTGCTGGTGACGGGCGCCGACGCGCCATACAAGGACGTGCAAGGCATGCTCGCAGCCCTGCGCAGCGCCAATGGCAAGTTCTCCTACGCATCGGGCGGCAACGGCACCATCGGCCAGATCGCCGCCGAGCAGTTCAAGATGCTGACCGGGCTGCAGATGCAGCATGTGCCGTACAAGGGCACCACGCCTGCGCTGACCGATGTGATGGGTGGCATCGTGCCGATCACGTTCTCGGATCCCTCGGCGAAGCCGCTGATCGCATCGGGCAAGCTCCGTGCGCTGGCCGTGACCACCGCCACGCGCTCGCCGCAGTTCCCCGGTGTGCCGACCGTCGCGGAGTCGGGGGTTCCCGGCTATGACGTCACCAACTGGTACGGGATGGTGGCGCCCGCCGGCACGCCGGCCGAGGTTATCGCGCAGCTGAACAAGGCACTCGTGAAAGTGATGGCAGACCCCGATATCCGACAGCGTCTGGCGGTCTCGGGCATGGACGCCACGTCCAACACGCCGCAGCAATTCGCCAAGCTGCTGAGTACGGAGCGCGCCAAATGGGGCGACCTGATCCGCAAGGCCGGCATCCAGGGCGATTGAGATCGTGACTATTCGCCGCTATCCGCAACTAGCGCATTGGGGCGCCTTTACGGCAGTCGTGGATGACGGCCGGCTCGTCCGCTGCGAACCTTTCGCCGCGGACCCCAACCCCTCGCCGCTGCTCGAATCGATCGCGCCGATGGTCTACTCGCCCACCCGGATTCGTACGCCGATGGTGCGGCGCGGCTGGCTCGACAAGCGCGAGGCGGCCGATGGCCATGCACGCGGACGCGATGATTTTGTCGAAGTGTCGTGGGACGTGGCGCTCGATCTCGTCGCCAGCGAGATCACGCGGGTACGTGACGCCCATGGCCCGTCCGGCGTGTTCGGAGGATCGTACGGCTGGTCCTCGGCAGGCCGGCTTCACCATGCGCGTTCACTGATCCGCCGCTTTCATTTCAGCGGCGGCGGCTGCGTCGATCAGGTCGGCAACTACAGCTGGGGCACGGCGCAGTTCCTGTTGCCCCATGTGATTGGCACCGACCGTCCGTTGACCGGCCGCGTGACCGCGTGGCCCAGCCTGATCGCGAACACCGAGATCTTCATCGCCTTTGGCGGACTGGCACTCAAGAACGGTCAGGTCTCCTCCGGCGGCGCGGCCGAGCATACGCAGGAAGGCTGGCTGCGCAAGCTGGCCGCCAGTGGCGCCACGGTCATCAATATCAGTCCAACCCGCGACGACTGCCCCGACTTTCTCGGTGCCGAGTGGATTCCGATTCGACCGAACACCGACGTGGCGTTGATGCTCGCGCTGGCCTACGCCCTGCGCCGCGCCGATGCGCACGACAAGGCGTTCCTGCAGACGCACTGCAGCGGCTGGGCCGAACTGGAAGCCTATCTGCTCGGACACAGCGACGGCACGCCAAAGACACCCGCCTGGGCCGCCGCCATCACCGGCATCCGCGCGGTCCGCATCGAACAGCTCGCCACGCAGCTCGCCGGTAAACGTAGCTACATCACCTGCAGCTTTGCCGTGCAGCGCCAGCATCGCGGCGAGCAGCCGTACTGGATGGCCATTGCGCTTGCCGCCATGCTCGGCCAGATCGGCCTGCCCGGCGGCGGGTTCGGCTTTGGCCATGGGTCGATGAACGGCGTCGGCAATCCGCGTGTGGCTACGCCGGGGCCGGAGATGCCGGTCGGGCGCAACCCCGCCGGACTGGACATTCCCTGCGCGCGGCTCTCGGACATGCTGCTTCATCCGGGCACCCCTTATCGCTTCCGTGGCGAAACCCGCCACTATCCGGACGTGAAGCTGATTCACTGGGCCGGCGGCAATCCGTTTCATCATCACCAGCAACTGTCGCGGCTGCGTGAGGCGTGGGCGCGGCCACAGACCGTCATCGTCCAGGACATCTACTGGACCGCCACGGCGCGCCATGCCGACATCGTGCTCCCCGTCACCACGGCGCTGGAGCGCAACGATATTGGCGGATCGTCGCGCGACCGCTACGTGCTGGCGATGCATCAGGCCATTGCGCCGCTGCATCAGGCGCGCAGCGATCTCGATATCTTTACCGATCTGTCGGAAAGGCTGGGGTACCGCGAGGCCTTTACCGAGAACCGCGACGAGAGGGGTTGGCTCGCTGCCATCTACGCGCGATGCCGCGACGCGCAAGCGCGTGCCGGCATCGAACTCCCGGCGTTCGAGGAATTTTGGCGAACCGGCTACGTCGCGCTGCCGCCACCGACGGAGGACTTCGTGCTGTTCGATGATTTCCGTCACGACCCTGCCGCGCATCCTCTGCGCACGCCGAGCGGACGCATCGAACTCGCCAGCCCGACCCTCGGGACCCTATCGGAAGATTGCGGCACGCATCCCAACTGGCACCCCCCGGTGGAATGGCTTGGCGCCCCGGCGGCAGAGACGTATCCGCTGCATCTCGTGTCCGTTCAGCCCGCCGATCGGCTGCACAGTCAGCTCGACCCCGCCCCGCTGGCGCAGGCGGGCAAGATCGCCGGGACGGAGCGGATTACGCTCCATCCCGAGGATGCCGTGGCGCGCGGCCTGCATCCCGGCATGCGGGTGCGGGTGCACAACGCGCGGGGCGCGCTTTCCGCCGGACTGGCGACCAGCGACGGCGTGGCGCGCGGCGTGGCCGTCATGGCCACCGGCGCCTGGTACGACCCCGATGCGGATGGCGTGGACCGTGCAGGCGCCGCGAATACGCTCACGCTGGACATCGGCACGTCAGACCTGACGCAGGGCCCCAATGCCATGAGCTGTCTGGTAGACGTGTCGCCCGATGCCTGAAGCCGGGGCGCCAACAGGGGATTAGCCGCCCTGCCCCAGCAGCCGCGCCAGCGTCGGCGGCAGGCCCGCGTTGGGCTTTTTCGGCGGCCGTGCGAAGCTGCCTTCGCGCGCGCTGCCGGCCTGCAGCGCCACCAACGCCACCAACGACTCGCAGTGCCGCACGGCGCTGCTGACGCCATCCACCACGGGCACCGGGATCTTTCCCTTGAGCGAGCGCGCCAGCCCGGCCAGCGGCGCGCCGGCCACGATGATCACATCGGCGCCATCCTCGCGCACGGCCTGCAGGCTCATGGCCTCCAGCCGCTCCGCATGGTCCTCCTGCACGCTGCCAATGTCGCGCAGCGGCGATTGCAGCGAGCGGATGCTGGCCAGGCGCGACGTCAGGCCATTGGCAGCCACGCATTCGCGATACCACGCCTCAATGCGATGCGAGATCGCAATGATCGAGAAGCGCTGGCCCAGCAGGCAGGCACTGGCCAGCGCGGCTTCGGTCATGCCGACGACCGGCACATCGAACAGCTCCTTCAGACCGGCCAGGCCCGGATCGCCGAATGCGGCGACCACCAGCCCGTCAAACTGGCCGGCGTGCTCGGCCGCCGCGCATGCAGTGGCATAGCCACCCACCAGCGCCTCGAAGCGCGTTTCGATATAGGCCACGCCAAACGCCGCGGTGGCCATCGTGATGCGGGTGTCCGGTGCGGCGGTGCGCTGCGCCTCCGCGTGGATCAGGTCGGTGACCGACGCGCTGATATTGGGATTGACGATCAACAGGTTCATGGTTTGCGCCCTCAGATCTCGGGTTGGCCCGCTTCGAGGAACCGGCCACGGCCGGCCGTGGGTTCCAGGTATTCGCCGTTGCGCACGATCAACTCGCCCCGCGAGAACGTGGTCATCGGCCAGCCAGTCACCTCGATACCTTCATACGGCGTGTAGTCCACGGCGTGATGCAGGTTGCTGTTGGCGATGCGCACCTGGCGCGCCGGGTCCCACAGCACGATGTCGGCATCGGCGCCAATCGCGATGGTGCCCTTGCGCGGGTAGAGCCCGTACAGCTTGGCCGGTCGGTACGCGGTCAGTTCGACGAACTGGTGCAGAGACAGCTTGCCGCGCGTCACGCCATCGAACAGCAGCGGCAGGCGGGTCTCGATGCCGGGCACGCCGTTGGGGATGTGATCGAACGGCTGCGCCGTGCCGCCGAGCTTCTTGCCCTCGGGATCGTCGTAGTTGAACGGCGCGTGATCCGACGAGAAGACGCTGAACACGCCGTTGGCCAGCGCGCGCCACACGGCGGCCTGATTCTCCGGGTCGCGCGGCGGCGGACTGCACACGCACTTGGCGCCCTCATAGCCGTCGTCGCCAGGCAGGCCCATGTCTTCGGCGGTCAGGTACAGGTATTGCGGGCAGGTCTCGGCAAGGATCTTCATGCCGCGGCCCTGCGCCCAGCGGATCTGCTCGATGGCTTCCTTGCCGGACACATGCACGATCAGGATCGGCACATCGACCAGTTCCGCGAACGAGATCGCGCGATGCGTGGCTTCCCGCTCCACCACTGCGGGGCGTGCCAGCCCGTGGAAGCGCGGCGCGATGCGGCCTTCGCCCACCAGCTTGTCGGTCAGCCACGAGATGCAATCGGCATTCTCGGCATGCACCATCACCAACGCCTTGTTCTGGCGGGCGACGTCCAGCACTTCCAGCATTTCCCGGTCCGACAGCTTCAGGTCGTCGTAGGTCATGTAGACCTTGAACGAGCTGTAGCCCTGGCGGATCAGCGCCGGCAGTTCGTCCTGCAGCACGGCGGGCGTCGGGTCCGCCACGATCAGGTGGAAGGCATAGTCGATGACCGCGCGGCCATCGGCGCGGCGATGGTAATCGGCCACCGCCGCCCGGAGCGAATGACCCTTCTCCTGCGCGGCGAACGGGATCACCGTGGTGGTGCCGCCGCACACCGCCGCGCGCGTGCCGGTAAAGAAATCGTCGGCCATACGCATGCCGTCTGGCATGGGCTGGTCCAGGTGGCAATGGCCGTCGATACCACCGGGCAGGGCCAGCAGGCCCGTGGCGTCGACTTCCGTTGCGGCGGCGGGCAGGTCGTGCCCGAGCGCCACGATGCGGCCGTGGCGCACGCCGATGTCACAGCGGAAGCGGTCCGAAGCGGTGACCACGTCGGCATTGCGGATCACGAGGTCAAGAATGTTGTCTGCAGGCATGGTCATCCCTCCGTTACGCGCCCTGGCTTACTCGACTTCGCGGAACAGCCGGCCCCAGCCCGTCAGGGCGCGGGTGTCCACGCCGGCCAGGCGCAGCGACTTCCACACGACCGTGGAGATCGTGTCATAGAGCGGGATGCCGGTCTCGGCTTCCAGTTCCTCCGCCAGATGCGCGGCGTGCAGGTTGGTGCAGAACGTGGAGATGGCCTGCACGTTTTCCTTGGCCAGTTCGCGCACCATCGCGCGGATCGTGTCCTCCTGAACCTCGGCGAAGCTGTAGTTCACGTGGAGGTCCAGGTGACGCTCGGCCGAGCAGTCGAAGCCGCTGCGCTGGTAGTTGGCAATGATGCGCTGCTGCACGTCGGCCAGATACGGCGTGGCCAGCCCGAAGCGGCGCGCGCCGGTCTTTTCGAGGATTTCGTTCAGGGCCAGGACCGAGGTAGTGGCGGGAATGCCGGTGGCTTCGGTGATCTGCTTGCACAGCGCCAGGTCACGGTCGAAGCCGAGCCAGCCGGACGAGGTGCCGTTCCACGCAATCACGTCGACACGGGCATCGGCCAGCAGGCGGGCCGCCGCGAGGATCTTCTCCAGGTCGAACTGGCCCAGCGCCTGGTCACGCAGTGAAATCTCGGTGACCGTGAAGCGCGAGAAATGCGCGCTGACGTTGGGCAAGCCGCTGACCATCGCGCTGGTAATCGGCTCCAGCGCGGTGTTGGAAGACGGCGTCAGCATGCCAAGGCGAATCTGTTTGCTCATGGTTGTTTCTCAGGAGTTTGCGGGCACCGTCTGGGGGCAGCGCCTCTGCAGGTTGTATTGGTTTTATTGTTCGGGCTTGTCGTTGAAGGCGAGCTGCGTGCCGGGCACACCGTGGCTGGTGCGCGCCAGTTCGAGTTCTCGCTTCAACGCGGCTTGTCGCGCGGCGTCCGGCTTGACGGCGTTGCCGGCCTGCAGCGCGGGAAGCACGTAGTCGTTGACCATCTGGCGATAGAGGTCGAGATACTTCGCGTCGCGCAGGCCGCCCTGCGTCGACATGATGCTGTTCATGACGATCACCGCGTTCTGCTTGGGCAGCACCGTGATGAACTGGCCCTTGTAGCCCATGGCGCTGAATTCGCGCTCGCTCTTGACGATGTTGTTGACCCAGCAGTAGTAGCCATAGTCCCCGGCGGGGCCGGACGGCGTGGTCATCTGGGCCACCCACGAGGCGGGCACGATCTGCTGGCCGTTCCAGCGGCCCTGGTTCAGCATCAGCATGCCGAGCCGGGCCATGTCGAGCGAGCGCAGGCGCAGGCCCCATCCCCCGGATACGGCGCCCTTGCCGTCGGCACCGTCCCAGCGGTAGTGCGCCATGCCCAGCGGCTTGAACAGGCGCTGCGCGGCGTACTGCTGCTCCGGCATGCCCGTGACCTGGCTGATCGTGGCGCCGACCAGCACGGGGTTGACGTCGATGTAGTCGAACTCCGTACCGGGCTTGGCCCGCACACTGGCGGAGGCGGCCACCTTGAGGCGGTCCGGCACGCCGTAGTACAGCGTGTCGGTGCCCTCCACCAGCTTGTACGACAGGCCGCTCGACATCGACATCAGGTGCCGCAGCTGGATCTGCTGCTTGTCCGCCAGTGACGGGGCAAGATCGGGGCGAGCAGCCGCCAGCCTTGGGGCCGGTGCGTCGCTCGCGCTGAGCTTGCCGTCACCGACCAGCGTGCCAACCAGCAGCGCGCTGATGAACTTGGTGACGGAGTACAGCTCGTGGTTGTAGTCCCGCGAGAGGCCGTCGCCGTAGCGCTCGAAGACGATCTTGCCGTCCTTGATGACGAGCAGGCTGCGCACGTCGAGCTGGTCGCGCCGGATCCATTCGGACAAGGCGACGAGCCGCGTGGAATCCACGCCGACCGACTCGGGCTGTGCCGTGGGAATGCCTTCGGTGGTAGCGGTGGCGGTGGCGGCGGCAGCCATGGCCGGCTGTGCCAGCAGGGTGCCAGCGGCCAGCAGCGCCGCCACCACGGGGTGGAATCGTTGCATGTTGGTCTCCTCCAGCCGATGCCCGTCAGACCGGGATCTTCTTTTCGTAGTCGATGGCGGTGGACGACAGCAGCAGGCCCACGCCGGCGGCGGCAAAGAACATCAGCGCCAGGAAGTACGAGCCGGTGAACTGCACAATCATGCCGACGATGATCGGCACGCAGATGCCGCCGATATTGCCACCGAGGTTCATCACGCCGCCCAGGAAGCCGATCTTGTCACGGGTACCCAGGATCGACGGGATGCACCAGAACAGGCCGCACCAGCGCAGGAAGAACAGCGTGGAGGACAGCAGGGCCACGACCACCGTGGCGTTGGTGACATAGGCGACGGAGAAGATCGACACAGTGGCGACCACGGCGGCAATGCCGAACAGGGTGCGCATCACCACGTTGGGGCGGCCGCCGGCCTCCTTCCACTTGTCCGCGATCCAGCCGCCAACCAGTTCGCCCACGAAGCCGCTGAAGAAAATGATGAAGCTGGCACCGCCCATCGCCTTGATGTCGAACCCGTGCACCTTGTTCAGGTAGTTGGGCATCCAGGTGAGCAGGCCGTAGAACACGGTGTTGAAGCACATCCAGCCGATGGCCATGCACCAGACCGAACGGTACTTGAAGAAGTCGAGCGAACGGCCCGACAGATTGGCCGGCTCGGCACGATGCTCGCTGGCCTGGGCTTCCTCGATATAGCGTGCCTCGAGTTCGTTCACGCCGGCGTGCTGGCGCGGGGAATTGCGGATGTACCACCAGGCCACGGCGCCGGCGATGACGGTGCCCACGCCCGCCACGACGAAGGCCAGGCGCCAGGAGTCGAGCGCGGCAATCAGCCAGGTGATGATGATCGCGCCCAGTGCCGCGCCAAGCGGCGCGCCGCCATCGAGCAGCGTGGCGCCACGGCCGCGTTCGTTCTGCGTCATCCAGATGGCGTTGAGCTTGCCGCCTGCCGGATAGATCGGCGCTTCGGCGGCACCGAGGCCCAGGCGGGTCAGCATCAGCGTCGTGGCGCTGGTGCACACGGCGGCCAGGGCCTGGAAGGCACCCCAGAACACGGTGGCGCAGGCAATCACGATGCGCGGCTTGTATTTGTCGGCCAGCATGCCGCCCGGCACCTGCATCAGGGCGTAGGTCCAGAAGAACGAACTGAGGATCAGGCCCTGCATGGTGGGGCTGAGATCAAACTCCTTCGCGATCAGCGGCATGGCCACGGACAACGACGCGCGGTCGATGTAGTTGATCGCGATCAGGAACAGCATCATCAGGAAGATCTTCCAGCGGACGGTGCTGCGCGTGGCCGGCATCGTGGCGGCCTGGCTCGTGGATGGCATGACGGGGGTCTCCTTGCTCCTTGGGTGCTGCGTTGTCGAGGCGTTTCTGTTCGGGGTGTCGCGCAACTGGACGGAGTATAGGATACGTAATCTGTAATTACAACGCGTGTAAGTCGTTGATTTATATGCATAGGGAAAGCACCAATTCCGGGTGTGATAGGCTTCGCTTCAGTGCAATTTCCCCATTCTGGTGATGTCCGTGACACAAGCGCTGCCCAAAACCGCCCGACTCCGCACTCTTGGCATGTCCGCCGAAATCGCGGCGCGGCTGCGCACGATGATTCAGGAGGGCGAGCTGCCGCCCGGGGTCCGTATCGACGAAAAGGCGTTCTGCGAAGCGTTCGACGTTTCCAAGACGCCCCTGCGTGAAGCGCTGAAGGTGCTGGTGTCGGAAGGGCTGGTGCTGCATCGCCAGTACATCGGCTACCGCGTGGCGCCGCTGGACCTGGGGGAATTGCGCGAGACCTTTGAAACGCTGCATGGGCTGGAAGCCCATGCCGGTGAACTGGTGGCCCGCCGCATGAGCGACGCGGCGCTCGCCAAGATCGAGCGCAAGCACCAGGCCATGATCGACGCGCATGCAGCCAGCCGGCGCACGGACTACTTCCGCATCAACCAGGAAATCCACCAGCTGATTGTCGACAGCGCGGACAACGCCGTGCTGTCCGGCATCTACGCCACGCTGATGAGCAAGGTGCATCGCGCGCGGGGCGCGGCCAACACCGACATGCTGCGCTGGCAGGAATCGCACGAGGAACACGAGGCCATCATGGCCGCCCTGCGCGAAGCGGGCCGCCCGCGACTGCCGCAGATCCTGCGCGAGCATTCCGAGAACACTGCGAAGGAAGTCTTGCGGGTACTCGAGCAAACCCTCGCGGAGCCTGCCGCGCGCGTGGCTGGCGCCAGGGGGCGCTAGGGTACGCCAGGGGGCGCCAGGGCGGGGCCCGCTGCGGCAGGAGGGGGCCCGCGCGTTCTCCTTGGCGATTCGGTCGCCCTTGGAGCAAAATCCGCTTCAAATCGGTTCGCGCGCTTTCGCGACCGATCACCGAAAAGGCAGCAAACCGCGCAGCCATGCAGCCCACACCCCACAAAAGTCTGCCCGACACCACTCGCGGCCCCGCCAGCCGGGTCGCCCGGAAGCACGGCGTGTGGCTCGGGGTGTGGCTCGGGGTGTTCGCACTACTCCCCGGCTGTACCTCCATTGGCCCCACGACCATCGTGGCGGACCGCTTCGACTACAGCGCGGCAATCGCCGACTCCTGGAAGCAGCAAACCCTGTTGAACATCGTCAAGCTCCGCTACGTGGACCTGCCGATCTTCGTGGATGTGGCATCGGTGGTTAGCGGTTACTCGTTGCAGGCGGGCGTATCGATGGGCGGTACTGTCTCGACGGCGAGTGCGGTACAGGGCAACTTCCTGGCTACGGGCGTGCAAGGCGTCTATACGGACCGGCCCACCATCACCTACACGCCTGCAACCGGCCAGAAATTCGTGCGAGGGCTGATGGAGCCCATCGATCCCAAGAACATCTTCCTGATGCTCCAGAGCGGCTACGCCGCCGACTTTGTGCTGGGCATGACGGTGGAGTCGCTCAACGGCGTGCGCAATCGCGCAACCGCTGCAGGCATGGTGCGCGAGGCGGACCCGGAGTTCCTGCGCGCCATCGAGTTGATGCGCGACGTGCAGGCCGCCGGCGCGTTCTCCATGCGGGTGGAGGAAGACAAGGTCAAGGGATCGATCGGCGTACTGCTGTTCCGGCGCGAAGACATGCCTGCGGACATCCTGGAAAAAGTGGTGGAGATCCGCCGCTTGCTGAAGCTGCCCGCCACGACGCAGAAGTTCACGCTCAGGTATTCACCGGCCCGTGGCGCGGAGGACGAACTGTCGGTGAACAGCCGCTCGATGCTGCAGATCATGCTTGCCTTCTCCAGCTACCTGGAGGTCCCCGAAGCCCACCTGAAAGAGCAAAGCGCCCTGCCTGGCCTCGCGCAGACTACCGAGCAGGCGCAGCGGGGCGCGGTACGGATTCACAGCGGTAAGGAAAAGCCAATGGAAGCCTATGCCGCCGTGCACTACCGGGGCTACTGGTTCTGGATCAACCAGAGCGACCTGACCACCAAACGGGCGCTCTCGGCCATCATGCTGTTCTTTACGTTGACAGATACCGGCAGCAAGGAGCCGCTGCCGTTGATCACCATTCCCGCCCAATAGGCCAATAGGCCAATAGGCCAATAGCCTAATTGCCCGATATTCCGATAGCCCGATAGGCGGACGATTCCTGCCGAAGGCGTCGCCGTGCTGTCTCGGGCGGGTGTCTGCCTGTGCGCTCAGATCTGCGCCAGGCCGCCATCTTCGGATCGGGCCGGGGCTGACGACGTTGACGCGGATCGCGCGGTCCTTCAGGTCCAGCGCCCAGGAGCGGGCGAAATTGCGCACGGCAGCCTTGCTGGCGCTGTAGACGCTGAAGTTGGCAGTGCCCTGGATCGACACCCTGGAGCCGGTCAACACCACGGACGCGCCATCGACCAGCAGCGGCAAGGCCTTTTGCACGGTGTACAGCACGCCACGCAATTGGCCGCAACCGGCCGCAACCGGGCCGCAACCGGGCCGCAACCGGGCCGCAACCGGGCAGGATCGCGGGCCGATGTCGCGCCGGCCGGCGGCGGCTAACGCTTCCGGCAGGTACCTTGCACAAGGAAGGTCCAGTTCACTGGATCGGTCGGCTGGCTGGTCACCTCGGCGTAGTAGGCCATGCTGTTCTCGTCGAGCGGCATGAACACCTGCGTGCGCAGGCCGGTGACGGTGCTGGGCGGGACCGCCGGCACGATCCAGTCGGCGTACATGGTGCCCGGGATGGCGGCCGGGGATGAGAAGCCCAGCAGGTTATTGGCCTGATTCAGCGTCAGTGAGGCAACCTGCCCGGTCCCGGCACTGGTGACCTGCCCCGTGTCTGAGATGGTCAGCGTCTCTTCCTGCATCGAGCCATCGAGCGCGGCCCGGATGCCGAGGCCCGTGACATCGGCATACGACACGCCCGGCTGCCGGCAGACCCACTGCCCTGCTGCCTGGCTCGCCGTCAGCGTCTGGGCGGGCCGGAAGACGCCCGTTCCGGTGATGCGGTTGCCGCCAGTATCGAGCTGAAGGTGGTCGAGGTACAGCGATGTCACACCGTTCACCCTCAGCGGGAACACCTGTCCCCAGAGCTTGCCGCCCAACGTCAGCGTGTAGGCGCCCGGGTAGCGCGTCTGGTCCGCCAGCGCCAGGGTGCCGGCATAGCCCATGCTGCAGGTGTCGCTGTACGGACCAGCCTGGCACATCCGCACCGTGCCATCGGCGCCCACGCGCATCTGCCCGCCCATGCCGTACTGCACCTGGAGATTCCCCGAACTCGTGTAGTAGGTGGATTGCCCGCGCAGGAACGTGTAGGTACCGGCCAGCTCGGCCGCCGTCACCGGCGTGCTGACACTGCTCGCCGTGACCTGCCCCGACAGCTTGCCATCGCCGAGTTGCTTCGGCAGGCCGGTGATCTCGCCCGTCAGCGTGGTGCCGGACACCGTGAACGACGCCGTCACCGCGCCCAGCAGCGCGGTCACGAATGCCGGCGGTGATTCGGCGCTGTCGGCCTCGAGTGTGCTGACGGTGTAGATGTTGCCGTTCTTGACGTAGTGGCCGATCACCGCGCCGGACAGGCCGAACGCCGAATCGGAGAAGCGGATCCGCACCTGACCAGCGGCCGGGGCATCCAGCGTCACGGCAAGCGTGTCGCCAAAGCTGATCACGCCCAGGTACGTCACGGCCTGGGGCGTCGCTGGTGTCTCCGGCGTGCCCGGCGTGGATGGCGTGTCCGGCGTCACCGCACCGCCGCTACCGCCCCCGCCGCCCCCGCTGCCCGTACCGTTCCCCCCGTCATTTCCCCCATCCCCGCCGCACGCCCCCAGTGCGACGCTGACCGCCAGGGCCGCCCATGCCTTCACCAAGGTTTCCCGTTTCATCTGCGACCCCTTCCCCGTTCGATAGTCTGCTGGCTCGCCGAGCCTGTTGTTTTGGTGCATGCCCACGTGCGCCGTCTTTGCATCCGGTCCCACGCGTGCAACAATCCGGCTGGATCATAGCCTTGGGTTTTCGGGCTGTATGTCCCCAGATCGTGCGACATGCCGTCATGCCCTACGATCGTGGGGCGTAGCGGCAGCACGGGCCGTTGCATATCGTGCCTCGACCCGCTCGTTTCGCATCCAACCTCCCGTGCCACCTGACCACGCCCCGCCGCTTGACTCGCCCATCCGCGTCGCCCTGATTGAGGACGATACCCGTTTCAGCACGGCATTCCTCGAGGCACTGTCCGGCGCCCCCGACATGCTCACCGCTGGCGCCGTCACGACGTTGCGCGACGGACTGGCGCTGCTGCAATCCGCCCCCGCCGCCGACATCCTCGTCGTCGACCTGGGGCTGCCCGATGGGTCCGGCATCGATGCCATCCGCGCGGCACGCGTGGCGTGGCCGCGCTGCGATGTGATGGTGGCCACGGTCTTCGGCGACGAAAGCCACGTCATGCAGTCGATTGCCGCGGGCGCCACCGGCTACCTGCTCAAGGACAGCACGGCGGCACATATCGTGCGCGAGTTGCGGTCGCTGCATCAGGGCGGCAGCCCGATCAGCCCGCTGATCGCCCGCCAGGTGCTGTCCCGCCTGCAGGCGCCGCCAGCCGGCGCGCTGGCGCAAGCCCCCCAGGCACCAGCAGGCCCGAAGCCTTCCGCGCTATCCCCGCGCGAAGTCGAAGTCCTGAACGACATCACGCGTGGCTTCTCCCACGACGAGATCGCCCAACGGATTGGTGTATCGCGACATACGCTGCTGACCTATGTGCGACGCATCTACGTCAAGCTGGACGTCCACTCGAAGGTCGAGGCCATCAACGTGGCCCGGCAACACGGGCTGCTGCGCGATGGCTGACGGCGCTGGCGCGCCAGCATGGCAACCGTGGCGCCAACGGTGGCGCCGACGGTGGCTCCCCCTCGTCCTGGCCATGCTGCTTGCCGGTTCGCTGCACGGCGCTCTGGCGCAGGCCCTCCCCTGGCACATCACCTCGGCGCAGCTACGGATCACGCCCGGCGGCACGCTCGACCGGCTTCCGCCGCAGCTTGCGCTGCCCGCCACTGGCGAAGGATGGCAGGACACGCCATTGCCGATGGTGGTGCCGCGCCACGTGACTCCCGATGAGGTGGGGTCAGGCCACATCGAGACAGTCTGGGTGAAACTGGCGCTTCCGGCGGCCAGCGCCGCGGCCGCGACCAGTGAGCCCCTCTACCTCTATGCGCCGCGCTGGCAGACCGTGGGACGTCTCACCGTGTATGCAGACGGCGAGCAGCTCTGGCAGTCTCGCGGCGGGCCGGTGTGGAACGGCTACAACTACCCCTTGTGGATCGCGCTCGGGCACGCGCCGCGCGACATCGTCATCCGTATCGATGTGATGGGCCAGGTTGGCGCCGCGCTGTCGTCCGTGCGGATCGGCACGCGCGAGGACCTGTTCTGGCGCTTCGCTGTACGCAGTTTCCTCCAGACGCAGTTTCCCTACCTGTCCAGCGGCGGCCTGCTTGCGGTGGGCATCTTCTCCCTGCTGGTCTGGCTCCGGCGTCGGGACGAAACGCGTTACCTGCTGTGCTTCCTGGCTGCGGGTGCATATTTCCTGCACACGCTCCAGTATCTGGTCGGCCAGGACCCCTTGCCGATTCCGGAGGCCTGGTTCAGCTGGCTGGCGTTCAACAGCATCGCCTGGCTGATCCTGGCCTGCTACCTGTTCATCTTCCGCTATCTGGGCCTGCGCTACCGGCGCCTGGAGACAGCGCTGTACGGCTCGGTCGTGTTCCTGGCCACCAGCACGCTGCCGTTGTCGTGGCTCACGCATGTGGTGTTCCTCTACCCGCTGTCCCAGTTGCTGCTGGTGGGGTTGAATCTCGTGGTGTCGATTGCGGCGTTGCGGGCCGCCTGGCGGGCCGGATCGCGCGAGGCGATGACATTTTCGGCCTGGAATGCGATGAGCACGCCGATCGCCCTGCATGACCTGCTGCTGCAGAACTACCGCATCGATATCGAGAGCATCTATCTGCTGTCCTACCTGGGATGCGTGCAGCTGCTGCTGTTCATGATCCTGATGTATCGCCGCTATATCAGCGCGCTGGATGAGGTTGCGCAGGCCAACGCCAATCTGTCGCTGCGTCTGGCGCAGCGGGAAGCGGAACTGCTGGAAAGCCATCGGCAACTGCGCGACGTGGAGCGCCGCGAGACCCTGACGCGCGAGCGGCAGCGGCTGCTGCAGGACATGCATGACGGCCTCGGGTCATCCTTGATCAGCGCCTTGCGCATGGTCGAGAAGGACGCCTCCGGCACGGCGCGCGCCGACGATATCGCCCAGGTGCTGCGGGAATGCATCGACGATCTCAAGCTGACGATTGACTCGCTGGAGCCGGTATCGACGGATCTGTTGCTCCTGCTGGCCACCTTGCGTTACCGGCTGGGGTCGCGACTCGAAGCCGCCGGCATCTCGCTCGCGTGGGAGGTCGACGATATCCCGCCGCTGCAATGGCTCGGCGCCCAGAGCGCGCTCCACATCCTGCGTATCCTGCAGGAGGTCTTCACTAACGTGCTCAAACACAGCCGCGCGACCGCGATCCGCGTGCAGACCTGCCGCGATGACGACACGGTGCTGGTGCGTGTACACGACAACGGCACGCCCTTCTCTCCTGCCGGGACGCCCCCGGCACATGGCGGCAGAGGGCTCGCCAACATGCAACGCCGCGCGTCGGCCCTCGATGCGGCGGTGTCCTGGCAACCGGACGCGAGCGGCACGTGGTTCACGTTGCGCCTGCCTGTCGCGCCCGTGACCGCATCGCTTGATGCGCCAGGCAACGGACTTGTTCCGTGATGTATCAATTCATGTTCATCGCCGTGCCTTTATCCCGCTAAAACGCCCCCCTAAAGTCTTTTCCCAGGCAACGACCTGATAACAATGATTTCATTGAGGAGAAGACAAATGTCACCCGTGACACGACCGCTGGCTGCATTTTCCACTGCCATGTTGTTGTGCGCGCTGAGCGGTACCAGCTCATTTGCTCAGACGCGTACACCACTGCAGACGATCGACTTCCCTCAGGGCTACCAGACGGTGAGTGTGATTGCGGAACTCGAGCCGGGTGCCTGCACGGGCCGGCATGCGCATCCAGGAGTCGAGAGCGCCTATGTGGAGGAAGGCGAGGCGGTTGTGAAGTTCGATGAGAAGCCGGACCTGTATCTCAAAGCCGGACGTCCGCTGCAATTCGCGCAAGGCGAAATGCATAACGTGTGCAATACCGGCAGCGTGCGGTTCAAGGCGATTGCCCACTACATCGTTGAGAAAGGCAAGCCACTGGTCTTGCGCGGGCAGTGAAATTGCGCCGTGATGTGCGGCGTGCATTCTGAAGAAAGGATTGATCATGCTGAGACAAGCAAAACTGGCGGGGGCGTTTATCCTGGCTGCCTGTATCTTCGTACTGGAAGGGGTGCCAGCCGCCCACGCCACCACAAAGCTTCCTGACCCCGCCAAGGCGGGGGTCGCCGAGAAGCTGTTCAGGCTGGATTGCGGTCGCTCCCTTGCAAACGACGAGTCGGTGTGGACGCCGGGCGCGAACGCTGGGCGCAGTATCGAATTCTCATCCACCTGCTGGCTGGTAAAGCATGGAGACGAATGGCTGCTTTGGGATACCGGTGTTCCTGAAGAAGCATTCAACGACCCCAAGGGGTGGTCCACGCTCCCTAAATTGATCGTCTATCACCTCGACAAGACACTGACCGATCAATTCGCTGAAATCAACCTGAAGCCAGGCGACATCACGCGAGTCGCCATATCGCACACACATGGCGACCACATCGGTAACGTGCGGTTGTTCCCCAGCGCCAGGGTCATGATGCAGCGGGCGGAGTATCAGTGGATCTACTCGCCGAACGGGCCAAACGACAATGTCAATCAACTGATGGCACTGGCGCGCAAACTCCTGGGAACGCCGAAGAACCTTCAGCTCGTCGACGGTGATACCGATGTGTTTGGCGACGGGAGCGTCATGCTCGTTTCCACGCCAGGGCATACCCCCGGCAGCCAGTCACTGCTGGTCCATCTCAAGAACGCCGGCTTCATCATCCTTTCCGGCGATGTCGTTCACCTGGAAGGGAATTTCGAGAAGAACATCGTTCCATCCCTGAATACGAATAGCCCTGAATCCATCGCTTCCATGGAAAAAATCAGGCAGTTGATGGCAAAGTACAAGGCGAAGCTCTTCATCAATCACGACAAGAAGCAATCCAACAAGTTGAAGCTGCTCCCGGCTTACTACGACTAAGGGCGTGGCGGATTGATTATTGCCCCGGCGAATCGCGTACGTTCGCCGGGGCGTGACCTGACAGGCATCGAATATCCCCTGAATCGCCGCACGTTGTGCGGTCGTCATCCGTGAGTCATGCGGGGTGGACGGCATAGCCGCCCTCTCCGTCGGCCACGCCCTCCCTCCCCCGCCGTTCAGAGCCATCCCCGCACGCCGCACACGCCCCACGCCCCATCTGGAGCGCGGCGCCACGTAGTCCGCAGCCAAGTGCTTATTGCGCCTCATTACGCCTCATCACGCCGTATTTCGGGTTAACCATGCTTGCAGTCTGGCGCCTTGCACCTTAGATTAATTGTTAACAATTAACTGTCAACACTGAAGTGAGCAGACATCATGCGAATTGAGCACTTTGAAACCCTCTCCTGCGACGCCGGATGGCGGAACTACTACTTCCTGAAGGTGGTGACGTCAGATGGCACTGTGGGCTGGAGCGAGTACGACGAGTCGTTCGGGCCTCCCGGCTTGACCGGCGTGATCGAACAATTGGGCGCTCGCCTGGTCGGCAAGTCGGTGTATGACCACGAGGAGGCCTATGGCCGGCTGGCCGCGTCCTTGCGCCCCGCCCCGCATGGGCTCAGCGCCGAGGCAATCGGCGCCATCGAAAACGCCCTGCTCGATGCGAAAGCCAAGAGCCTCGGTGTGCCGGTCTACCAGCTGCTGGGCGGCAAACATCGAGACAGCATCCCGATCTATTGGTCGCATTGCGCCACCTGGCGCATCAGCCATCCCACGCTGTACCCGCCTGCCATCGTTGATCTGGACGGCGTCAAGAAGGCCGGCGAAGACGCCCGGGCATCCGGGATTTCCGCGCTCAAGACCAATCTGTTCGTCAATGAGAATGGCAAGCCGCGCCAGTGGATGGCCGGATTTGGTTCCCCGTACGCGCCGTCTCTCAATGTCGACAAGGCGATGCTGCGTAACCTGCGCGCGCACCTCGAGGCACTTCGCGACGGCGCTGGCCCCGACGTCGATATCCTGGTGGACCTGAACTTCAACGCGCGTACCGAGGGTTACCTTTCGCTGATCAAGGCCATCAGCGACTTCGACCTGTTCTGGGTGGAACTCGACATCTACAACCCTGAGGCCATGGCGTATATCCGCCAGCGCAGCCACGCCCCGATTGCCGCGTGCGAAACGCTGTTCGGCATCCGCCAGTTCCTGCCCTATTTCCAGGCGCAATCGATGGACGTTGCCATCATCGATGCGGTCTGGAACGGCGTATGGCAAGCCATGAAGATCGCCAACGTGGCGGACGCCTTTGACGTCAACATCGCGCCGCACAACTTCTACAGCCATCTGTCGACGATGATGAACGTTCATTTTGCCGCGGCGGTGCCCAACCTGCGCGTGATGGAGGTGGACGTGGATCGGCTGGCCTGGGACGACCACTTGTTCACCCGAAACCCCGAGATCGTGAATGGCGCCATTCAGGTTCCGGATGCCCCGGGCTGGGGCTGCGATCCGATCGAAGACGCCCTGCGCGCCCATCCCCCGAAAGTGCGCCGGAGCCATCTGGGTCTGTAGGCCATGTAGGACCAGCACCGCAGGCCCGGTACCGCGCGCCGCAGGCGCAACAGCATGGGCGCGCGCTTCCCGCCGCGCCTGCCTCACCCCTCGACGCAACTTCCGGGATGGAGCGGAGACCTGTTGTGGATCGACACTGCAGGCTCCTCCCGGAAGCCACCGAATAGACAAACTGAACGGATAGCGAGAGCAATCATGAAGACGGCCTCCCCCTCTGCGGTATTGCCAGGCACGGCACCCGCTCACACACACGACGATGTGCAGCGCGCCTATTCCAAGGTGACGTGGCGCATTATCCCGTTCCTCTTCATCTGCTATGTGTTCGCCTATCTGGATCGCGTGAACATCGGATTTGCCGCGCTCCAGATGAAGCAGGACCTCAGCTTTTCCGATGCCGTGTATGGGCTTGGCGCCGGCATATTCTTTATCGGGTATTTCCTGTTCGAGGTGCCGAGCAACCTCCTGCTCGAAAAAATTGGCGCTCGCAAGACACTGATGCGCATCATGATTGTCTGGGGCGTAATTTCAGGAAGCTTCGCGTTTGTCACCACGCCCACGCAGTTCTACGTGGCGCGCTTCCTTCTCGGCGCTTTCGAAGCCGGGTTCTTTCCGGGCATTGTGCTCTACCTGACCTACTGGTTCCCCCCCATGATGCGCGGGAAGATCATCACGGTCTTCATGTCGGCCATCGCCGTGTCGGGCGTCATCGGCGGGCCGCTGTCCGGCTGGATCATGGCGAATATGGGCAGCGCTTCAGGGCTCGCCGGCTGGCAATGGCTGTTCATCATCGAAGCCATTCCCTCCATCATCCTGGGTGCCTTTGTCTACTTCGTACTCGCCGACAAGCCGGCCGACGCCAAGTGGCTTTCCGCCAGGGAAAGAGCGGTCATCATCCACGCCGTGGGTACGACGGGCGGCCATGGCCACGACGCCACCTTCTGGAGAACCCTTCGGGATCCGCGGCTGTATGCACTGTCGGCCATCTACTTTGCGATTGCGGCCGGCCTCTACATCATCAGCTTCTGGCTCCCGGCGATGATCCGCAGCTACAACGTGACCGACCCCCTGCATATCGGCTTGCTGACCGTGATTCCGTACGGCATCACCACTGCCGGCATGGTTGTCATCGGCAAGCATTCGGACAGGACGCGCGAGCGCCGCTGGCACGTTGCATCGGGCATGATCGTGGCAGCGCTCGGCCTGGTGACCGTGACGTACGTGCATGACAGCCTCACCCTCGCACTGACTGTGCTGTCGATCACTACCCTGGGTATCCTGACTGCCATGCCACTGTTCTGGACGATCCCGACCTCATACCTTTCCAGCGCTGGCGCGGCGGGCGGCATTGCGGTCATCAACAGCATCGGACTGATTGGCGGCTTTGCCAGCCCGTCCGTCCTCGGGTGGGTGAAAACCACGACGGGCTCGCTGGACTACGGCTTGTACACCTTCGCCGCGATCCTGGTGCTCGGCTCCGTGCTGCTGCTCCTCGCCATGCCACAGCGTCTGCTCCGAGAAGACACCTGACCCGGGGAAGCATGGAAATGCTTCCCCGGCTGCGAACACGACATTCTTGATGGAGAACTTCATGCGAATTCTAGTACTGGGTGCCGGCGCAATTGGCGGCTACTACGGTGGCCGACTGGTCCAGCAAGGTGCCGACGTCACCTTCCTCGTGCGTGCGGCGCGGCGCGCCATTCTCGAACGCGATGGCCTGAACATCCGAAGCCAGTATGGCGATTTCCACGCCCCCGTGAAAACCGTCACGCAGGAGGAGCTTGGGGGGCACTGGGATATCGTGCTGCTAACCAGCAAGGCCTATGACCTGGATTCCGCGATCGAAGCCATCCGCCCTGCCGTAGGGCCCGATACGGCCGTCCTGCCACTTCTGAATGGCATGGCCCATATCGATAAGCTCAACGCCGCCTTCGGGGCCGAGCGTGTGCTCGGCGGCCTTGCAAAGATCATTGTCACGCTCGATAGCGAAGGAACGATCCAGCACCTGAACGACTGGTGCTATATCAAGTTCGGCGAACAGTCCGGCATCCTGAGCGAGCGGGTTCAGACGCTTCAACGCGCGTTTCCCGCCGAGGGCGTGGTCGCGAGCGCCGTTCCGGACATCATGCGCAATATGTGGGAGAAGCTTGTCCACCTGTCCACCGTGGCGACGGTCACGACGCTCCTGCGCGCAAGTGTTGGCGAAATTGCCCAGGTAGCGGGCGGCACGGACCTCTTCTATCAAGTGCTGTTGACCCACGCCGAAGTGGCCGCGCGAGAAGGATATCCGATGACCGAGGCCTTTCTTGCGGAGTACCGCCAGTTGTTTGCCAACAAGGCATCGGCCTACGTGCCATCGATCCTGCGCGACCTGGAAAGGAAGTCGTCGATCGAGGGCGAACATATCGTCGGGTACATGCTCGCCCGTGTCAGGGCACATGGGCTGGACGATACCGTGCATCGTCTGTGCTGGATGAACCTGAAGGCGTACGAGCTGCGGCGCGCCAACGGCAGGCTATGAGCGCCCTGATTGTTAACAAATCATTGCCTACAATTAACAAGGGCCCCTTCCCACGGCGGTATCATGTCGGGCATGGCTCCCTCGGGCACCGGAATCGGACCACAGCGCCCGGTTATGCCGATGGAGTCACAATTCCCGCCTGGCAAATCGAGCAAACATGAATACTCGCGTTGAAATTGACAAGCGCAGCCTGGACCGACAGGCTGCCGACTGGATTCGCGACGCCATCTTTTCCGGAGATCTGGCGCCGGGTTCCAGGCTCACGGAAATATCCCTCGCGACGCAGATCGGCCTTTCCCGCTCGACGGTTCGCGCGGGCATGCAACGTCTGGCCAACGAGGGCCTGCTCATCCAGCACGCCTACACCGGCTGGGAAGTTGTGTCGCTTTCCGCTGAGGACGCCTGGGAACTCTATACGCTGCGCAGCAACCTGGAAGGGATGGCCGCACGGCTGGCCGCCGCGCGCATCGATGAGGCAGGCCGCGCGCGCCTGCTCAACGCCTTGGCGGACCTGAAGTCCGCCATTGGGGACAAGGATCCCCGACGCATCGCCCAGGCCGATCTCGCCTTTCACAAGACCGTTGTGGCGCTGTCGGGCCATCGGCGGCTCATCGTCCAGTACGGACTGATCAGCGACCCGGTCCTGCTCTATATCCTCCTGACCACGAAATTGATGGAGTATTCGCAGGCGATCTATGACGAGCACGAGCAGATGGCGGCGGCAATCCTGAGCGGCGACGCCGCGCAGGCGGAGAAGCTTGTCTGCGACTCAGCGCAGATGCATGGCGAGCGCCTCGTGAAGACACTGCAGGCGCAAAGCGAGGTTCAGGCGGCCTAGCGCCGCACTGACGATCACTCGGCTCGCTCCTCGATGTGCGTGTAGAGCTTGTTGACGATGACCCAGTCACAGCCAATCCTCAACATCGAGAGGAAGTCATAGTAGTTGTTGCCCGACACCTTCACGCGGACTTTGGCCGACGCCATCTTGCCGAGAACCTCTACCGACAGGATGGACATGCCGTAGGGATCATTGCGCGACGCAGGGCTCTCGCGGCTGGCAACGCCCTGCAGATAGGCCTCAAGCGTCTTCTGCACAATCTCGCCGCGCACTTCGCCAAACAGCAACGCATCAGGATGAAAGGTCGACTGCAATGCGTCGACATCCCCGTCGTAGATGGCGTCCAGGTAAGTCTGCAAGAGTTGAAGGATGCGCTGGTGGGCGCAGTCCACGGTCGCCTGGGTAGGTGACACGGTCATGATTTTCTCCTTGGGCGGGCGCAACCGACAGCCCTGGACCGCACTGTAGGCGCGCGAACGCGGCAGATAAACAGCACCGGCGGAACGTGTCTTTCTACGCCATGTAACAAGCCAGTCGACACCCGGGGCCGATGCACTATCAATGCAGCGGAACAATTGATTTGCGGCTGACCCCGATGATCCGGCGCGGTCGATTGCCCAGAATTGTGAGCATCCACCCGTCGCGGACGCATTGCGGAATCTCGGGTGCCACTCACTCCTCTTGATTAGCCGCCATGACATTCCACGCACCTGAAGCTGCAAGCGCAGCGCAAGATCACTGGGCCGACGAGTTGCCGCAAGCCCTATGGCTCGACGCCGCCGAGCTCGACGAACTCCCCTATACCTTCATCTGGCGTTCGGCGCACGAAGGGAACACCCGCCGTGCCAGCACCGGAGGGCGCCATGCTGAATCCCTCTGACACCCTGCCCCAGACCAACCCCGGGTTCTCGCGCATGTTCGCACCTGGCCGCCTGACGCTCGGTGTGCTGTTCGCGATCGAGTCATACCCGGGCGATGCGCCCACGATGGTCGACCAGATCCGGCTGGCGAAGCGGGCCGAGCAAGCGGGATTCGCCGCGCTGGGCGTGCGGGACGTGCCGTTGCGCGACCCTTCCTTCGGTGACCTCGGCCAGATCTTTGATCCCTGGACGTGGCTCGGATACGTCGCCGGTCAGACGTCATCGATTGCGCTCTTTACCGCAGCCATCGTGCTGCCGCTACGGCACCCGCTGCACACGGCCAAAGCGGCAGCCAGCATAGACAGGCTGACGGGAGGCCGACTGGTCATGGGGATTGCCTCCGGCGACCGCGCTATAGAGTTTCCGGCGTTTGGCGTAGAACACGCCCAACGTGGCGCGTTGTTCCAGGAACAGGTTGCCTACCTTGAAAACGTGTGGGGCAACGCCTATCCACAAATCCACGGCACGTACGGCACGTTGCATGACGCGGACCTGGTCCCCAAGCCGGTTGCCCGACGCGTGCCGCTCATCGTAACCGGCCACAGCCAGCAATCGATCGATTGGATCGCGCGCAAGGCTGACGGCTGGATCACCTACCCGCGCCGCATGGATCTCCAGGTGGAAGTGATCCGCCAATGGCATGACGCCGTCGCGGCTACGTCGCCGGGCACGTTCAAGCCTTTTGCGCAGCCTTATCACATTGACCTGACGGCCGATCCCGACGTCTCTCCCACCCCGATCCACGGGGGCCATCGCCTGGGCCGCAGCTGGCTGATGCGGCACCTGGAGACGCTCGAACGCGCGGGCGCGAACCATGTCCTGTTCAACCTGAAATATGGCAATCGCGCCGCCGAAGCCGTACTCGAGGAACTCGCCACGCATGTGACGCCCCGCTTTCCTGCCTTGGGCACGGCTTGATACCACGGCCGCCGCCGCACAAGCGGCGCATCGAGCATACCTCGCAACGACAGTCATGACACGGTGTCAACGACCATGAAGCGTCAATTCGACGATCTGCAACTTGGCAGCATCGAACTCTTTTGCCTGGCCGCGGAGCTCAGCAGCTTCACGGCGGCAGCGGTGGCTGCCGGCGTCACACCCGCTGCGGTAAGCCGCAGCGTTTCACGCCTTGAAGAGCGCCTCAACATTCGTCTCTTCGTGCGCACGACGCGCCAGATCCGTCTGACCGATGAAGGCAGGGCGTACTTCGAGCAGAGCCGCACAGCGCTTGCGCTGCTGGTAGAGGCCGAGCGGCACATCGGCGGCCAGCATGCGACGCCCGCTGGACGCCTGCGCATCAGCCTGCCCACGCCCTACGCGCACTATCGGGTGCTGCCGGTGCTTCCCGCGTTCCGGGAGCGCTTTCCCGAAGTCGAGATCGACGTGCACATCAGCAACCGGAACGTCGACTTCGCCGACGACACCTATGATCTGTCGATTCGCGGGCGCGCACCCGACGATTCGGCACTCATTGCGCGCAAGCTCGAGGACGCGGAACTGGTGGTCGTCGCCACACCGGACTACCTGAGGCGGCGCGGCACGCCAAAGTCGCTTGACGATCTGCTTGGGCATGAGTGCATCCAGTTTGAACGCCCAAGCAGCGGGCGCCGCATTCCGTGGACTTTCCGCCAGAATGGCGAAGACGTGAACGTGATCACCACCGGCACATACGCCGCATCCGAAGACGTGCTGGGCGGTGCAACGCTCGCGCGCGCGGGCGCCGGCCTATTCCAGACCTATCGCTTCGTGGTCGAGGAAGACTTGCGCGATGGCACGCTGGTGGAGGTGCTGAAAGATCTCGGCGGCAGCTCTCGACCATTCATGCTGCTGTATCCGCACGCCCGACACATGTCGACCCGCGTGCGGGCCTTGATTGACTTTCTGATCGAGAAGTTCGCGCCCTAGGCAACGGCGCGCTCACGCCCTTGCCGGTAGCCGGTGTGGGCGCTGGCATTCTCCCCGGTACGCGGCGACGCACTGACAGCCCGCCCCCCCGCCTCCAAAACGTCACATTTCGATCAACACCCTGTCACGAGTGCTGCTCAGAATCACGGGCTTTTCGTGGGTCAACAGGGAAGTCGCAATGCAAAGCAAGACACCGGGCAAGCCAACCACAATCGATACCGTCAAGCTCGAGGGCATTCCAGACCGCCAGCGCCGCCTGCTGCTCAGGGCCGGCCTTGGCATGTCGCTCGGCACCTCGGCCCTGCTGGCCGCCTGCGGCGGCGGCGACGATGCCGCGCCCGGCACGCCGGCCACGACGCCCGGCACCACGCCGGGCGGTGGCACGCCGTCGGGCAAGGTCTCGAGCTTCGCGCTCGCCGTGCTGCCCGACACGCAGTTCTATTCGCGCTACGCCACCACCGACGAGAACCTGCAGTTCCAGCGCAAGTACGGGTCCACGCCGTTCCTGGCACAGACCAAGTGGATCACGCAGAACGCCGCCAGCCTGCGCATCCCGTTCACGATCCACCTCGGCGATGTGGTGGATCAACAGGGCAAGCCGCTGCAGTGGCAGATCGCCGACGAGGCCATGGAAGTCATGGAGGCGGCCCGCGCGCCGTACTCGATCCTGGCCGGCAATCACGACGTGATCTCGGACGTGGACTACGTCAACGCCGGCAGCCAGGCGTCAAACACCGACGCGCAGCGCAACCTGGCCAACGAGCCGTACCTGAAGACGTTCCCGACCACCCGTGCGCAGCGCCAGGCCACCTTCGGCGGCCGCGATCCGTCGGGCTTCCACGAGTACCACTTCTTCGAGGTGGACGGCAACCGCTTCATGGTGCTGTCGATGTCGTGGCGCGCCTCCGACGCCGCCATCACCTGGGCGCGCAACGTACTCAAGCGCTACCCGAAGGTGCCGGTCATCCTCTCGACCCACCAGCTGCTCAATATCGGCCCGGATGGCGTCAGCCCGCTGGAAGTGCCCTACGGCCTGATGCTGTGGGAGACGCTGATCAAGGACAACGACCAGATCTTCATGACGCTGAACGGTCACTACCATGGCGCGGCGCACCTCACGAAGACCAACGACTTCGGCAACCGCGTCGAGGAAATGGTGGTCGACTACCAGATGGCGTACATGGGCGGCAACGGCCTGATGCGCCTGTATGAGTTCGACCTGACCAACAACAAGATCAAGGTCATCTCGTTCTCACCGTGGGTGCCGCAGAAGCCCACCGAGACGCTGAACGAGTTCGACGTGGCGGTGCTGACCGACAAGAACCAGCAGTTCGAGATCGACTTCGATTTCCGCAAGCGCTTTGCGCGCTTCAACCCCGACTTCGCCACGCCGACGGCCGGCAACGACCCGATCAACGACCGCGCCAAGGCCGCCATCCTGGCCAACTACACCGAGCCGAGCGTGACCGACAAGAAGGCCGCCGCCGACACCAACGACTACCCGCAGGTGGCCTCCACGGTGGCGCACTGGCGCTTCTTCGGCGGTGCCGACGGCGCGGCGGTGCCGGTCGGCCAGGTGATCGACGACCTGACCGGTGCCAACCCCCTCTCGCGCGAGGCACTGGCCAACGGCGGCGCGGCGCAACTGGGCGACATGACGTGGTCGAATGACCACCACTACCTGTCAGCCGCCCCGGGCAGCGTGAAGTTCGCCAACTCGGTGAACAGTCCCCAGCGCATGAGCTACTTCGCCACGCAGACCACGGCGGCACTCAATGCGATGACGTTCGACAACGGCTACACCGTGGAGGCGTTCATCAAGGTGCCGGCGTCGTGGACGGCCGGCAACAATGCGTGGATGAACATCATGGAGCGCGAGGGCCAGCGCAGCGCGGTGACCGGCTTTGGCAGCGGCGACGGCGACGAAAGCCCGCTGATCTTCGCCATCTCCAGCCTGCGCGAAGTGCAGTGGGAAGTCACGCCGAGCACGGCCGGCACCAAGAACCCGGCCGCGAACTGGTCTGGCGAGATCATCGCCGAGAAATGGGTCCACGTCGCCGTGGTCAACGACCCGGCGAAGAACGAGACCGTGATGTACGTGGAGGGTGCCCCGGTGCTGCGCAACGCGTCGAACACGCGCGGCATTGCCGCCGTCAGTGCCACCAGCCGCTTCTTCGTGGGTGGTGGGGTCTACGGCAACGTCCCGTCCAACGGTTTTCTCGGCCAGATCGGCGAAGTACGCCTCTGCACGGAACCGCTGGCGTCAGACAAGTGGCTGACGGCGCGGCGCGCCTGAGCTGAGCTGCGCTGAACTACTTCGGCGCCAGGCGCAACAGGCCCATGCCGCCATGCGATGTTGCATGGCGGCACGGGCCTTTCTACACCAACGCCAGGCTTATTGTGGCTGGAGACTGCTCCGCTTCGCCATCGCGCGGAACTTGCCGGTCTCTGTCTGCAGGAAGCGCTGCGAGTCAGCCACCGAGCTGGGCTTGGCCACTTCCGCACCGGTCGCCTCCAGACCGCTGACCACCTGCGCGTCCTGCAGCGTTTCGACGAGCGCCTGGTGCAGCCGTGCCACCACGGCCTCTGGCGTGCCCTGCTTGACCATGATGCCGGCCCGGAAGGCCGGCCGGACTTCGCGATCGCCATCGCCGATCCGGACGACCTGCCGCCCGAACTGGCCTTCGAGCCGCTGTTCGAGGTCAGTGCCGTACCGGCCGGCAGAACCGGCCATCCGCTGGCCGGTGCGACGGACTGGCAGGCGCTGGAGCATGCCCGGTGGACTCTGAACCTGTCCCCGGGCAGCCAGAGCGAGACGTTGCTGGAATGGCTGCGGACGAGCGACCTGCCCGTCCCGCGCCAGATCACGGCGTGCACGTCGCCCACGCTGATGACGGAGCTGATGCGTCGCACCGACGCCATCGGCTACTGCCCCACGCAGTTGCTCACCGATCCGATGTATGGCAATGGGCTGCAGGCGTGCACGGCGCTGTCGCCGTTGCCGCCCCCGATGCTGGTCGGCCTGATCGGCCTGCGCGCGATGCCGCTGGGGGCGTCGGCGCGCATGCTGGCCGAACTGTTTGTCGGCTACCTGGCGCCATAGGACCCTGCGAACACGCAAAGCCCCGGCTTTCGGAAAAGTCCCCTGCGCCGCACAGCCGTAGTGTGGCTCCAGTCATTGATCCAGACAGGAGCCGCCCATGCTTTCCACACGTCGCCCTTCATTGCTGCACCGCCCGCTGGCCGCCATGCTGCTGGCCAGCACGCTGCTGGCCTCTGGCTGCGCCGAGTTCGCGCCGCCGGGCAGCGTCTACAGCGCCGGACAGACCTCCCTGCCCCAGACCGTGACGATGGCCACGGTCGAGCGCGTGCGTGTGGTGCAGATCGATGACAGCAGCCAGGGATCGAGCCTGGCAGGGGAACTGGGCGGCGGCCTGCTGGGCGCCGTGGCCGGCAGCGCGATCGGGCACGGTCATGGTTCGCTGCTGGCAGGTGTGGCCGGCGGCCTTGCCGGCGGACTGGCAGGGCACGAGATCGAGTCGCGCGTGGAGCGCCATCCCGGCTATGAAATCACGGTCCGGCTGCCCGACGGCCGGCTGCAGGCGATCACCCAGCCGGCATCCGAAGGCAGCTTCTACCCCGGCCAGCGCGTGCAGCTGCTATGGTCGGAAGACGGCAAGGTGCGGGTGACGGCCTGAGCGGCCAGGGAGCGCGGCGCGGCGGCTGCGCGGCGGTCAGACCTTGACGGCCGCGAACAGAATCAGCGCGGCGATCGGCGAGGACACCAGCGAGATCACGGCGCTCTGCTTGAGCGTGGCCTTCAACATCACGACGAAACCGAACGAGAACGCCACGAACGTCACCACCCAGGTCACGAGCGTGGCGGGACCGGACAGCGATCCGCCCGTCAGCTTGGCCATGGCCGCCGCCGCGATGGCGTTGAACAGCAGTGCCACGAATACGGCCTTGAGAGCCTCGGTCACGGTTGGGTCTTCACCCGTCACCATCCTGGCGACACGGTTCGGCTATATCGGCCTCGCGCCGAGATTCTTTCGGGGAAATGGAAATTCCCCCAGGCGGAGCTGATGAACTGACCGAAGGTGCCGATAGGCCATCGGCGCGAAGCCCGGAGTGAACGGCTTTGGGCTGGGTCAACGCTGCCGCCAACGTTTGCGCGTCACCACGTCGGCGATCTTCTCGCCATCGGCGACGCGGCGGATCTCGCACCAGTGCGCGATACCATCATGGTGGTGCTCCACGACGCTGAATGACAGCTTCAGCGACTCACCGACGTTGACGTTGCCGTGGAAGAACAGGTCACGCTGCGCAACCGTGGGCGGCTCGCCGAACCGCAGCCACTGCCATTCGGCGCGGTCGACCATCGACTGGAAATTTGCGAAATAGAGCAGGTCCGCGCCATTGAAATCCGCATAGGGGCACGGCAGATACTCTGCCGTGTGCCGCGCCGGTTCCAGGCTCTGACGTATGCCCAGGTGCTCGCCCCAGGCACCGGCTCGAAAACGCTTGGCGAGTGTCACTAGTGCATCGGCAGATTGCGCCACGGCGGAATCGGGCTGCGTGTCCTGCTGCGGAAAGGCTGCCCTGACAACGGAGCGATTGTCGCGCTCACGCTCGCGCCGGATAAAGGTGGACATCATCTCGACGTCCACACACCGCGTCCCGTCTGCCACCAGCACGTGGCGGCTGAGATGGCGCGCACCCGCGACGCGGTCCAGCCGCGTATCGATGCGAAACGCCGCATGCTCGCCGAGCGCCTCCAGTGAGGCATCGCGCACGCGAATGGCGAGGAATGCTGCATAGGCGATATTGCCATCGGCGTCGCGGAACTCGGGCACGGCCTGGCCCGCGCGAGCCGCCAGCGCCTGCCAGTGCAGGTCGCCGCAGGTCTTCAGCAGCCAGTTCTCCGAAAGCCCGGTGTATGAAAGCTGCGGCATGCCCGCGACATAGTGCACGCAACCGTGCGCGCGCCCAATGCTCATGTCAGGCTGCCCGTTGATAGCCGGCGTGGCGCTTGCCGATCAGGTCGGCGAGATGCCCGGCGTCGCGCGCGATACCCGAGAAGCGACCCGAGCCCCAGGTATGCAGCCACGGCAGGCCCAGGAAGTAGAGACCATCGTGCGGCGTGACGCCACGCACATGCCCTGGATAGCCGCGTCCGTTGAAGGCCGGCACGTCGAGCCAACTGAAGTCCGGTCGAAAGCCGATGCACCAGATGATGGCGCCAATGCCCGAATCGCCAAGCGCCAGCGTGGTGCGTTCCGCGTCCGGCTGCCACACCGGCACGTACACGCTGGCGGGCGGCGCCTCGATGCCGTTCTTCTCAATATACTTGTCGATGCCGGCATTGATGCGGTTGTAGGTCTGGTCGGCGTCGTCGAGACTGGCCGCGAGATTGGGCGAAAAATGCAGCGCGCCGTCCCGATAATCCTCGAGCACGCCATACAGTTCCATGCCCTCGGTGGCGAATCTTCGCAGGTCGATGTCGCGTCCGCCGTCCCGGCCGGTAACGTAGTGGTTGGTGTTGTCCCGCACGCCTTCACGCAGCGGGTGCTCGCTGACGGGCATGTCGTAGTACTGCATGTCCGCGAGCCAGTCCACCACGTCGCGTCCACGATAGAAGCGTGCGCAGCGTGGAGCCTCGCCCACGGCCAGGATCACCTGGCGCCCGGCCAGGTGCAAGTCCTCGGCGATCTGCGCGCCCGACTGGCCCGAGCCCACCACCAGCACTGCGCCTTCGGGCAAAGCCTGCGGATTGCGGTACTCGGAGGACTGGATCTGACGGATGCCGGCGGGCAGGCGCTCGGCCATGCGCGGCACGATGGGGGCGTGATAACCGCCGGATGCCACCACCACCTGGTCGGCACTGAATTGCCCTTGCAAGGTAAAGACGTCGTAACCCCCCTGCGGCCGCGGCGTGACGCGGCGTACCTCCGTGTGCTCCAGCACCGGGGCGTCCACCATGGCGATGAAGCCGTCGAGGTAATCGATGATCTCGTCCTTTTTCATGAAGCCGTGCGGGTCGTTGCCCCGGTACGGGTAACCCGGCAGCGCGCATTGCCAGTTGGGGGTGACGAGGCAGAAGGCATCCCAGCGCTGGCTGCGCCAGGTATGCGTGACGGTGTGCTTCTCGATCACGAGATGATCGATACCGGCCTGCTTCAGGTAGTAGCTCATCGATAGTCCGGCCTGGCCGCCTCCAACGACGATCACGCTGTAGTGATGCGCGGTGGCTGCGGGCTGAGACGGTTCGGGTGTGCTGGGCATGATGAATTCCTTTGTGTGCGTGGTTGTGGATGTCTTTTCGCTCACTGCGCCGGCGTTGGCCTCGGCGCTGGCGTTGGCCTCGGCGCTGGCGTTGGCGATGGCGCCCCGGCGGACGGACGCGGTCACCTAGCAATCAAAGCCGATCAATCGCACGCTGGCGCCCGGAGCAGCCTGCCATCGTCGCGCAGTGCTTTCCATCGCTTCCAGCTCGGCCATGGCGGCGGTGCATGCATAGCCGTACTTGGCGCGCACGCGCTCCGAAGCCTCGCTCAGCGCCAGGCGCGCCCGCCTCATGAATTCGTCGAGCGGATAGTCCTGGCCCGCGTCGAAGTAATCAGTGACCACCGAGGATGGCGAGTAGCAGTTCGACTCCGTCAGGTCGGGCCAACGGACGCGGAAATAGGTGACTGGCATGTGAGGGTCTTACGGATGGGTGTCGGTCGTGGCGGGCGTCAGGCGCCCGTGGGTTCGGCTTCACGTGGCACGATAAATGGGTCGCCTGCAAAGTCCCAAAGCACAGCGCGCTGTGCCATGGAGCCAGTGCCTGCGCGGATGTTGACCAGGCGTGTGTCGTCGATCGTCCCGATCTCGGCACAGGCGATGTCCCGATCCTGGAAGCGCATCAGGACTGCCGGCACGTGCGCCTCGTCCACAGCCAGGAGGTAGCCGAAGCTTGGGAACGCCGTCAGCCAGCGCGCCAGGGGCACGCCGAGCGGCAGCGGGATCGCACCCAGATCGATGTTCGCGCCTACCCCCGAGCATTCCAGCAGCATCAGCGCTGTGCCAAGGGTGCCTGCCATGCTGATGTCCTTGGCTGCGTCGCAAAGCCCTTCCTCGGCCAGCGCTGGAAGTACCTCCAGATCCGCACGCAGGCGGCCAGCTGGCGCCGTCGTCGACGCATTCCAGAAGGGATAAGGCTCGGCAAACGCGCCGCGCAGATCTACCGCCATCAGCAGACGTTGGCCGGGGCGCGCGGCGAAGCTGGACAGCAGTTGGCGCGCGCGGCCGAGAATGGCCACTGCCAGTTGTGCACGGTCGCTGCGCGCATTGCTGTGGCCGCCAACAATGGGCACGCCATAGGCGGCCGACGCCGCAGCCATGCCTGCGAGGATCTCCGCCGCATTGTCCAGGCCTTCGCTCCAGATCGCATCGACCACAGCCAGCGGCCGGCCGCCCATCGCGTACACGTCGCTGACATTCACCATGACGGCGCTGTAGCCAGCGAACCAGGGCATCGATTCGACGAAATCGCTCACCATGCCCTCGATGGCGAACAGCAGGTAGCCGTCCGCGTCGGCAATGGCGGCACAGTCGTCGCCAATGGCCACGGCCTGACCGAGGTCTTCGGTGCCGTTGGGCAAGGCGCGGCCCAATGACGACAGCATGCCGGCAATGTCAGTCTTGTGTGCGAATCCGCGGCTGGCACGCAGCGACTCGACCAACCGGCCGAGGTCGAGATCCAATGCCTGAGCTGTCATTGCCGGGCCCTGCCTTCGACGATAAAGCCCGTGCACGGCGTATGGCACGGCGGGTAATGATTGAGGTCGGCCTGCATCAGATGATGCGGGCGCCCGAGCATCGTTTCCTCCGACAGCACGCTCCAGTGCAAGCGCCGGAATAACGGCACATTCTGGCTTTGGACGTGTGCCAGGAAGCGGCGGCAGCCAAGCGCGTGGGCGCTGCTCACAGCCAGGCGGATCAGCGTGGCGCCGATCCTGCTGTGGCCACGAAACGCGTCGTGTACGGCGAGCCGGGATCCAAACCACACGCTCGGCTCGCTCTCGTGGATGCGTACCGTGCCGACCACGGTCCCGGGGTTGTCGGCATCGTCGGGATGGTGCAGCACGGCCACAAGCGGTTGCGCGACATCGTCCACGACGTCGCGGTCGTCGCCACTGAAGATGCCCTGCTCGTCGCAGAACACCGTGCGCCTCAGCCGATAGGCCTGCTCGACTTCCCAGGGTGCCTCCGCCCAGCGGACGCGAAATGTCGGGGCCACCGGCACCTCGATGCAAAGCTCGGTTTTCATGCGGCGAGGTCCTCGTAGGATGACAACGACGAGCACGCGCCGCACTTGCCGCAACCGGCCTTGATGTCGGCCGATCGGATGCCGCCGGCGCTCACCATGGCGCCCAGTGGCTGCAGCACCGACTTCATGAATTCGGGTGTAGGCGCTGGATGGTCTTCGAGGGGCGTGCCAGAGATGGGCACGAACGGCACCACGAACGGATAGACGCCGATGTCGACGAGTTCGCGCGAGATGGAAAGAATGGCCTCGGCCGTATCGCCGAGCCCCGCCAGGATGTAGGTACTGACCTGGCCGCGGCCGAACACGGCCACCGCCGCCTTGAACGCCTCCATGTAGCGGCTGATGGGAACAGAGGCCTTGCCGGGCATGATGCGTTCGCGCACCGTCGGCGTGACCACTTCCAGGTGCATGCCGAGCGTGTCGATCCCCGCCGCCCGCATGCGGCTGAACCAGCGGTCATCGTCGGGCGGCTCGCACTGCGCCTGAATCGGCAAGTCCACTGCCGCACGGATCGCGAACGCGCTGTCGCATAGGATGGCGGCACCGCGATCGGGCGTGGGAGGCGTCCCCGTGGTGAGCACCATGTGCTTCACGCCGTCGAGCAGCACGGCCGCGCGCGCAACTTCGGCCAGTTGCTGTGGCGTCTTGTGTGCAACCGTTCGGCCTGCCGCCAGCGACTGTCCGATTGAACAGAACTTGCAGGTCTTCTTCCGACTCTCGTACCGGATGCAGGTCTGCAGCACCGTGGTGGCCAGCACATCGGCCCCATGCAGCGTGGCGATATGGGAGTACGGCACGCCGTCCAGCGTCTGCATCGCGTAGAAGCGCGGGGTCTTCGGAAAACTGATGCTGGCGATGGGTATCGTGCCGCGCGATAGCTTGACCGTGCCGTGCGCGTCGGGCGCCGACGCAGCAAACGGCGAGTGCCATGCGGTGTTGGTGTGTACCGGCACCATGATTGTCACGCCATCGATGGTCACCGCCTTGTGGTCCGATGGCCCCGCCCCGCCGCGGCGGCTCGCGGCCCCCGCGCGCGGATCATCCAGACGCATCCCGACCGATTGAAGTTCAGTCATCAACTGCCGGATCGAGGCCGGCGTCGTCTCGCTGGAGTGCATGTTGGGTGCTCCCGTTGATGTTGGTAGAGGCGGCTGCCATCGGCCATGCTGTGACTGCCGGACGGTCGTTGATGGCAAGGCTAAGCAGTTCCGGGCGTGCATAGTGGCCCACCGAGTCCATCATGCGCTTGCGCTTGGTGATCAGCGACATGTCGAGATCGGCGATGACCATGCCTTCGCCCTCGCGCAGTGGTGTGGCCAGGTGCTGGCCCTCCGGCGAGACGATGGCTGTGTTGCAGCCACCACGCAGCGCCTTCTGCAGCATGGGGTCGGTGGTAACCGAGGCGATCTGGCTCTCCGTCAGCCAGCCCGTGGCGTTGACAACGAAGCAACCCGACTCGAGCGCGTGATGACGGATGGTCACGTCGATCTGCTCGGCGAAGATCGGGCCGACCAGCGAGCCCGGGAACTGGCTGCAATGGATTTCCTCGTGCTGGGTCATCAGCGCGTAACGTGCCAGCGGGTTGTAGTGCTCCCAGCAGGCAAGCGCGCCGACTCGGCCGATGGTGGTGTCGGCCACCTTCAGGCCTGCAGCGTCACCCTGGCCCCAGATCATCCGCTCGTGGAACGTGGGTGTGATCTTGCGGCGCTTTACCGCGAGCTTGCCATCTGTATCAAAGATAAGCTGCGTGTTGTAAAGACTGCCGTGGTCGCGCTCGTTCACGCCGAGCACCACCACCATGGTGTGTCTGCGCGCGCGCTCGGCCACGGCATGGGTAACGGGGCCAGGTACCACCACGGCCTGGTCGTACAGCCGCATATGATCAGCGCCAGATTGCACCGGCGGCCGCACGAAGGAGAAGTACGGGTAGTAGGGGACGAACGTTTCCGGGAAGACTATCAGCTGCACGCCCTCGCGGGCGGCGTTGTCGATGGCCTCGCAGACTTTGGCGAGCGTCCCGGCGCCGCTCTCCAGATCGGGCGAGATCTGGACGGCGGCGGCCCGCACGATGCGTTTCTGTGACATGGCGATACCTGTTCCGTTTGGCTTGATGTGGCGGTGGTGCTCGCGGTGGTGCTCAGACGGTCCAGGTGTCGATGATCACGGCGTTGTCGCGTACGTGCAGCAGCTTCAGATCCAGCACGTCGAGCGGGTTGATCGGGCGCACACCCTCGATGAGCGATGCCTCCCCGTGGCCGTACAGCGCTTGCAGTGCGAAGCGGCATGCATAGACCTTGCCGCCTTCGGCCATGAACTTGGTCAGTTGGTTGTTGAAGTTCAGGTGCCCCGGGAACGCTTCGTCGCCGAGCGTGGGGAATCCGCGTTGCAGCCCGAGCGTGACGCCGGGCCCATAGAGCAGAATCGACGTCTCGAATCCCTTGCGTTGCAGTCGCGTGGCCTGAAGCATGTTGACGAAGCCAATGGATCCTTCGAACGCCACCGTATGGAACGTGACGAGCGCCTTCTGGCCCGGCTCGGCCTTCACGTCTTCGAACACCTTCTCCTCGTAGTCGACCAGGAAGTCGCCTTTCTTGTGTGCGGGCTTGTTGACTGCGGGCATGCATGACTCCATTTCGTTGGGTTGGTCGATCAATCGATGCGATGGCCTGACGATCAATCGATCGGCTCAGGGGCGGCCGATGGAGGAGCTTGTGCAATCGATATGCCCATCGGCGCGGGTGGCCATGCGATCAATTGCCGATCAAGCAGGAAAGCCCGAGTTGATCGCATCAATGATCGGATGCGAAGCATGCCGAGATCGTGCTGGCGTGTGGCTTCAGCGCCACCCTGTGCAAGCAGTCCGCATGCACGGTTCCGTGGAACCTGGCGATGGCATGCACACAATCCGTGCCGGATCGGGGTAGCTTCGCACCATCAATGAACGGATCCGATGCGATCAATAGGGCACGATTTATGCATTCAATCGAACACCGTCGGACAGTGATCGATTCACCGGAGCCACCGTTGTCAGCCCTCACCATGCACTGGGAGAAATGCATCGCAGAAAGCGCCAAGCCGGCGTACCTGATGATTCCCGACCTGATCGAAGAAGCATTACAGAGCGGGCGTCTGCAAGCGCGCGACCGGCTTCCGGCGTTACGCGATCTGGCCAATGCGCTACGGCTCAACTACACGACCGTGGCGCGCGGCTATAACGAGGCGCGCAAGCGCGGCCTGATCGATACCAAGGCCGGCAGTGGTACCTTTGTACGAGGCCGCGCACCGTCCATGCCATTGCGCGGGGGCACCGGCGCCGAAATGACCATGAACAATCCGCCCGAGCCGGCGAGCATGGCGGCGCGGCTGCGCGAATCGGCTGCGCAGTTGATGGGAGCGGCCGACCCTTACACCCTTCTGCGCTATCAGGACTTCGGCGGCACGCCCGCCGACCGGGCGGTGGCTACGCGCTGGCTCAAACGGTTGGTTCCCGCGTGTCGCCCGGAGACGGTGCTCATCACACCAGGCATCCATAGTGCGCTGGTGGCATTGCTTTCACAGCTTGCGCGGCCGGGCCAGCCGATCTGCGTGGATACGCTTGCTTATCCCGGTATCAAGGCAATCGCCGCGCAGCTCGGCGTGCATCTGCAGGCATTGCCCGGTGACGAGGACGGGCCGCTTCCAACTGCGTTCGAGTTGCTGTGCAAGTCGCAGAAGCCCTGCGCGTTCTATTGCAACCCGACCATCCAGAATCCCGGCACGCGCACCGTACCGCAGGCACGGCGCGAACTGCTGGCCGATGTCGCCCTGCGCTACAGCGTGCCGATCATTGAGGACGATGCGTACGGAATGCTGCCGCCGAACGGACCGGACGCGTTCGCTACATTGGCGCCGGAGCTCACGTACTACGTGACCGGCTTGTCCAAGTGCTTTGGCGCCGGGCTACGGATCGCGCTCATCCACGCACCGACGCCGCGCCAGACGCAGCGGCTCGCCGGCACACTGCGTGCCACCACGGTGATGGCGAGCCCGTTCAACACGCTGCTGGCCACGGCTTGGATCCAGGATGGGACGGTGGACGACATGCTCAAGGCGTTGCGGGCCGAGAATGTGGCGCGCCAGGCGATTGCACGTGAGGTACTCGGCGAGCGGCGCTTCGAGGCCGATCCGAACGGGTTCCATCTGTGGCTACCCATTCCTGCGGCAAGCGCATGGACCCCGTCCGAGCTTGCGCTGCACCTACGCTCGCGTAGCATTGGCGCGGTGTCGAGCGTAGCGTTTTCCACGGACGGCAACCCTCCCGATGCGATCCGTCTCTGCCTCGGTGGCCCGGGCGATCGTGATGAAATCGAGGAATCACTGCGGATTGTGGTGGACACGCTGGACGACCCGCATCACCTGCATTCGGCGATGCTTTGAAGTCCAGTCTCCAGGGTCTTCCCGGCGCCGGCACAGGCCGGCCGGCCAATTCATCGGTGAATCGATCGGTCGTGCATCGAGCGGTGGTGCATGAATTCACAAGCGTCGGCAGGACCTGCCAACGCTTGTCACCGCCTACAGATTCACGCGGATGTTGTTGACCACCGAGCTCACACCTGGCGCCGACCACGCTGCGTTCATCGCGGCCTCGCGCTCGGCCCACGTGCGCAGGCTGCCACCCAGGGTGACCACGGCACCTGCGACGGCCACCGTCACCTGCGCGGCATCGTTTACCGCCTGGCGCTCGATGGCGGCCTTGATGCGCGCACTGAGGTCCTCCCGGCTTGCCTGCGGGCGGGTGCTGATCGCGTTGATCACGTTCTTCACACCGAGCAATCCCGACACCGCGCGTTCCGCGGCCATGCGCTGGTAGTTCCAGTCCACGGTTCCAGTGAGCCGGACTACGCCCTGCTCCACCGTCACCTGAACGCGATCAACCGGAACGAACGTATTCCACGCCAGCACATTGGCCACCGCCCGCGCGATATCGCCATCGGTACGCGCCGCATCGGCGGGCAGTCGCACGTCGATCTCCACAGCGAGCGCCTTCACGCCCGGGATGCGCCGTATCGCTTCTTCCGCCGCATTCTTCTCGGCAAAACTCGCCAGGTGCCCGGTCAGCGTTACCACGCCGTCGCGCACCTGCACGCCGATGCCGGCAGCATCGACTGAGGGCTCCCATTCCAGTTCCTCCAGAACACTCTCCTTGAGTTGCGTATCGTCTTTCATGCCTGACTCCCCTGTGTCGTTGCCATTTTCAACCCGGCGCCACTACCTGGCGGTACCCCCAGCGCGCCACTACACGCGCAGCGGCGGCTGCACGTATCCCGAACGCTCACGCTCCTGTTCATTGCGCACGAGCGCGGCCAGCATGCTCCAGTCTGCCGCGATTGCGCCGAGCAGATCATCGAGCGAGACCACGCCGGTCAACGCATCGCCGTCGAGCACGCCGAGCCGGCGTACGCCATGCGATAGCATCAGCTGCATCGCATCCTGGATCGTCGCCTGGCTGTGGATCGTCACCAGACCGGGCGTCATCGCATCGATCACGCGCGCCAGGCACGGGTCCGCACCCATCGCGGCGCCAGCGAGCACGATGTCACGGTCCGTCAGGATGCCCACCACGCGCTCGCCGGCCGGCGTGCTGTCGGTCACCACCAGGCTTCCGACGTGCTTGTCACGCATCTGCACCGCCGCCTCCTGCAGGCTGCAATCGGATGGAATGTGCACGGCTTCGCGTGAACAGATGTCCTGAATATTCATGATGTCACTCCTTTTAAAGTGTGGCGCGAGATGGGGCCGGTGCCGCCGTTTCGTGGGATACCTCGTGCACCAGGAGCACCGGCACCGTGCAATGACGCGCGAGCGCTTCTGCCACGCTGCCCAGCAATACGCGCCTGAGGCCGTGCCGGCCATGCGTGCCGACCACCACCAGGTCCGGACGCGATGAACGCACGTACTTCTCGACAAGTCCCGCCACGTCGCCCATGTTGAGGATCTCGTCAATCAGCGTCTCCACATGGCGCACGCCGGCCGCGTCGGCTACGCCGGCGGCATCGCGCAATAGATCGTTGCCGGCCGCCACCAGCGCCGGGCTGACATCGGCGCGCAGGCCGTAGCCGGTCTCGTACTGCAGGTATGCGTAGTTGATGACGTGCAGGATCTCCAGCCGCGCCCCGCAACAGAACGCAAGCCGGATCGCCTCGTCGAGCGCGCAACGCGCACACTGGCTTTCGTCGATTGCCACCAGAACATGTCGGTACATGGCCGCTACTCCTCCGCCAAACCGGGAACCACAGTGCCCCCCATGCGCCAAATCATCATTCGTCGCGGTGTTTCCGGGGCCGGCCTGCCGAGCCCACGCCATCGTCGGGATGGTGGGTCGATGGGGCAGTCGGGTGCTGCGGTTGCCAAGCCAATATAGAAGGACACTTGGACCGCAGACTGATCTACATCAAGGCTTCTCAAGCCGGGTCGGAGGACTCACCTGCAGATCTCCGCGAATCGCCGCGCCACTTTCGGCCGCTGCTGCAAAACCTGACGTGTATCAAGGCCCGCTCGCGCGACGCATATACGTTAGAAGTGCGCAACGGCTGCGCGAGTGCGTCATGTCACAGCCGGAATAGCGATCCATACCCGTGACGTTTCATTGAAGCGACAGACATGCGGAGGATGTAATGGAAGACATTGTCCTGCCGATCAACGCATCGGCCTCCAGCTAAGCGGCGGTGCAATGGAGCGCATCAGCGACGCGGCGAACGGCCGGGAGGCGCTGTTTCGACTGCGAAACGTCGGCAAGACCTACGACATGGGTGAAATCCAGGTCCGCGCACTTGCCGGTGTGGACCTCGACCTGTACGGTGGGGAGTTCGTGGTCCTGCTGGGTGCATCGGGAAGCGGGAAGTCTACGCTGCTCAATATCCTCGGCGGCTTGGACCGGCCCAGCATCGGGACGGTGGTGTACCGCGATCACAACCTTACCGACGCCGACGATGCGGGCCTGACCCGCTACCGACGCGAGCATGTCGGCTTTGTCTTCCAGTTCTATAACCTGATCCCGAGTCTTACTGCGCTGGAAAACGTCGCTCTCGTCACGGAGATCGCCCTGCAGCCGGTGGAGCCGCTCCGCGCGCTTGGCATGGTCGGCCTGGCGCAGCGTAAGGATCACTTTCCGGCACAACTCTCCGGCGGAGAGCAACAGCGTGTAGCCATCGCGCGCGCCGTGGCCAAGCGCCCCGACATCCTGCTGTGCGACGAACCAACCGGCGCGCTCGACTACAGCACGGGAAAGCTGGTGCTCGACGTGCTTGAGCAGGTGAACCGCGAACTTGGCGCCATTACTGTCGTCATTACGCACAACGCAGCGATCTCGGCGATGGCCGACCGCGTGGTGCATATCAGCAGCGGGGCAATCCTCGGCATCGAGCGCCATGTCGCGCGCGCACGCCCCTCGGAGCTGTCATGGTGAGCGCGCGATCGAAAATGCTGGGGCGCGACCTGTGGCGGCTGCGCGGGCAGGTGCTCGCCGCTGCACTCGTGGTTGCCTGTGGCATCACCGTCCTGGTCGGGATGCAAGGTGCCTGGGAGTCGCTGGTGATTGCGCAGGAGCGCTACTACGTCAGCCACCGTTTTGCTGATGTGTTTGCCAGTCTCAAGCGTGCGCCGGCAGGTGTCGCCGATGAGATTCGCGCCTTGCCCGGCGTCAGGGGCGTCGAGACGCGAATCGTTCGGGACGTGACGGGCGATGTGCCAGGGTTCAGCGAGCCCGCCACCCTTCGGCTGGTGTCCTTGCCGGCCATCGGCATGCCGGTCGCAAACGCGCTCTTCCTCTTGTACGGCAACTATCCCAGCCCTGCCCGGGAAGACGAGGTCGTAGCCAGCGCGGTTTTTGCCGCAGCGAATGGCCTGAAGGTGGGCTCCCGCGTGACCGCTGTCCTCAACGGGCGCGCACGGCAATTGCAGGTGGTCGGCATCGGAATGTCGCCTGAGTATGTCTACGAAGTGGGTCATGGCATGGTGTTTCCGGATAACCGTCGCTTCGGCGTGCTGTGGATGGGCCGGGATGCGCTGGCATCGGCATTCGGCATGGAGGGCGCGTTCAACGATGTGGCGCTGACCCTCGACGCAAAGGTCGATCCGCGCCAGGTGATCGGCCCGCTCGACCGCCTGCTGGCGCGCTATGGCAGCCTCGGCGCCTACGGCAGGGAGGATCAGCTTTCGCATCGGTTCCTGACCGACGAACTGGGTGAGATTGGCATCACCGCCACATATGTGCCGGCCTTGTTTCTCGCGGTATCTTCATTCCTCCTGTACGCGCTGCTGAGCCGACTTGTGACCGTTCAGCGCGCCGAGATCGGCTTGCTCAAGGCGTTCGGCTATAGTGGCCGTGCTGTCGCCCTCCAGTACCTTCGCTTCGGGCTCGCCACCGTTGGGGTCGGCATTGCGGCCGGGATTCCGGCAGGCCACTACTTCGGGCAGCTGATGGTTGCCCTGTACCGCCAGTACTTCCACTTTCCGCAACTGCAGGCCGTGCTTAGCCCGCGCGCACTCGTGCTGGCCGTGCTGGCAAGCACGGCGGCGGCGATGGTGGGGGCCGGCGCCGCCGTGTGGCGCGCGGCCAGGTTGCCACCTGCCGAAGCCATGCGCCCGGAACTGCCCGCTGGCTTCCGCGCGGGCCTGCTGGATCGTATCGGGCTGCTGCGCGCGATGCCCATCCCGTTACGCCTGATCCTCCGCAATCTTGCCCGGCGGCCGGGCAAGGCCGTGCTTTCGATGATGGGGATCGCCCTGGCCGTCGGGCTCATGGTGGTCGGCAGATTCGGCCTTGACGGTGTCAACGAGATTCTTGCCTTGCAGTTCGGTCGGGTCCAGCACGACGACGTGACGCTGATCTTCACTGACGCCCAGCCGGCCGGCGCCGTCTTCGATGTCGTGCAGCTGCCCGGCATCCTGCGAGTCGAAGGCTTTCGGGTGGCCCCGGTCTGGTTACGCCACGGCCACCGCGCGAAGCGGGTGGAACTCACGGGCCTTGATGCCGATTCGGTGTTGCACGAGGTCGTGGGCCATACCACGGGGCGCCATCAAGTGAATGCGGATGGACTTGTCATCTCGGCGAGGCTGGCAGCGACCTTGCACCTGCACGTTGGCGATCGGGTGGAGGTAACGTTGATGGAAGGGCGGCGCAACACCTTCAGCCTGCCCGTGACGGCCACCGTTGACGATCTGCTTGGCCTTGGCGCCTATGTGGACCGGCTCGCGTTGTCGCGGTACCTCGGCGAGAGTCCCGCCATCAGTGGCGTCCATTTGCGCATCGACACGCAGATGGCGGAGTCGTTGTACAGCAGGCTCAAGCGGCTGCCGGCGATCAGCTCCGTCATTGTGCGCCGAGCGGTGTTGGAGTCGATCGGCAATACGCTCGATCGCACCTTCGTCATTTCGAGCCTGGTCCTGGCGGGCTTCGCCTCGGTCATCGTCGCTGGCGTGGTCTATAACAATATCCGCATTGCGCTCTCAGAGCGTGGCAATGAATTGGCAAGCCTGCGCGTCCTGGGCTTCTCCCTTCGCGAGGTGGCAACCATTCTGATCGGCGAACAGGCGCTGCTGACGGCTGCGGCATTGCCCCTCGGCATCGCCGTAGGCTATGGTCTCTGCGCACTGCTGGTGCCAGTATTCGACCGTGATGCCTTCCGGATTCCTCTTGTGCTGGAGCGGGTCACGCTTGTCTTTGCCATGGTGCCCGCCGCGTGCGCCGCGCTCGTGGCGGGGCTCCTCGTCTTGCAACGCCTCAGGCACCTTGACCTGGTCGCGGTGCTGAAGACGCGGGAGTAGCACGCCATGCGCCTCTCGGGCGGCACCGCCGCCATCGTCCTTGCCGGAATCGGATTGATCGCTGGATCCGCCTATCTGCTGAAGCCCGCGCCGTTGGCGGTCGACACCGTTCAAGCCATACGCGGTGCGCTCGAGATCACGATCAGCGAGGAGGGCGAAACCCGAAGCAAAGAGCGCTTTGTCGTTACGGCGCCGGTCAGCGGCAGACTGATGCGCATCGGGCTGCGCGAAGGGGACCTTGTCGAAGCCGGACAGGTCATCGCCGAACTGGCGCCATTGCCGCTGAGCGCGCAGGAGCAGGAAGAGGTCCGGGCACGAGTGGCCGCGGCGCGGGCGATGCACCGCGAAGCGCTGGAGCGGGTCCGGCACGCTGCCGAGGATTACGCGCAAGCACAACGCGAGCGGCAGCGGATCGAGCGTCTGGTGCGCGAGCGCTTCCTGTCGCCACAAGCGGGCGAGCAGGCCGCCAACCTTGGCATCACCGCGGGAAACGAGCTGGCGGCGGCGCAGGCACGGGCCAGCGCGGCGCAAGAGGAGGTCCGGGTGGCCGAGGCCGGCATGGTCGCCTTGCGTGCGCTCAAGGGCGAGTCCCCCCCCTTGGTTGCGGTGACGGCGCCAGTCGCCGGGGCGGTGCTGGAACTGCCCGAACGCAGCGAGCGTATCGTGAGTGCAGGCACGGCGTTGCTAACGGTCGGCGACACGCACGACCTGGAGGTTGTGGCGGAGTTGCTGTCTACTGAAGCCGTGAAGGTGCAAACCGCGATGCCGGTGCATATTGACGGCTGGGGCGGCGACGCGCAGATCCGTGGCATCGTGCGGCTTGTCGCGCCGCATGCCTTCACCAAGATCTCGGTCCTTGGTATCGAGGAAAAGCGGACCCATGTGATGATCGACCTGATCGAGCCCCCTGCGCAGCTTGGCGATGGCTTTCGCGTGATCGCGAGGATCCGCCTTTGGCGAGCAGACGATGTGCTCAAGATCCCGATCAGTGCGGTCTTTCGATGTGACACGGCGCGCTGGTGCGTGTTCGCAATCGTAAATGGTCGCGCGGTACGGCAAGAAGTTCGCGTTGGCCACAGGAATGCCGAGGAAGTCGAATTGCTCGACCCACTGCCAGAGGGCCTTCAGATGGTTCGATATCCGTCGAACAGCCTGGCGGACGGCCAGCGTGTGACCAGACGAAAGGCTCAATAATTGGGCAGGTCCCGCCCCAAAAGGAAGCCGTTGCAGTCACCACATGTGACGTGGAGCCTCGGTCGCCTTGATGGCCTATTGAGGGCATCAAGTAGCGTCGATATTTGACTTTGGTCCCTGCTGATCACGGACCAACCCAGGCGCAACCTGACTAGACCGGATGTCGACCACCGTTGACCGGCAACTCTGCGCGGGGCCACTTGCATTTGGAGGAATTCGAGTGAAACGGTGTTCACCGTGACCCCACGGGGAGGCAATCATCAAGGCCTTCGCAGATTCTTCGGCACATTGCGTGGACAAGTGCTCAGATTGAACAACCGGTAGAGCGGGCAATATCCAACGGCACCGGTCAAGAGCGGCACTAGCCCAATCCATCCCCAAGGGCCGATCAGGCTGGTGGCTGCCGCCCCGACGAGCCCGATGCCAACAGCCATGCGCAGCACGCGGTCCGCGCCACCTTCGTTACGTTCCATGATGGCACCTTCCCTTTCCTTCAGACACAAGGTGGCAACTGCTCAACCCGTATAGAGGGATATTGCTCATGAGGATCTCCCTGCTGTATGGCTCGCCGAAGCACGAGCGACTTCATATTGGCAACGACGACGGCGTTGCCATTGCGCTAGATCAAGCCCGCCCCACTGTGCATTTCTATATTGGGGAGGTGTGCAATGACGTGCTCTTTGGAGCCCCTGTTGGATGACCGCCTGTGGGCCTATGGCCATGCATGCGCCGTCGCTGTTCCCTGGCCAGGAGAGGCCTCCCGATGACCGTGCGCAATCTCAAGCATATGTTCCGCGCCACATCCGTGGCAGTGATCGGAGCGTCCACCCGTCCTCAGCGAGTGGGTAGCACCGTGCTGGCCGACCTGATGACGGCGGGCTTCAAGGGAAACATCTACCCGGTCAATCCCAAATACGCCGCAGTCGCCGGCCTGCATTGCTATGCGGCAGTGGAGGAACTGCCCGCATGCCCCGATCTCGCCGTCATCTGCACACCGCCGGCAACGATACCGGCCATCATCGCGGAGCTCGGCCGGCGGGGCTGTCGTGCCGCAGTGGTTCTGAGCGCCGGCATGTCCAGGCCAGACGCCGAAACTGGGATCACCCACCAACAGGCCATGCTGGAAGCAGCCCGCCCGTGGCTGCTGCGCATACTAGGACCCAACTGCGTTGGTCTGATTGTGCCAAAAATTGGCCTCAACGCCAGCTTCGCCCATGCCATGGCGTTGCCCGGCAAGCTCGCGTTCGCTACACAGTCTGGAGCGCTGGCCACGGCAGTCCTTGACTGGTCACTTTCGCGCGGCATCGGCTTCTCACATTTCATATCGCTTGGAGACAGCGCTGACGTCGATGTCGCAGACGTGCTGGACTATCTTGCCAGCGAGGCCGATACCCATGCCGTCCTGCTGTACGTGGAGGGCGTCCGCGACGGCAGAAAGTTCATGTCCGCGGCACGCGCTGCCGCGCGCAACAAGCCCGTACTCATCGTCAAGGCGGGACGTACACCGGAATCCGCCAAGGCCGCTGCCTCCCACACAGGTGCACTGGCCGGCGCCGACGACGTGTACGATGCAGCGATCCGTCGTGCCGGCCTGCTGCGCGTCGATACGACCGAAGATCTCTTTGATGCCGTCGAAACCCTTGCCCGCGCACGGCCACTCTATGGCGAGCAGCTAGCCATCGTGACCAATGGCGGAGGCGCCGGCGTGATGGCGACTGATGCGCTGCTGCGCGGCGGCGGCGCACTGGCGGGGCTGCCGGCAGGAACCATGGCGCGGCTCGACGCCGCCCTCCCGTCGACATGGTCGCACGGTAATCCTGTCGACATCGTGGGCGACGCGCCGGTAGCGCGCTATGTGGACGTCGTGCGCGCCCTTGCGGAGGCGCCAGGCATTGACGCCCTACTGTTACTGCACGCGCCGACCGCTATCGTCCGCAGCGCTGAGATCGCGGAGGCGATCGTCGAGGTCGCGCGCAGCCAGCCGGTTCCGCTCTTCACGAGCTGGCTTGGCGGCGACGCTGTCAGTGCGGCCCGCCGCCTCTGCCGCGATGCGGGCATCCCCACCTATGACACCCCCGAACAAGCCATAAAGGGGTTCCTGCAGGTCACCACGTACCGTCGCAATCAGGCACTGCTGATGCAGACGCCACCGTCCGTCAGCCCGGATATCGCGCCCGACAACCGGGCCGCCCGGCGCATTATCGATACTGCTCGGCAAGAAGGCCGCACGCTGCTGCATGCGCACGAGGCCAAGGGGGTGCTTGCCGCGTACGGCATCCCGGTCGTCGAGACGCGTACTGCGCCAGACGCCGAATCGGCAATCCTCGCCGCACGGGACCTTGGCTTTCCTGTTGCGCTGAAGATCGTTTCACCCGATATCTCACACAAGTCCGATGCGGGCGGCGTGGCGCTCGACCTGCGTTCGGATGAACAGGTTCTGGCGGTCGCACTCGCGATGGTGAAGACGGTGCGGGAGCGCGCACCGCTCGCCCGGATCGAGGGGTTCTCGGTCCAGCGCATGGTGACGAGCCGGACGGCGTTCGAACTCATCCTCGGCGCCGCCAACGATTCGGTGTTCGGTCCTGTGATGCTCTTTGGCCACGGCGGTACAGCCGTGGAGCGCATTCGGGACTGCGCTGTGGCCTTGCCTCCGTTGAATCCCTTGCTCGCGGCTGAACTCGTGTCGCGCACGCGCATCTCGCACCTGTTGAGCGGGTACCGTAATGTGCCCCCGGTCGACATCGACGCCGTGATTGGCGCGATACAGGCCGTATCGCAGCTCGTCTGTGACGTGGAAGACATCATCGAACTGGACATCAATCCGCTCGTGGCGGCCCACGACGGGGTGATCGCACTCGACGCCCGCATCGCGTTACGTGGGAGCGAGGTGGGACCGCGTTGCCGGCTTGCGATCCTGCCTTATCCGGCGACACAGGAGCGCCCTGCCCTCTGGCAAGGTGAAGCGCTCACGCTGCGCCCGGTGCGGCCGGACGACGAACCTGCGTATCGCGTCTTTTTTCAGGCACTGGCACCGTCCGACGTGCACTCCCGCTATCTGTGCATGTTCAGGCAGCCCGAGCATAGCCAGCTAGCGCGCATGACCCAGATCGACTATGCGCGGGAGATGTGCTTTGTCGCCGTCCGGCAAGGCATGCAGGACGGCGACAAAAGCGAATTCATTCTCGGCGAATGCCGTGCGGTGGCAGATCCCGACAACCAGCGTGCGGAGTTTGCCATCTCGGTGCGTTCCGACGTAAAGGGGAAGGGACTTGGCACCCTGTTGTTACACACACTGCTCGACTACTGCCGCGCGCAAGGTACGGCCGAACTGTACGGCGTTACCGAAGCCACCAACGCCCCGATGCTCGCACTGGCCCGGCGGTTCGACTTCGAGTTGACCGCTACGCCAGACGGCATCCATATGCGTCGCGCCCTGGCCGGGGTGGCCCCGGCTATACCGACTGCTTTACCGGAGGTAACTTGACCATGAAACCCCATGAAGGCTTGCTTGCCGCATTCCTGGCCATCCTGCTCATGGCACCGTCTGCCCTGGCGCTGGCACAGCGCCCTGACACGCAGGGGCCCGCCCAGGTGCCAACCATGCGCGGCGCGGACCTGCTGACCCCAGCGGAGATTGCCGACTTCTGCGCGCGCATGGAGCACGCGCAAACGCCCGACGCGCGCCGTATGGAGACCCGCCGATTAAGGGGACTGATGCGGATGCGTGCCACGGAGCGCGGTGTGCGCCTCTCTCCCGGCGATGGCACAGGGCGCCCGGGCATGGGCAACACGGCCTGTATGGCCCGCCCAGGCCAGACGGACGCGGTTGCCGCAATCGGGCTCGCGGATGCCGGCGTCGCAGCACCGCACGAGCAACTGCGGGACGGCATTGCCTACCTGAGCGGCGGCATCGGCGCCGATGAGGCCTCCGCGATGCGCCTTGCCGCGTCCCGCTACAGTCTGCGCCTGACGTTCACGGGCCGCCACGGTGAATTCCTGTCGGACGTCGCGACAGAGATCTTCCGCGAGGGCGGCAATCAGGTGTTCTCGGTCACCTCCGAGGGTCCATTCCTGTTTGTCCGCCTGCCACCGGGGACGTATCGCGTCGTCACCAAGGCCGACGGCGTCGAACACACCGACAGGGTTACCGTGCCTGCCCGGGGCGGCGTGTCACGCACTGTGACATGGACCTCCTGACCTTAACCAATGCGGAGATACGTCGATGACTCGATTATCCAGCAGGCCGTTGCGTGGCGCGGCCCTCTTGGCCCTCGGGGCGGTCTGGCTCGCCGCCATGGCAGCGCCCTTGGTCGCCGGGGCGGCCGAAGTTCGCTCGCAGAATGGCATCAGCTATATGAGCGGCGGAATCGGACGCGAGGACGTGGACAGCATGCGCGCGCAGGCCGGGCGCTTCAACGTCCGCCTCAGCCTGATCAGCGCGTCGACCGGCGAGTCGCTTTCCGATGTCCTTGTCCTCGTGTCCAACAGCGATGGCAAGCGACTGTTGCGCGTCGTGACTGAAGGACCGCTTCTCTATGTTCGCCTTGATGCCGGCGCGTATGTCGTGACCGCCGAGTACCAGGGCCAGCAGCGGGTCGTCCAAGTGACGGCCGGACCGACGCCGCTAGACTTCGTGATCCGGATGCCCGTGAACACGCTGGAGGACGACTGGCTCTATTGTGAGACGCGCTGCCCGCGTCGCGAACGCTGACACAAGCGTGACAATGACGGGCGCCTTGGATATCGCCACCGGGTTGTGCAACGGGTTGTGCAACGGGTTGTGCGAACGGGCGCAAGCCCCGTCCTTGGGGGGGCGCTCGCTGACGCCCCGGGACAATACGTGCTCGAACCGTAGACGTGGCGCAACCCGACCGGACGAGCCATTTCCCGGGGATGACGTGACCGTGCGACCTGTCCGGCGAGGTCAAGTCAATTTTTCAGCCGCAATGACATCAGGACCTGCCATCCGCAGAATGGCGGGCGGGGCTTGCCGTACCCCTTCCGCAAGCGGGCGCGGGCGCGCGCCATGCGACCATTCTCCGTTGCAGTAAGGGATAGACACGGACGAGCCAGGGCTTGCCACTGAACAACCCATAGTGATCACAGTCAGCAACGGTAATCTGTTCGTGGAATGCCGGCGGCAGATTTCTGCACAGGGTATGCGCAGCGTGGGTCTGTCCTGCCCCTGTGATGGTGTCTTCGGCGCCTTCCACGGTCAGCAGGTGGGTGCCCCGCATGACCCCAGGCCGGACACTTGCGCCAGCGACGCGCCACTTGCCGCGCGGCAACAGAAAGCGGTGGAATACCACATCGATCGTATCCGCGATGAATTCCGCAGGAAGATCAACCGTAGCCGAATAGTCGATCGCCGCCGCCATGCTGGCGGATATTGCCGCCGGGTCTCCCAGGAAGACACCGCGCATGGCGTCAAGGAACAGTCCCGCCTGCCGCGCTGGTTGCCCGCTCGCCAGTGCCGATAGCTGGAGAAAGCCCGGGTACACGATCCGCCCCGCCCCAGCATAGCCATGTGGGACTACGCCCGTATAGCGGTCCGCGAACGATTCCCGCGAGACTCGGCTCGCGGCGCGACCAATCGCAGTCGGATGGCATCGGGCATCAACGGGGCCACCCATAAGGACGAGCGATCGGAGTTCCGGCCCCGGACTGGCCGCCAGGCGCGCAGCCGCAGCCAGTGCCGGCACAGTTGCCTGGCAGACCGCCAACACATCGAGGTCCGCAGGCCCCAGCCTTGCCATGAATCGCTCCAGGGCCAGGACGTGATCATCGAGACCGAAGGCCCCTGCTTCGCGCGGAATGTCTCGCGCATCGATCCAATCCGTCACATAGACATCAGATTCATTAAGCAGCGAACGGACGGCAGTGCGCATCAGCGCAGCATGGTGGCCCGCTTGTGGCGCACACAGCAGTAACCGGGGCCGCGCCACGGCGTCTTTGCCAGCGCAGAGACCAAACCGCAGAAGCCGGCAGAATGGTGTCTGCACCTCGACCGTGACGCTAACGGGCAGGGATTCTCCCTGATTCTCAATCGATGTAATGCCGAATGCAGGCGTCCCGAACATGCACATGGACGCCTGGAACGTCTCGTAAGCCTGCGCAAACTGGGCGCGCCGTAGGACGTCGGCCATGCGCGCCGAGGGGTTGAACGGCCAGAACCAGTCGACCTGTTCAACGCCTCCGCACGTCGCGTGGCGCATTGCGGCTTTCCCACCGTTCATTCTGGCCTCCTTGCCGCCGCACTGCACGCCGGCGGTGACAACGTGGCGAGCGGTCGCGAATCGAATGCGCCGCAATCGCGCCCGCAACCGCCGCAAACGCAGCGGCAATGCTCATGCTCGGATCGCGGCGCAGTGCCCGAGGACACAGGCAGGCAGCCATGGCATCCCCCGCCACGCTCGCCGTCAAACAACTTGCGCGGCGCCCTGAAGATCTGTGCGGTCAAGTCGCCAGGGTTCGGCGACTCGCGCACCGGGCAACTGGGTGACCTGGCCGCACTGACTGGCGCCACGGTGGTCTCGCCGCAGGCAGGCATCTCGCTCGAACACGTGACCCTGGAGCCATTGGGTGAGGCTAGGGACGAGTCGCGATCCCGTGAAAACACACTTCAAGCATGTGGGCGACGATTTGCTGGTCGTCCATTTTTGCGTATAGGCGCAGATACTCGACCGCCGGGTCGCACGTGCGCGAATAATAGGAAAAAAGGATCACGTCGTCCGGAAGCGCGCTGGCCAACTCCCCCGCTTTCTTCGCCTCCCTAACCAGCCCCTTAAGAGTGCCGTTGAGCTTGAGCACGCGCGTCACATAGCGCAGATTGCGCGTCAGCATGTCGCGCACGTGCGGGCTGGTCGAGGGCAGGAACGGCAGCCCGCCTTCCAAACGTACACGCAGCGCCCACGCCAGGAGCGCACGCAAGCGCCCCATCGCTGTTTCATCCCGCGGCAAGCGCTCCAGAAAATCGATGGCCCCATCGATCAGCCGGATCATGGCAGCGCCCACAAGGTCATCCTTCGATCTGAAATGCTTGTAGAGGATGGGCTTGGAAATGCCCACCTCGCCGGCAACGTCATCCATCGTCATCAGGTCGAACCCTTTCCCCGCCAGGATGCGCGAGGTCGCATCCAGGATCGCGTCCTCGCGCAACCGGAAGGTCTGGTCCTTGAAGCTGATCTTGCCCAAAATACCCATTTGTAAATTTCGTTACTATGCAGTAACCTTCTTTCCGAGACAGTAGGGGTATGGTAGCACCCCCACTCCAAAACGCATCAGCAACCGCGAAAAAAGTCAGAAAGGTGCCGCGTGAGCGCTTATTCAGTCACTCAGAGGGGATTGCGAATTGCCGTTGTAGGCGCCGGGGTCTCGGGCTTGGCGAGCGCTTGGCTGCTTGCGAGGGATCACGCCGTCACGCTTTTCGAGGCTGGCAACTATCTGGGCGGGCATACCAATACGGTCGACGTCGCCCTTGATGGCCACACCTGCCCGGTCGATACAGGGTTCCTGGTGTTCAACGACCGCACGTACCCGAATCTGGTAGCGATGTTCGAAGCGCTTGGCGTGCGTTCTCACGCAAGCGATATGTCGTTCGCGGTCTCACTGGACGAGGGGCGTCTCGAATGGGCCGGCACCAATGTGAGTACTGTCTTTGCGCAACGTCGCAACGCCTTCTCCCCTACCTTCCTTGGAATGCTCCGAGACATTGTGCGTTTTAACGGCGCAGCACAGGTCCATCTGGCATTCGCCGAACGCAGCCGTTGCTCCCTTGGCGATTTGCTGGAAGCTGGCCAATACGGACAACCCTTCCGTCAGCACTACCTGCTGCCTATGGCCGCCGCCATCTGGTCATGCGCGACGGCTGACGTGCTGCGCTTCCCGGCCGCCACGTTCCTGCGCTTTTGCTTGAATCACGCGCTTCTGCAGGTCCGCAACCGCCCGCAGTGGCGCACTGTTGCCGGCGGCGCGCGCGAATATGTCCGCCGCATCGCCGCACATCTCGATGACATCCGACTGGGCGTTGCCGTGCGCGCCGTGCGCCGGGATGGAGACGGTGTGAGCGTCATGACCGACGCAGGCACATCACGTTTCGATGCCATTGTCTTCGCCTCACACGCCCCAGACACACTGCGGATGCTGGCCGATGCAACACCAGCCGAACATCAGGTGCTTGCAAGCGTCCGCTACGCGCCCAATATCGCGATCTTGCACACCGATGCGACGCTCCTACCCCGCCGCCCAAGTGTATGGTCCGCCTGGAACTACCTCGGCCGCCGCCATAGCGATGCACAACGTGCGGTGTGCGTAAGCTACCTTCTCAACCAGTTGCAGCCCCTACCGTTTCGCACGCCCGTCGTGGTCACACTCAACGCCTTTCGGGAGCCCGCACCCGGCACGGAGCTGCGCCGCTTTCACTACGAGCATCCCCTCTTCGACCTCGCGGCCATTGCAGCGCAGCAGCAACTGCCTGCCTTGCAAGGCGAACGACGAACCTGGTACGCCGGCGCCTGGACCGGATACGGCTTTCACGAAGACGGCCTGAAGTCCGCACTGCGGGTGGCCCGCGACTTTGGCGCATTGCCGACTTGGTCTCGACTATGAAGCCCGCCGCATTGCTCCTGCGCTGCCGCGTCATGCACGATCGCCTGCGCCCCGCCCGCAACCGCTTCGCGTACCCCGTCTTTTGCCTGCGCATCGATATCGATGGGCTGCCGGCCTTGCAACAGTGGTGGTTCGGCATCGACCGCCGGAGACCTTTCAGCCTGCATACGCGCGACTACGGACCGCGCGATGGCACGAGCCTGGGCAAGTGGATTCGTCCACGTCTGGCTGCCCTGGGGCTGCCAGACGACGGACCGATCTGGTTGCAGACCACACCGCGCATCTTCGGCTATGTCTTCAACCCGGTCAGCTTCTGGTATTGCTACGACAAGGCCGGCGCACTGCGCGCATTAGTCGCTGAAGTGAACAACACGTTCGGGGATCATCATGCCTACCTTGTTACAGCACCGGACCTTGGCGTCATCCACGCGCGCACAGTGCTCGCTACCCGCAAGCGCCTTCATGTGTCGCCCTTTAACACAGTGCAGGGCCACTACGCGTTTCAAGTGCGCGAAACTGAAAGCACAGCGTATGCCGGCATTGACTACTACGATGACAACGGCCTCGTGCTTCGCACCTCGATTGGTGGCCACAAGTCGCCGCTGACCTTGGGTCGCATGCTGTTGGCCGTGGCACGCCAGCCCTGGGCCGCGATTGCCGTCATCGTACGCATCCACTGGCAGGCATTTCGCCTGTGGAGGATGTCAGTTCCCTTTCATGGCAAGCACCCGCCTTCGGTACCCCCCATCGGCTAACCCCATCTCTGCCCGTCCCTATCCGCTCATATGAACCGTCTTCCATCCGGACATCGTGCGCTGCTACAGCCTTGTACCCCAGCCCTGCTGCCGTCCCGGACGTCCGTGTTTGTCCGGATGTTCCTGGCCGTGCTCCAGCGCCTGGCCGTGGGCCATCTGGTGCTCCTACGGCCGGACGGGGAGGAGGCGATCTACGGCGATCCGCATGAAGCGCCGGGGGCTCGGCTGACGCTGCGGGACTGGCGCGCTTGCGAAGCCGTCCTGAGCGCCGGCGATATTGGTTTTGCCGAGGCTTACCGCGCCGGATGGGTAGACACCCCCGATCTGGTCGCCCTGCTGCGCCTGGCCCTTGAGAATGAATCAGTCTTGTCATGTGCCATCGATGGCGCGTGGCTGAGCCGCCGCTGGTATCTGCTGCGACATCTCTTTCGCAGGAACACACGGGGCGGCAGCCGGCGCAATATCCATGCCCACTACGATCTGGGCAATCCCTTCTACGCCCTGTGGCTCGACGAGACCTGGAGCTATTCCGCCGCGCACTTCGACGGTCACAACGAACGCTCACTGACAGAGGCACAGGAAGCCAAGTACGCGCACATCTGCGACGTGCTTGGGCTGAAGCCCGGCATGCACGTCCTCGAGATCGGGTGTGGCTGGGGCGGTTTTGCGATGCATGCGGCCAGACGCGGCGTGAACGTGCACGGTGTCACGATCTCCGCCGCCCAACTGGCACACGCCCAAATGCGCATTGAGCAGGAGGGCTTGACCGACCGCATCAGGCTCGAGTTGCGCGACTATCGCGACCTGGAAGGCACGTACGACGCGATCGTGTCAATCGAGATGTTCGAGGCAGTCGGGCAGGCCTACTGGACCGCCTTTTTTGACCAGCTCTCCCGGACGCTTCGCCCGGGGGGCCAGGCCGTGGTGCAATCGATCACAATCGACGACAAACGCTTCGATGCATATCGATATAGCAGCGACTTTATCCGCGAGTACATCTTTCCCGGCGGCATGCTCCCAAGCGCCGAGCGATTTGCTGAGGCCGCCGGTAAATGCGGATTCTCGAGCCGTACGGCGTTGGCCTTCGGTAGTGACTACGCCGAAACGCTTCGGCGATGGCGCGAGCGCTTTGAGGCCCAAGCCGGGGCGATCCTGGCCCTTGGCTTCGACGAAGCATTTATACGCATGTGGCGGCTCTACCTGTGCTACTGCGAGGTCGGATTCGACGCAGGTCGCACCGACGTCATGCAGTTCCTCCTCACGCGCAGGGACTAGCATGGCACGGCACCTCGCAGCCTTGATGCTTGCGCTAACAGCTCTGCCTGGTATCGCGGCCGCCTCGTGGCGCGACGCCCTACCGCAGGCACATATGATCGGCCAAGGCAACTACCGCTGGTTGGGGATGCGCATCTATGAAGCGCAGCTTTGGAGAAGCCAACCACCGGTCTCCAACGACCCAGCCGTGGTGCTCGACGCCCCGTTCGCGCTACACCTCATTTATGCACGAGACATTCGTGCACAGCGCCTGGTGGACACCAGCATCGAGGAAATCCAGCGTATCCACGGCAATTCATTGTCCGAATCGACCGTTGGCCAGTGGCGACAGGCTCTTTCACGCGTATTGGTCGACGTGCGTGCGGGTGATCGCTTGACTGGCGTGTACACGCCGATGCAGGGCGCGCGCTTCTACGCCAACGACAGCGAGACCGGGCGGGTCGACGATCCCGTGCTTGCCCACGCATTCTTCTCCATCTGGCTTGGCCCGTCGACCCGTGATCCGGTATTGCGCAGGAAGCTCCTCGGACTAGCTCGATGACCATACGCTCGGCTCACCTCGTTGCCTACGGTGCATTGGGCCTCCCGCTTGCCATGGTGGCGCTGCCCATATACGTCCAGGCGCCTGCGTATTACACCTCTCGCCTTGGCATGCCTTTGTCCACGGCCGGCCTCATCCTGTTTCTCACCCGCCTTGTCGATACCGCACAAGACCCATTGCTCGGGCGCTGGGCAGATACGCTGGCGCGCAGCCGCCGTCTCCCCACTGCTTTGTGGATCAGTGCCGCGTGCCTCATCGCCGCATTTGGGGCCTTGTGGATGCCGATGGTCTCAGGCAGGGCACTGGCCACCTGGTTTTCCGCCGCCCTGGTCGCCGTATACGCTGCGCACAGTTTCATGAATGTCGCGTACCTCGCATGGGGTGCCACGCTGGGGCCCGATAGCAGCGTATTGACCCGGGCGGCAGCCTGGCGCGAAGGCGCTGGCGTGTTGGGTGTCCTCATTGCCAGTGCGGGGCCAGCGTGGCTGCTGGCGAACGAAGACACGGCGCCGCAAGATGCCATGGTCCCATTCATTGCGCTCTTTGGCATCCTGTTGATCGGCGCGCTTTGGGTACTGCGCTTCGCTCCTCCCTGGCGAATGATGCCGAGTTCGAATACTCACCTGCACGGCCGCGGCAGCGACTCCCCTGCCATCTTGGGCGTATGGAGAAACGTACGCGACAACCGCTCGTTCCGAGCGATTCTGGTGCCCTATTTCCTGAACGGACTATCCGTCGCCATACCCGCTTCCCTGGCCGTCTTCTTTATCGAAGATCGACTGGGTGCAATGCAATGGGTCGCACCCAGTCTCGCGCTGTATTTCCTGGCGGCCGCCCTGGGGCTCCCACTCTGGGTTCGCATATCCGGGCGCGTCGGTCCCCAGCGCGCGTGGCGCGCCGCAATGGGACTGGCGATCGCGGCGTTTGTGTGGGCGGCGACGCTCGGACCGGGAGATGTGGCGCCGTTCCTCGTGGTATGCATCGGATGTGGCTTTGCACTCGGGGCAGATCTTGCATTACCGCCGGTCCTGCTGGCCCAGTGCATTCCGAATGGCGAAGGGGCCGGCGCCTACTTCGGGATCTGGACCCTGATCGGCAAGCTATGCCTGGCGCTCTCCGCACTGATTCTCCCTGGGCTCGCTTGGCTGGGCTATCAACCGGGCACCCCGGCCATCGGCACGCCCGGCGTGGCGCTCGCCCTCGCCTACGCCGGCCTACCCTGCCTGCTCAAGCTCGGAGCGCTTGTCGCATTGCGCACGAAAACGCCCACAGCAAAAGTCACAGAGGAACTCCAATGAAACCGCTCGTTGCGATAGTGCTTGGCGCCGCTACGATTCTCGGCACGGCATGTACGATGCCTGATGTCAGCCTGTATGCGCAGGAGCGCCCAGTCTTCGACTTGCCCCAGTTCTTTTCAGGCAATACCGAAGCATGGGGAATGTTCCAGAAACGCAGTGGCGAAATCGTCAAACGATTCCATGTGGCACTCGACGGCCGCATGTCGCAGGATCAATTCGTCCTGCACGAAACGTTTCGCTACAGCGACGGTACAACGCAGGAGCGTACTTGGACACTCAAACGCGAGCGGGACGGCACCTGGCGTGGCGAGGCACCCGATGTCGTTGGCACGGCAACAGGAGAGTCTGCCGGCAATGTCCTCCGGTGGCGCTATACCTTGCAGCTTCCAGTCGACGGAAAGGTCTACGACGTCCAGTTCGACGACATGATGGTTCTCATCGACCCGCAGACGATGATCAATCGTGCCCGCGTTACCAAGTTCGGCTTCGAAGTCGGGCAGGTGACGGTCGTTTTTCGTCGCCCGGCGCCGTAGGGGCGCAAGCATGGTCTTCGGTCTGCACCTTAACCCGCGCCTGCGCGACTGGCATGGCAAGCGCGTCTGGCTGGTCGGCGCATCGAGCGGGATAGGGGCTGCGCTCGCCAAAGCGCTGCTTGGGAAAGGGGCCTGGGTCGCAGTTTCGGCGCGTCGCGCGGACGCCCTGCTCGCGGTGGTCGAAGGCCATCCCAAGGGCGTCGTGCTCACCATGGATGTACGCCAGCCTCAAGATTGGACAGCGACCCACGACGCGCTTTGCGAAGCATGGCAAGGCGTGGATCTGGTGGTCTTCTGTGCGGCTGACTACCGTCCCCTAAGCCCTTGGGAGTTAAGTGCGCGGGAAGCGCACGACACGATAGAGACGAACGTTTGCGGCGTCTATTACGGCCTAAGCGCAGTGCTTCCCGCAATGCTTCTGCGGCGCTCGGGCGGCATCGCCATTGTGGCAAGCGTCGCGGGCTACATCGGCTTACCCGGCGCCACGTTGTATGGCCCCTCAAAGGCGGCCCTGATCAACCTGGCGGAGCTTCTGTATACGGAACTCCATGCACACGGCCTCGGGGTGTACCTGATCAATCCGGGCTTCGTCAAATCGCGCCTGACGGCGCGCAACACCTTCCGGATGCCCGCCCTCATCACACCGGAAGTTGCAGCGGAAGCAATTCTCACCGGGTTGGAACGAGGTCGCTTCGAAATAGCGTTCCCACAACGCTTTACACGCTTGGTTCGTCTTATCAGTCTACTGCCGTACCGAATCAGCCTTGGCCTGCTACAGCGGCTGACCCGCATATCATGAATGTCTCTGACCCACATGCCAGATCAATATACCCTGCCGCCACATACCCTAGCCGCGTTACTGGCATGGTACGACGCGTTGTCGCCCTCCTCACTCGCACATCTGGACCAGTATTACGCGCGGCAGGCGCGCTTCTGCGACCCGTTTAACGACGTTTGCGGAATCCCCGCGATCCGGGCGGTCTTTGAGCATATGTTCGAGAGCGTTGAAGCCCCGCGCTTTGCGATCCAAACGAAAATGAGCAGTGGTGCCGAAGCTATTGTTTCCTGGAGGTTTACGGGAAACGTGCGTCAGCATGCTTTCGACGTACCCGGCTGCACACAGTTCTCTTTTGACAGGGATGGCTTCGTTGCAAGTCATCAGGATTTCTGGGACGCCGCCACGCTGTGGCGTCAATTGCCACTGATCCGCACTCCCGTAGCATGGCTATGCAAACGTTTTTCTTCAAACGTTACATAAGTCCTCTGAAAATTCGCTCGCTGGATAGTAGGGATCACCGCTCGTCGTGATGCAAGTTAGAGGAAATCGACCAGTTTTTTCACTTTGCGAGTTGAAGGAGGCAATCCATGGCCGCATAAAAAGCTAAAACCTGTTGGAGCGCTTATTGCTTGGCACAGTTTGGAGAATGATCATGCTACGGTGGATTATAGGATTATGTAGTGCCATGTTGCTTGCCATTACCGTGGGATGCGGTGGCGGCGACGATCCCCCCAAGAACGTCGTGCAGGTCGCCAATAACGACAGCCGTTTCAGTATTCTCGCCGAAGCCGTTCAGGCAGCGGGCCTGACGGATACCTTGACCGCACCCGGGCCCATTACGGTGTTTGCTCCCACAAACGATGCTTTTTCGGCGTTGCTTGGTGAACTCGGCGTGACCAAGGACCAACTACTGACAAACAAGTCGCTGTTGACAGCAGTACTTAGATATCACGTTGTGTCCGGGCAAATCCAGAGCGGCGCGATTCCCCTCGGTAAGCCCATCAATCCGGTTGGGGGTGGATTTTTCAAGATCGACAAAATCGGCACCAGACTCGTCGTCACAGATGGGCGCAACCGAACGAGCAACATCATTCAAGCGGACATTGCCGCATCCAATGGCGTCATCCATGCCATCGACAAGGTGCTTTTACCTGCCGACAAGACAATCGTGCAAACGGCCATTGCTAACCCTGACTTCAGCATTTTGGTGGAGGCAGTGACAGCCGCAGGATTGGTTGACACGCTCAATGCGCCTGGGCCTTACACCGTTTTCGCACCGACCAATGCGGCATTTGCATCGCTGTTGACTGAACTGGGTGTCACCAAGGAGCAACTTTTGGCGAACACACTGTTGCTTACGAAAGTGCTGACATACCACGTGGTGCCCGACCTGGTCCTGAAAGCCAGTGTTCCGCTTAACACGCCGATAAAGACTGTCGAGGGTGAAGCGTTCACCGTCGGCCCAACCTTGGCGATTACGGACCAGCGTGGCCGCCAGTCGAACATCGTTGGCACAGACGTGCTGTCCTCAAACGGGGTCATCCACGTTTTGGACAAAGTCATCTTGCCCGCACCCTGAGTGCTCTACGGGTGCACGGACCGTGACCGTGCACCCCCCAGCATCGGCATCACCCGGCACGGGCCAATGCGGAGTTTCAGACGCTTCTTTCCGGCACGCCCATCCTCAGACCGCGAAGGGATTGTGTCGGACGCCGATTTGCTCATGTAGAATTCGTTCCATGTCGCGAATCATAGCCATTTTCATGATGCTGATTCTGCCACTGCAGGCCTTTGGCGCAGTGGAGCGACAGTTCGACCATATGTCGGGCGAAGCCATGGATCATCTGGTCGCGCATGCCGAGCATGTGCAGCACCACCACGACGATGACGGCGCCATGGAGGAGGACGATTCCCTTGCCTCCGCGACGCACCAACTCGCTTTCGACCTGATGTCGAACCTCCCTGGCACACTCCTGTCCGTAGCGCTCCCGCTGCTGCTGGATACCCAACAAGTCGTGCCATCTTTTGCAGGCAGCACCATCCCCACGCCTGCATACAGTCCCCCCTTACGACCACCTCACGTGCCCGCCTGACGGCGGGGCGTTGTCCTTTTCTGCTCGCCGTGTCCGGCTGTGACACGGTACCCCGTCGCGACGCTTGCTCGAGCTTTTGGCGTTTGGGGAATTTATGCAGAAGTCATTGCTATGCCTGGCGGCGTCCTTCGGGATGCTGGCCAATGTCTGCGCGCAGACACCGACCACGGATTTGCGCGCCCTGTTCGATGCCGCCTGGCAGCGGTCGGTTGCCGTACAGGCGACCGAGGGCCGTCGGCTGGAAGCCGCTGCCAGCCGCGTCCAGGCTGACGCCCTGATTGCGGGGCCACCTTCTATCGACTTGCGGCACCGCGGCGACCAGCTTACCGATCGTCGCGGTGTCCGGGAAAGCGAGGTTGCTCTGGGCGTGCCGATCTGGATGCCGGGGCAGCGCAGTGCCCGCGGCGCGCTTGCGGAGGCCCACGCCGCCGAAGCGGAATCCGCTGTCAGGCTGGGCCAACTCGCCGTCGCCGCCGAGGTTCGGCAACGGGTGTGGCAACTTGCCGCCGCGGAATCGGAGCGAGACGTGGTGCGGCGCCGCGTGATCGTCGCGCAGTCACTGCGCGACGACGTCAGGCGCCGCCTGACTGCAGGCGACCTTGCCCGGACAGATCTGCTGTTTGCGGAACAGGAACTGCTTGCAAGCCAGGCGCTGCTGACGGAGAGCGAAGCGCGGCTGGTGGAGACCCGTGCGCGCCTTGTGCAGACCACGGGCTCGGCCGAATTGCCGGCGAGGTTCGAGGAAACACCGGCCTCCGTAGGCTCAGCCACCTCCCATCCCCGGCTTGACGCCGCGCAAAGCGCCGTGGAACGCGGCGAACGACAGGTCGGGTACCTGCAGAAGTCCCGTCGTGACCCACCCGAGGTCGGCTTGACCTATCGACGCGACACGGCGGGGGGCGGCCTGCCGAGTGACCAGACCATAGGCGTCTTCATCCGCATCCCTTTCGCCACCGATGCGCGCAATCTGCCTCGCGAAACGGCTGCGCAGACCGAACTGATGACCGCGCGCGCGGAACGGGACCGAGCCGAACGCATCGTGCAATCGGAAATCGATGCCGCCCGGCAGTCGCTAGCGCTGGCCGAACAACAGCTCGAACTGGTCAGCCAGCGTAGCAGCACGCTGTCGGAGCGCTCGGACCTGCTGCGCAAGACGTTCAACGCCGGCGAAATCGGCTTGCCCGAAGTCTTGCGCGCCCAAAACCAGGCATTGGAAGCGGAAACGGAGCTGGCGCAGATGCGCGCACGCCGTGGCCTCGCCATTGCCAATCTGAACCAGGCCCTCGGAGTCCTGCCATGAACCGAATCCTGACCATCGCATTGCTGTGCTGTGCGACGCTGACTGCACACGCAGCCCCTGGCGCCCACGGGCCCAACGGCGAGCACCTGGACGCACCAGCTGCCACTGCCAGCGCCGTCACCACGCTTCCCGTGATTGAAGCCAATACCGAGGGTTTCGAGCTGGTCGGCACCCTCCACGGCGATGAACTCTCCGTCCTGGTCGATCGCTATGACACCAACGCGCCCGTCACGACGGGAACGCTCGACGTCGAACTCGGCACGATCAAGGCGCAGTCGAAACTTCATCACGACATCGGGGACTTTTCCTTCACCGACCCGAAGCTCCTTGCTGCGCTGCGCCAGCCCGGCGACCACGCGCTCGTCTTCACGTTGGTGACTGGCAACGATGCCGACCTCATGGAAGGCAAGCTCGTCGTCGCGCCAGGCACGGACGGCCATCGCCATTGGCAATTCAAGCGTGTGGCATGGTTCGTCGTGGCCCTCCTTGCCGTGCTCCTGCTGACTGCAATTGCCTGGCGAGTGCGTGCTCGTCGATCCATTTCCTGAGGGCCGCGCCGCCATGAACAAGATAACGATAGCAATCGCCATTTCCGCGCTGATCGCAAGCCACGCGATGTCCGTGTCGGCCGCACCCGGTGCCCACGGGCCCGACGGGGAACACCTGGACACCGCCGCCGGTACCGGCAGCGGTCTGCTCCGCCTCCCTGACGGCAGTGTGCAGGTGCCCAAGCTGGCGCAGCGGCGCATGGGTATTCGCACCATGATGCCGCAGAGCGGAGAACACCCCCAATCGGTAACCCTTAACGCAACCGTGGTGATGGATCCGAACGCGGGTGGCCGCGTGCAGGCCGGTCACCCAGGCTGGCTCGAGCCGCCCCGGAGCGGCTTCCCGGTGCTGGGGCAGCGCGTCGCCAAGGGGCAGACGCTTGCGGTGCTTCGACATAAGAACGAACCGTTCGATATCGGCAACCAACAGGCACAGCTTGCGACGCTGACGGCCAACCTCAAGCTGGCGCGGCAACGGCTGGAGCGTCTGGAGTCGTTGCAGGACAGCATTCCACGCAAGGATATCGATGCCGCGCGTGCGGAGGTCCAGAGCCTGAGCGGCCAGCGCGACGCGGTGACAACCAGCCTGCACCCGACGGCCCCGTTGCGCGCGCCCGCCAGCGGTGTGATTGCCTCGGCCAGCGTGGTCGCTGGTCAGGTGGTCGCGCCGCAGGACGTGTTGTTCGAAATAGTCGATCCACTGCATCTATTGATCGAGGCCCAGACTGCCGACACTTCCCTGGTCGGTCGCATCCGCGATGGCGTGTTGGCTGACGGCGGAAAATCCGGCGGCATGCTGAAGTTTGTCGGCGCGGGCCGCAGCCTGAAGAATGGTGCGGTGCCGCTGACGTTCAGCCTGGCAGACGGCGCGTCGACGCTTGCGGTGGGCCAGCCCCTGACCGTGCTGGCGCGGCTCTCCGACACGATGCAGGGCATTGCATTACCCAGCGAGGCATTGGTACGGAACCCGAACAACGAGCCAGTCGTCTGGGTCAAGTCCGGGACGCAGCGCTTTATTGCGCAACTCGTTGAAGTCCGCACGCTCGATGCGCGCACCGTGATCGTCACCCGGGGACTGTCGCCGGAGAACCGGGTGGTCGTCACAGGCGCCGCGTTGATCAACCAGATCCGATAGAGGCGCGCCATGTTCAACTGGATTGTTCGCGCGAGCCTCGGCAACCGGCTGCTGGTGCTGGCCCTGGCTGCCATCCTGATGGTGTACGGCGCCCTCACGGCCTGGCGCACCCCCGTGGACGTGTTTCCTGATCTCAACAAACCACTTGTCACGGTGATCACGGAAGCTGGCGGTATGGCTCCCCAGGAAGTGGAACTGCTCGCATCGTTCCCCATCGAGACGGCGCTGAATGGCATGCCGGGCGTGACCCGCGTGCGGTCCGTTTCGGGCGTTGGCCTGTCCATCGTCTACGCCGAGTTTGACTGGGGCAGCGACATCTACCGCAACCGGCAACTGGTATCCGAGCGGCTCGCACTGGTCAGGGAACAACTTCCCGGCGGACTGACGCCGATCCTCGGCCCCGTATCGTCGATCATGGGCGAGATCATGCTGGTCGCGTTGCCCATCGATCCCGAAATGGCCAGCCCCATGGCCGCTCGCGAATATGCGGACTTCGTACTCCGGCCGCGCCTGCTGTCGGTACCAGGCGTTTCGCAGGTCATTCCGATCGGCGGCGAGGTCCGCCAACTGCGGGTGGAACCCGATACGGCACGCATGGCGCAGTTCGGGGTCACGCTGGAGCAGGTGACGCGCGCCTTGCGCGACTTCGCTGCGAACACGAGCGGTGGCTTTATCGATCTCAACGGACGCGAGTACCTGATCCGCAACCTGGGTCGCACCAGACAGCTTGAAGATCTCCGTGGCCTCGCCGTCTCATATCGGGACAGCGCGCCCGTGCTGCTTGAGCAGATTGCGGATGTCCGCCATGCCGCAGCGGTAAAACGCGGAGATGCTGGCTTCAACGGACAGCCCGCAGTGATCGTCAGCGTGCAGAAGCAGCCGGCCGCCGACACCGTCAAACTGTCGCACGATCTCGAACAGGCCCTTGCCGAGTTGAAGCAAGGGATGCCTGCCGGCCTTGCCGCGCCGCGGATCCTGTTCCGTCAGGCGGACTTCATCGAAGCCTCCATCGGCAACGTCATGGAGGCGCTGCGGGATGGCGCGATCATGGTGGCGATCGTCCTGTTTGCGTTCCTGCTGAGCGCGCGCACCACCGCCATTTCGCTGATCGCCATCCCCTTGTCCCTCGCCGTTACGGCGCTGGCATTCCATCTGCTCGGTCAATCCATCAACGTGATGACGCTGGGTGGGCTGGCCATCGCAATCGGAGAACTGGTCGATGACGCCGTGGTGGATGTGGAGAACATCCTGCGGCGGCTGAAACAACGGCGTGCCATGGACGCCCCGCCTCCGGCACTGGACGTCATCTGGCACGCATCCGTCGAGGTGCGTTCGGGCATCGTCTACGCCACGCTGGTCGTGGTGCTGGTCTTCGTCCCCCTGTTTGCGCTGCCGGGCATTGAAGGCCGGCTGTTTGCGCCGCTGGGCATCGCCTACATCGTATCGATCCTTGCATCGATGCTGGTGTCGATGACGGTAACGCCTGTGCTGTCGTACTACCTGCTCCCGGGCATGAAGCGCCTCGACCATCCGGACAGCCCACTTGTGCGCTGGCTCAAGAAGGTGGAGACCCGCGTGCTGGAATGGTCGTTTCCGCGCGCCCGTCGCGTGCTGGCAGTTGCCGTGGCCCTGGTGCTGGTGGCTGCCGCCACCGTTCCGTTCATGCCCCGAGCATTTCTGCCCGCGTTCAACGAAGGCTCGCTTGTCATGTCGCTGATGCTCAACCCCGGGACATCGCTTGCCGAGTCCAACCGGATCGGGGCGCTGGCCGAATCCCTGATCCGGCAGGTGCCGGAAGTCGTTCAGGTGGGTCGCCGTACCGGACGCGCGGAACTGGACGAGCATGCGGAAGGTGTGCATTCCTCTGAAGTCGATATTGACCTGCATCGCTCAGGCCGTAGTCGCGAAGCGGTCATGGCAGCGATCCGCGCGCAGCTTGCGACGCTGCCGGCGTCGGTGGCCATCGGCCAGCCCATTTCCCATCGACTCGACCACCTCCTGTCTGGCGTGCGTGCCCAGATCGCCCTGAAGATCTACGGCGACGACCTCGATACCCTCCGCGGCCTGGCGGAGAACCTGCGCGGCAAGCTGGCGGGCGTCCCCGGCCTGGTCGACATCTCCGTGGAGAAGCAGGTCTTGATTCCGCAGGTTAACGTGAGGCTCGATTACCGCAAGGCCGCGCAATATGGCGTTACCCCCGGCGACGCGCTCTCGGCCCTGCAAACGCTTGCCGACGGGACGCGCATCTCGCAAGTCATCGATGGCGTCAAGCGCTTTGATCTTGTGGTGCGCCTGCCCGATGCAAGTCGTACCCCGCAGGACCTTGCACGCATCATGATCCAGTCCCCGCGTGGGGCAATTCCGCTGTCAGCCATCGCCACCGTGGAGGAGTCCGACGGTCCCAACCAGGTGGGTCGCGAGAACAGCCGGCGCCGCATTGTCGTCTATGCGAACACCGATGGTTCCGACATGTCCCGCGTCATCGCAGGTGTGCGGGGTGCCATTGCCAGCACCGGACTACCCGGCGGGTACTTCGCCAGTATCGAAGGTCAGTTCCAGGCCCAGGAACAGGCCACCCGGCTGATCGTCCTGCTGGCAATGGGGTCGCTGGTGATGATTTATCTTGTGCTGTTCTCCCGGTATCGTTCTCATCGGCTGACACTGGCCATCATGACCAACATTCCTTTCGCGCTGATTGGCAGCGTTGTGGCGATGTGGCTCGGCGGGCTGACGCTATCGGTCGCATCGATGGTCGGATTTATCACGCTGACGGGCATTGCCACGCGCAACGGCATCCTGAAGGTCAGCCACTACATCAACCTGTGCCGGCTCGAGGGCGAGCAGTTCGGCGTGCCGATGCTGGTACGCGGATCGCTGGAGCGGCTGACCCCCGTGCTGATGACGGCGCTGGTCGCCGCGTTTGCCCTCGTCCCGCTACTGATCTCCGCCGATGCGCCTGGGAAAGAAATCCTTCACCCCGTGGCAGTGGTGATTTTCGGTGGCCTGCTCAGTTCTACTGTGCTGGACGCCGTACTGACACCGCTCGTGGTCTGGCTGTTTGGGCGCGAACCGATCGAACGCATGGTCCGTGAAGCGGGCCAGGACGCTTACTGAACGACGGGCTTTGTGGCGACGCCCTTCAAGTCGCCCGTGTCCTTGGAGAAACACATGAAAAAACTCGTAGCGATTGGCTGGGCCGTCTTCACCCTTGGCGCCACCGGACTCGTTCACGCACATGACGCCAAGCCAGCGCAGTATGGCGGCGCGGTCCAGACAGCCAGCGACCTGCAATTCGAACTGGTCAACAAGGATGGCAAACCGGCTCTTTACGTCGACGACCATGACACCAAGAAATCTGTCGGTGGCGCAAAAGGCAAGCTGACTGTGCTGTCGGGCACGACGAAAACAGAAACCGCGCTGACGCCTGGGTCCGGCAACGTCCTGGTCGCTAACGACCCCGTCCCGCTTCCTCCGGGCGCCAAGGCCGTGGCAACCGTGACATTCGCCGACGGAAAGACCGTCACGGTGCGCTTCGCCATCAAATAGGAGGAGCCGGCAGCCGTCATTTATGTGGAGCAATATCCACCTTTTACGCCGGTTCACGCCTGCCCTGTAGAGATCTCTACAGCATTGAAGCAGAACCTACGACCCACTATGCTGGGCGCATGACTTCTCTTCAATTCGCTTCTCCCTGGGTGGTGCTGGTTGTCAGCCTGCCCACATCGGCCGCCACCGCCCGCATGCGGTTCTGGCGCGGCATCAAGGCGTTCGGTGCGGCTGCACTACGCGACGGTGTCTATTTGCTGCCCGACATCGCAGGCCTGCGAGAACCGTTGCTGGCCCTGGCCACAGACGCGGCCAGCGAGGACGGCAAGGTCTGGACGCTTTCCGTCCAGGCCACCGACACACAGCAAGATGCCGAGTACCGCGCGTTGTTCGATCGCACTCCCGAATACGCAGACTGGATGGCAGAACTCTCCAGTGCTCGGGCGACGTTGGCGGAGACGGACGAAGCAGACCTCCTACGCATGGCGCGCCGGTACGGTCGCGCATACGATGCGATCCGCAGGATTGATTACTTCCCGAATGAAGCCTCGGTCCGTGCCGAAGCACAGTGGCGCGATTTCAATGCAGCCATCGACATCATGCTTTCGCCAGGCGAACCGCAGGGCATGGCGGGCGGGATTCCGAGGCGCGACCCCACCCAATACCAGGGGCGACGCTGGGCAACACGACAGCACCTCTGGGTGGACCGTGTTGCCTGTGCCTGGCTGATCCGGCGCTTTATCGACCCCCACGCCTCCTTCCTCTGGCTGGAGGACATTCGCCAATGCCCAGGGGAAGCATTGGGGTTCGACTTCGATGGCGCGACGTTCACGCATGTCGGCAACCGCGTTTCCTTCGAGGTGTTGCTCGCCAGCTTCGGGCTGGATGAGAACAAGGGACTGGCGCGTCTCGGCCAGACGGTTCACGTGCTCGACATCGGCGGCACGCCCGTTGCGGAGGCCCGTGGTTTCGAAGCGGTACTGGCGGGCGCACGCGAACGCCTGCCAAATGACGATGCGCTGCTGGAGGAGGTCGGGACCGTCCTCGACTCGCTTTACACGCACTTTTCCAGCGCGCGCAAACGCTAGGTCGTTGCCTGTTCCCAAGTTTCCGAACGTCTCTCCACGCAAGACAACATGAACTCGCCCCAGCCACCCGCCTCCGCCTCCGCCTCTCCTGCACACGAACGCCCCTGTTACACGCTACGGCAACTGGTGATGTACTTCCTGCGGCTGGGCACCCTGGGATTTGGCGGTCCGGTAGCGCTTGCCGGCTATATGCACCGGGATCTCGTCGATGCGCGGCAGTGGATTACCGATGCCGACTACAAGGAGGGGCTTGCCCTCGCGCAGTTGGCGCCGGGCCCGCTCGCCGCCCAGCTCGCGATCTACCTCGGATACGTGCACTACCGCATCCTCGGTGCCACACTCGTCGGCGTCGCCTTTGTACTGCCATCATTCCTGATGGTGCTGGCGCTCGGCTGGGCCTATGTGCGCTTCGGCGGTCTGACCTGGATGCAGTCGGTGTTCTACGGCGTGGGCGCGGCGGTGATCGGCATCATCGCGATCAGCGCCTACAGGCTCACCAGGAAGAACGTAGGCAAAGACAAGCTGCTGTGGTTCGTCTATCTGGTACTCGCGGCCGTCACGGTCATCACCGAATCGGAGGTCGCGTGGCTGTTCCTCGCTGCCGGGATATTGGTCTGGTTTTGGCGTGCGCCGCCGAAATGGCTGCGGCACGGCAGGCTGAACGCGATGGCGGCAACCCCATTGACGGCGGCAAGCGGCGTGCTGAGTACCGTGGACTGGCCGCTGCTCTCCCAGATCGGTGTGTTCTTTGCCAAGGCCGGTGCATTCGTCTTCGGTTCCGGGCTTGCGATAGTGCCTTTCCTGTACGGTGGCGTGGTGACCGAACACCACTGGCTGAACGACAAGCAGTTTGTCGATGCCGTAGCGGTAGCCATGATTACGCCCGGCCCGGTTGTCATTACCGTCGGCTTTATCGGCTACCTTGTGGCTGGGCTGCCCGGTGCCTGTGTGGCAGCGGCCGCCACGTTCCTGCCTTGCTACCTGTTCACCATCCTGCCGGCGCCCTATTTCAAGAAGTACGGGAAGTTGCCCGCGATTCTGGCGTTCGTCGATGGCGTCACCGCGGCGGCCATCGGCGCCATCACCGGCGCGGTGATCGTCCTGGCCAAGCGCTCGATCGTCGATATCCCGACCGCGCTGCTAGCGCTCGTTACCGTCGCGTTGCTGCTCAAGTTCAAGAAGCTGTCTGAACCAATGATCGTCGCGGGTGCGGCCTTGATTGGGCTGGTGGCCTATCCGTTGCTGCATCACTGAGTGCTGCGGCGCAACGCATGAATCGATCGGCTACGACTTGGCCACACAGGCCGCCTTCCGGCGCGTTGGCACCCTGAACTGATGGGAATACGGCGTTGCATATCGCCGTGAGCACCGCACGTCACGGCGCTTGTGGTACGCAGTGACCAGCGACCTTTTGACGCACCGCAAAAACTCCTGCAGGACGGCTTGATCCGTATTAAACTTTCACAAATTCTTGAAAGTTCGAAACGTTCATGCAGCTCTCGCCCCTGATCCAGCGCTTTGTCCTTCACTTTGGTGAGATGGGCAGCCGCTGGGGTATTAACCGGACGGTCGGTCAGATTTACGCTCTGCTCTTCACCGCCTCGCGCCCCCTGAATGCCGACGAAATCGCCGAATCGCTCGGTTTCTCGCGCTCCAACGTCAGTATCGGCCTCAAGGAGCTGGAATCCTGGAGTCTGGTGAAGCTCTCCCACCAGCCAGGGGACCGCCGCGAGTACTTTTCCGCGCCCGATGACGTCTGGGCGATTTTCCGCACGCTGGCCGAGGAGCGCCGGCGCCGCGAGATCGATCCCACGCTGTCCATGCTGCGCGAGGTCCAGCTGGAGGCCGCCACCTCCCCGGAAGACCGCCACGCCCAGGCGCGCATGAAGGAGATGTATGGCCTGATCCTGCTTGTCACCACCTGGTTTGGGGACATGCAGCGGCTCGACGTCGCCACGCTGGAAAAGCTCATGCGGCTCGGCTCCCGCGTGACCAAGCTGCTCGACGTCAAGGACCGTTTCGCCAGTGCCATCGGCATGGGCGGCGACAAATCCACCGACGCCGCCCCCAAGAAAGCCCCCAAGACCCCCGCAAAGTCCTCCCGCCCCCGCAAGGAGTAACCCGTGTTTGCCAGTCTCGACCCCGTGGTGCTGGCGCGCATCCAGTTTGCCGCCAATATCACCTTCCACATCCTTTTCCCCACGATCAGCATCTCGCTGGGCTGGGTGCTGCTGTTCTTCAAGCTGCGCTACGGCAAGACCGGCGATGAAAGCTGGATGGCCGCCTACCGGGTCTGGGTCAAGATCTTCGCCCTGACCTTCGCGCTCGGCGTGGTCAGCGGCATCACCATGAGCTTCCAGTTCGGCACCAACTGGCCTGGCTACATGGAGACCGTCGGCAACATCGCCGGCCCGCTGCTGGCCTACGAGGTACTGACCGCCTTCTTCCTGGAAGCCACCTTCCTCGGCATCATGCTGTTCGGCATGCGGCGCGTCAGCAACCGCACGCACACCATCGCCACGCTGCTGGTGGCGGGCGGCACCACGCTCTCGGCGTTCTGGATCCTCGCGCTGAATTCGTGGATGCAGACCCCGGCCGGCTTCGAGATGATCGACGGCCGCGCCCACGTGACAAGCTGGCTCGAAGTCATCTTCAACCCGTCGTTCCCCTACCGCCTGACGCACATGCTGCTGGCGTCCGGGCTGACCGTGGCCTTCCTGCTGGCCGGCGTCTCGGCCTACCGCTGGCTGCGCGGCGACCGTGGGCGCGATGTCATCCATTCGATGCGGACCGGCGTGGTGCTCGCGGCGATCCTGATTCCGCTGCAGATCGTGGCGGGCGACCTCCACGGCCTGAACACGCTCCACCACCAGCCGGCCAAGATCGCCGCGATGGAGGGCATCTGGAAGACGGAGAAAGGCGCGCCGGCCGTGCTGTTCGGCATTCCCAACGCCCGCACGCAGACCAACGACTTCGAGATCGCCATCCCCAAGCTGGCCTCGCTCTACCTCGCCCATGACCTCGATGGCGAGATCCGGGGTATCGACGCCTTCCCGGACCGCCATCCCCCCGTGGCCCCGCTGTTCTTCGCCTTCCGCATCATGGTCGGCGTGGGGCTGCTGATGCTGGCCGTGTCGTGGATTGGCGCCTGGCAGTTCCGCCAGCGCGGCGAGCCCGCGCCGTGGATGGCCCGCGCGCTGGTGGCCATGACCTTCTCCGGCTGGGTGGCGCTCGTCGCCGGCTGGTACGTGACCGAGATAGGCCGCCAGCCGTACCTGGTCTACGGCGTGCTGACCACGGCGCAGGCCGCCTCCAAGGTACCCGCCGCGATGATCGGCAGCACGCTGGCGATGTACCTGACGCTCTACCTGGCGCTGATCGTGGCCTATATCTCCGTGGTGTTCCACCTCGCCCGCAAGGCCGGCACCCCGGCCGAGGATGCCCCCGAGGCGCCCGCCGCCGTCCAGACCCCGCAACCCGTCCTTCCCGGCCAACCCAGGAGCAAGTCATGAACCCGGCTACCCTTCCCGACCTGACCCAGCCGGCCGGCTGGATGCCGCTGGTCTTCCTGGCCCTGATGGGGCTGGCCATGCTGATCTACGTGATCCTGGACGGCTACGACCTTGGCGTGGGCGTGCTGCTGCGCCGGGCCGACGATGCGGACAAGGACCGCATGATCGCCTCCATCGGCCCGTTCTGGGATGCCAACGAAACCTGGCTGGTGCTCGGCGTGGGCCTGCTGCTGACCGCCTTCCCGCTCGCGCACGGTGCCATCCTGACGCACCTCTACCTGCCCGTGGCGCTGATGCTGGCGGGGCTGATCATCCGCGGCGTGGCGTTCGATTTCCGCGTCAAGGCGCGCGATCCGCACAAGCCGTGGTGGAACTTCGCGTTCTACGCGGGCTCGCTGCTGGCCAGCTTCTCGCAGGGGCTGATGCTCGGCCTCTATATCACCGGCTTCCGCTACGACCTGCCGAACCTGCTGTTCGCCGTGGCCGTGGGGCTGTGCCTGGTGGCCGGCTACTGCCTGCTCGGCGCGAGCTGGCTGATCATGAAGACCACCGGCAGCCTGCAGCTGCGCGCCATCTACTGGGCGCGGCGCAGCCTGTGGCTGACGGCGCTGGGGGTGGCGGCCATCTCGGTGGTCACGCCGCTGGTGAGCCCGCGGATCTTCGAAAAATGGTTCTCGCTGCCCAACATCATCCTGCTGGCGCCGATTCCGCTGATCACCATGGCCGTCTTCGTGGTAGTGGAGCGCCTGCTGCGCAAGATGCGCGACCTGCATGCGCGCGGCAACGACCGCTGGTGCTGGGTGCCGTTCGCGGGCACGGCGGTGATCTTCCTGATGGCGTTCAACGGCCTGGCCTACAGCCTGTTCCCCTACCTCGTGGTGGACCAGATCGACATCTGGCAGGCAGCCAGCGCGCCGGAATCGCTGGCGGTGATCCTGATCGGCGCGGCGGTGGTACTGCCCACCATCCTGGGTTACACGGTCTATGCGTACCGTGTATTCTGGGGCAAGGCCACGGACCTGCATTACTACTGATCCACCGACCCCCACCCATTGACCCGTGGCCCCGGGCGCCAGGGAGGCGCCCCAGCGGCATGTCCTCTCGCGTCCCCGGCCCCCCCACGGAATCCGCCAACCCGCCCCTGCTGACGCGTCTGCGCAGCCACGCCGGCGCGCAGGTGCGCGCGCTCACGCGCAGCAACTCCGGCCTGTCGATCGACTACGACAACCCGCCGGGCGACCCCGGCCTGTTCGGGCCCGATGCGGTCTGCTGGCGCGTGCATGGCGATTTCCCGGCGATGCTGGCCGGCGGCGTCAGCGCGCTGCTGCTCCAGGCGCTGCACCCACTGGCGCTGGCCGGGGTGTGGGACCACTCGACCTTCCGCACCGACATGCAGGGCCGGCTCGGCCGCACCGCGCAGTTCATCGCCGGCACTACCTACGGCAGCCGCGCCGACGCCATGCGGCTGATCGAGCGCGTGCGCCGCATCCACGCCAATATCAGCGGCCTGGCGCCGGACGGCCAGCCCTACGCCGCCGACGACCCCGCCCTGCTGACCTGGGTGCATGTGGCCGAAGTGTCGAGTTTCCTGGCGGGATACCTGCGCTATGTCGGCCCGCTATCGGCCGCCGACCAGGACCGGTATTACGCCGAGGAGGCCACCGTGGCCGCCCTGCTGGGCGCGCCCGACGTGCCAGGATCGCGCGCCGAGGTACACGCCTACCTGGAAGCCCAGCGCCCCTATCTGGTTAACAGTGAACGCACGCGCGAAGTGGTGCGATTGGTGATGGCGATGCCGGTGGCCAACCCGCTGCTGGTGCCGGCGGTGCGGACCATGGCCGATGCCGGCGTGGCGCTGCTGCCGCCCTGGGCGCGCGAGGCGCTCGGGCTGCACCGGCGCTCGATGCGCCGGACCCTGGCCGTGCCGGCGATGGGCGCGCTGGCGCCCACCTTGCGCTGGGTACTCGGCCCCGGGCTCGCGGCCCGCGCCCGGCGGCGCGTGGCGCGCAGCGCGTAACGCTATGTAGAACGACTGCTATATAGAACTACTCCGCCGCGCTGGCCGCCGCCGATGCCGCCACGGGGCTGCCGCGCAGCGTGGTCTCGCGCAGCCGCATCACCAGGAACGGGGCAATCAGGGACACCGCCGCGCTGAACAGGAACAGCGTGCGGAACGCCTGCTCGGCCGCCACGCGCACCGCCGCCGCGTCGCCATCGCTGGCCGCACCCATGGCGCGCCGGAACATGCTCATCAGCACATCCTCGCCGCCGCCGAGGTCGCTCACGGCCATCCCACTATGGCGCAGCAGGGCAATCAACACCGTGGTCAGCACGGCCACGCCCACCGCCCCGCCCAGCAGCCGCGAGAAGGCGGTCAGCGCCGTGGCGATGCCCACCTGCTGCGGCGGCACCGAATTCTGCGTGGCAACGAGCCCGCTCGGCAGTTGCAGCCCGATGGAGAGCCCAAGCACGATCATCACCAGCGCGGACGCCATCACGGCGTGCGGCGGCATGAACGCCAGCGCCACGATGGCCAGCGGTGCGATGATCGAGCCGGCCAGCTGCATCGGCTTGTAGCGGCCGCTCCACGACATCAGCCGCCCGGAGATATAGGCGCCGAACGGAATCGCCAGCGTCAGCGGCACCAGCCGCAACGCAGCGGTGTCGGCATGGGCGCCGCCCACCACCTGGAAACGCAGCGGCAGCAGCACCGACATCGCAATCAACTGGAAGAAGCACAGGAACAGCGTGGTGCAGCAGATGGCCACGGTGGGCACACGCAGCATCGAGAGCGGAATCACCGGATCGACGGCGCGCCGCTCCTGCCAGACGAACAGCACCATGCCGACGACGCCCGCCGCCAGCAGACCAAGCGTGTGGAGCTCCAGCGGCGAGTGGCCCTGCCCCAGACGGGTCAGGAACACCAGCACGCCCGAGAGCCCGCCGCCGAACAGCAGCGCGCCGAGGTAGTCGATGCGGTGCCGGCGCCCGCCCACGGGCAGGTGGCGCAGGGCGCGGCGCACCACCACCAGCGCCAGCAGGGACAGCGGGATGTTGATCCAGAAGATCCAGCGCCAGGACAGAAAATGCGCCAGGTAACCGCCGATGACCGGGCCGGCCATGCTCGCCACGGCCCAGACCCCGCTCACGTAGCCCTGGTAGCGGCCACGCTCGCGCAGCGGCACCACATCGGCGATGGTCGCCTGCGAGACCGAGATCAGCCCGCCGCCGCCCAGGCCCTGCAGGATGCGGGCGAGGATCAGCATTGGCATGGTCGTGGCCATGGCGCAGAAGATCGACGCCAGCAGGAACAGCACGATCGAGAACGAGAGGACGGAACGGCGCCCGAGCACGTCGGACAGCTTGCCGTAGATCGGCGTCACCACGGTGGAGGCCACGAGATACGCCGAGATCACCCAGGCCATGTCCTCGAAACCGTTCAGCTGGAGGGCGATGTCCGGCAGCACCACGGCCACGATCGACTGTTCCAGCGCACCGAGCAGGATGGCCAGCATCAGACCGAACAGCACCTGCATGACGGGCACGTCTGGCGGCGGGGTATCAGGGGCGCGAGCGGGCTGCGGGGGGGAAGACGGCACGGAAGAGGCGGACATGGAAGGCCTGCGTGGCAGACGGCGGCGCGACCGGCCGTGCCTGCTCTTGTGTGGTCAAGGAGAGCCGGTATTGTAGGCGCATGCCGCCGGCCCTGCTTGCCGAAGTGCCGTATGGCTTACAGGCGGCTTACAGGCTACCTTCAGGAGGACACCGGGCGACGCCGGGCGCCGCCTGAAGGTGGGACCACTACTATCGATCAGAAGATCAGAAGGCCAGAAGATCAGAAGATCAGAAGGTTTCCCAGTCGCCGGCCTCGACCATGGCAGGCGCGGGCGCGGCGGCGGGACGCCGGCGGGCCGGCGTGGACAGCACGGGCTCCTTGCGCTGCGGCGTCACCGCCGGGCGCGGCTTGGCGGGCGTGACCGGCTGGCGCGCGGACAGCACCGACGGCTGCGGCTTGCGCGCCACCGGCGGACGCACCGCAGCCGGCACAGCCGGGGCGCGGGCGCCACGCGGCGCCGGGGCGGGTGCGGGAGCAGTCGCTGCCTTGGCCGGCAGCGCGGGCGCGGCCGGGCGGCTGATGGCCCGCACGCGGGCGGGGGCCGGCGCGGCCAGGGCCGGAGCCTTGGCCTTGGCCTTGGCAGGGGCGGCGATGCGCGGCGCAGCCGTCACCACGGCCGCGTGGGCATGCGCCTCGGGGGCGCGCACGCCGCCCAGGTCGAAGCGCGCCACCTCGGACACCAGCCCGCCGGCCTGCTGCATCAGGCTCTCGGCCGCCGCGCTGGCCTGCTCCACCAGTGCCGCGTTCTGCTGCGTCACCGATTCCATCTGGGTAATCGCCAGGCTGACCTGCTCGATGCCGGCGGTCTGCTCCTCGCTGGCCGCGCTGATCTCGCCCATGATGTCGGTCACGCGGCGCACGGCGCCAACGATATCGTCCATGGTCTTGCCGGCCACTTCCACCTGCTTGGCGCCGTCCTGTACCTGACGCACCGAGCTGTTGATCAGTTCGCCGATCTCCTTGGCCGCCGACGACGAGCGCTGCGCCAGGCTGCGCACCTCGGCCGCCACCACGCTGAAGCCCCGGCCCTGCTCGCCGGCACGGGCCGCTTCCACGGCCGCGTTCAGCGCGAGGATGTTGGTCTGGAAGGCGATGCCCTCGATCACGCTGATGATCTCGGCCACGCGCGCGGAGGACTTCGAGATACCGTCCATGGTGTCCACCACGCTGCGCACCACCCGGCCACCTTCCGTGGCCACATCCGAGGCGTTGACCGCCAGCTGGTTGGCCTGGCGGGCATTCTCGGCGTTCTGGCGCACGGTGGAGGTCAGCTCTTCCATCGAGGCGGCAGTCTCCTCGAGCGAGGCCGCCTGCTGCTCGGTCCGCTGGGACAGGTCGGTATTGCCGATGGAAATCTCGCGCGCCGCCGTGTCGATCGATCCGGCGGCCTGCTGGATGCCGCGCACCAGCACGCCAAGCTGGCCGAAGGCACGTTCCATCGCGCCGAGCATGCGGCCCATCTCGTCCTGGGTGCGCACGGCAATGGGATGGCCCAGGCGGCCCTGGGCTAGCGCCTCGGCAGCGTCCAGCGCCTGGCCGGCCGGGCGCGTCACGGAGCGGGTGATGGCCAGGCCAAGCAGCGCGGCGATCACGGCGGCAGCGGCCGCCAGGCCGATCAGCAGGTTGCGGGCAAAGACATATTGGGCGGAGGCCTCGCCCACGGCGTCGACGGCCATCTTCCGGCCCATCGAGGCAAACTGGTCGAGATTGTCGAAGTAGGCGGCCTGCGCCGCCGGCAGCGTCACGATCAGGCCAGCGCGCGCGCTATTGAAGTCACCAGCGCGCAGTTGCTGCATGACAAGGTCAAGCTGCCCGTTGTAGGCCTTGCGGGCCTCGGTCAGCTGCCCGAACTTCGCCATGGATTCGGCGCGGCCACTGGCGGTGACGACCTTGCCGAAGGCATCGAGGCCGGCGCCCATTTCCTCGCGCATCTTCGTGATCGCGTCCGCGTTCTGTGCAGCCAGCGCCACGTCCTCGGTCAGCGCGCCGTCGCGCACCAGCACGCCGATCATCAGCGCGCTCTCCTTCACGCGGTTCAGGTCAATCACGCGCAGCAGCCGCTGCTCCACCGCCTGGTGCATCGCCTCGTTCATGCCGCGCAGCGCGGTCACGCCCACGGCCGCCACGGCCGCCAGCAGCAACACCACCGCACAGAATGCCAGGGACAGTCGTGCCCCGATACCCATGTTTCGCAAGCCCATCTCAGCGTACCTTTCTCTCTTTTTTCGATGTTCGGATGGTCGTCTGGCGTCCACCGGAATCCGGGTGTCGCCACCAGCGCTATCGGGCAGGCCGGCGCGCTTCTTGAGCGGAAAATCGAAATAGGGGGAAAAGTGCCGGTAGTTCGTCAAATTGCCGCGTCAGCGCGTGGCGTCTAATCTGTTCCGGGCACCCCGGCCCGGCCGACCACGGCCACTGCGGCACCAGACCGCGACGAAACGACGAGGGCAAAAAAAAGAAGCCCACGCGCGGGGTGCTCGTAGGCTTTCAGGACTGCTGTGAAAGACCGGGGGTAAACCGGTCCGAACCTCGGAATATAAACCCGCTTACATGAGGTGTAAATCGAGCTTCTATCAGGGCATACCCTGATGGCGGCTGTAACGAATTGAGCACTTTCGTGATCCATGTGCTGCCATGCCGCACATTCGGGCATATCGGCAATTATCGGCAGCGTCCCGCAAAGCTTTAGCCCGAGCGGATGGCGGCGCAAGCGTTGCTTTCTGTCAGGCCCTGATAGCGAAAGGTGCTACTTCAATCACACCGACTGCATCAATAAAATAAATAGAGCTTTACCTCTAGACCTCGTCTGCTAGCCGACTTTGTCAACACTTGTAAAATTTTGTTACCCTCCCGGCTGAAGTATTCCCCTTCTCTCTTCGCAGGGCCGACCGAACCGCTCGGCCGGATAGCGCCATTCCCCCGTTCGGAAGGCGCGCCCGCTATTGTGATGAAGGTGAGCCCCTGCCGCGGCTCCGAGAGCGAATGTTTCATATCACGCCAGGATCAGGGCGCCCCGCCCGTCACTTTTAGTGCGACCTCGATCCATGCGCCTGGTCCTCGGACCATTGACAGCCGCCAGAACCCTCGCGGGCTCTTCCGGAGAAGTTGTGAAGCAGGAAAAAAAGGTCCCCCGTCCCAGCCGAAAGTTGCAGCATCTGCACTTTGCGGCCCACAGCGCCAGCCGCAATACCGTCATCGTGCACCTCTCCAATGGCACGCGGCTGACCGGGATCGTGCTGGCCTCGGACAACTACATGATTCTGCTGGGCAAAACGGGCGAGGACCCCTCGCCCACGGTGGTCTACAAGCGCGCCATTACCGTGGTGACGCCGGCGCACGCGCCGGAAGCCGATGCGGCGGTGCTGGACGCCGAGGCGTCGCCCGATTTCGTGCGTCTATATATACCGCGCACCCGCAAGCGGCGCTGACGCCGCCGGGCCGGCCCGCACCGGCGGCGCCCCGTTCTTCCCCCGGGCAGGCCGGCATCCGCAATAACGCCGCGGGTTTCCGGCCACACCCGCAAACTCTCGCAAAGATCACTCTAAAGTCTCCTACCGCCCTGTCGATAACCCTTGCAACGGAGGCACTCTACGCCCTGCAACGCAGGCAGCCAACGTTACGGCACCCGCCGGAATGCCTAAAACATTGCAAATAGGAGTCGTACCATGGCGCAAGTCATCAACACCAACATTCTGTCGCTGCAAACGCAGAGCAACCTGAACACGTCGCAATCGTCGCTGAACAGCGCGATCCAGCGTCTGTCGTCGGGCCTGCGCATCAACAGCGCCAAGGACGATGCTGCTGGTCAAGCCATCGCCAACCGCTTCACCGCCAACATCAAGGGCCTGACGCAAGCTTCGCGTAACGCCAACGACGGTATCTCGATCGCGCAAACGACCGAAGGCGCGCTGAGCGAAGTCAACAACAACCTGCAACGTGTCCGTGAACTGTCGGTGCAAGCCGCCAACGGCACGAACTCGTCTTCGGACCTGAAGTCGATCCAGGACGAAATCAAGCAGCGTCTGTCGGAAATCGACCGCGTGTCGGCTCAGACCCAGTTCAACGGCGTGAAGGTCCTGGCCAAGGATCAAAACATGTCGATCCAGGTTGGTGCCAACGACAGCGAAACCATCTCGATCGCCCTGAAGCAAATCACGTCGAAGACCCTCGGCGTTGCTGGCTTCAGCGTTGCCGGCCCGCAAGGCGCCACGGCTTCGATCGGTTCCGCCGCTGCGCAGACGGCTCTGGGTTCCGCCACCCCGGTGACGGCTGCTTCGGCAACCGGCATCGCCGCCGCTGACATCCAGCGCGCTCTGGGCCTGAACACCTCGGCTGCCATCAACTCGCAATCCGTCGTGACGGATTCGAAGGGCAACTGGTTCGTGCAAGTGAGCATGACCGGCCTGACCGCCGCCGACGACGCCGCTCTGTCGTCGAAGGGCTTCGCTGGCAACGGTACCGCCACGTCGACCACGATGTACATCGCCGTCAAGCCGACCGACGCTTCGGTGTCCGGTTCGACCGCTGGCTTCACGCTGACGGGTTCGTCGCTGCAAGCTTCGGACTTCCAACAGGCCGCCACGACCAACCCGCTGGCAACGCTGGACTCCGCGCTGGCTTCGGTTGACAGCCTGCGTTCGAGCCTCGGTGCTGTGCAAAACCGTTTCGAGTCGACGATCAACAACCTGAGCACGACGGTGAACAACCTGTCGGCTTCGCGTTCGCGCATCGAAGACGCTGACTACGCAACGGAAGTGTCGAACATGACCCGCGCGCAGATCCTGCAACAAGCTGGTACCTCGGTGCTGTCGCAAGCGAACCAGACCACGCAAAACGTGCTGTCGCTGCTGCGTTAATCGCCGCGCCGCAAGAAGGCCGGGCCGCAAGGCCCGGCTTTTTTGCCGGAATGTTTTGCAGGCAGCCCACTGCCTGCAAAGCGTTTCAACCGAGCAGAACCCCTCGCCTCACCGGACGGAGCAAACCATGGCAACTCCCAATCCCGTTTCCACTCCGGCGGCCCGCATTCCCGCCGACACCGTGGCCATCGCGCCGGCTTCCGCCGCCCCGACCGCCACGGTGAAGGCCGTTCGCCCGTCGCAGGAAGCCGACCGCGCGGACACCCGGCCCGCCGCCGACGCCCCTGCCGATACCGCCGCTGCGGTGCAGGAGCTGGTGGACGTGCTGAAGACCACCTCCATTGGCCTGCGCTTCGCCATCGACGACCAGACGCATCGCGTGATCACCACGGTTTTCGACAAGGAGACAGGCGAGATCATCCGGCAGATGCCGAATGAAGACGTTGTGCGCCTGGCGCGCGCGATCGACAAGCTCCAGGGTTTGTTCGTGAGCCACGCCGTCTGACATCTGCAACCTCCCAGTTGAAGTCAAAAAACAATAGGTAGAAAAAGACATGGCAATCTCTTCCATCGGTATCGGTTCCAACCTCGAACTGCAAACGCTGCTCGACAAGCTCCAGGCAGCCGAAGAACTCCCGCTCACGCAGATCAACAACCAGGCCAAGAGCTACCAGGCCAAGCTGTCCGGCTACGGCACCATCAAGAGCGTGCTGGATGCCTACTCGGCCGCCGCCAAGACGCTCGGCACCGCCGCCACGTACAGCGCCGTCAAGGCCAGCGTGACCTCGGACAGCGTGCTGAGCGCCGCCACCGACGCCACCGCCGTGGCGGGTAGCTACCAGATCGACGTGACATCGCTGGCCACGGCGCAATCGCTGGTCTCGAAGCAGGTAACCGACAAGAAGGCCGCCATCGGCGGCGGCACGATCACCGTGGACTTCGGCGCCGACCTCGCCACGGGCGGCACGCCGACCAGCACCAAGACGGTGACGATCGGCTCCGACACCTCGCTGGAAGGCATCCGCGACTCGATCAACAAGGCCAATATCGGCGTGACCGCCAGCATCATCAACGACGGCTCTGGCACGCCCTATCACCTGGTGCTGACGTCCGACAAGACCGGCACGCAGTCCGGCATGCGCGTGAGCGCCAGCGACAGCGCCGTGAGCGACGTCGTCGCCTACGACCCCGCCCTGGCCACGCAGCCGAACGGCATGTCCGAGAAGGTGGCCGCTGCCAACGCCGCGCTGAAGATCAATGGCATCGATGTCACGAGCCAGAGCAACACCGTGGTGGACGCCGCCCAGGGCGTGACCCTGACGCTGAAGTCCAAGGGCACCACCAACATGAGCGTGACGCGCGACGACGCGTCCATCAAGGCTGCCGTGCAGGGCTTTGTCACCGCATACAACAACATCCTGACGGCCGTCGGCTCGCTGACCACGTTCGATACCGAGGCCGGCACCGCCGGCGCGCTGAACGGCGACGGCACGCTGCGCAACATCACCACGCGCCTGCGCTCGATGCTGAACACCCCGATGTCCGATGGCAACGGCGGCTCGCTCACGCTGTCCGACCTCGGCATCGAGTTCAACGTGACGCCCGAGAACGCCGGCAAGCTGGAAATCGACGACGACAAGCTGAACAAGGCACTGGCCGGCGGCGTCCAGGGCCTGTCGAACTTCTTCTCGGGCGTGAACGGCGCCGCCGGCATGGGCAAGACCGTCACCGACTATGTCGACTCGCTGAACGGCACGTCTGGCGCGCTGACGGCTGTCACCGACGGCATCACCGCCACGCTGAAGGACCTGGAAGACAAGTACACGGCCACGCAAGACCGTGTCACGTCGACCATGGACCGCTACCGCGCCCAGTTCACGCAGCTGGACCTGCTGGTTTCGCAACTGAACCAGACCAGCAGCTACCTGACGCAGCAGTTCGCCGCCATGAACGGCACCAGCAGCAAGTAATTTAACGGAGGCAACATGTTCGCGCGCCAAGCCATCAACGCCTATGCCCAGGTCGGCGTACAGACCGGGGTCATGAGCGCCAGCCCGCACAAGCTGATTGCGATGCTGTACGACGGCGCCCGCTCGGCCATCGCCCGTGCCAGGTTCCACCTGGAAAATGGCGAGCTGGAGGCGCGCGGCAATGCCATCTCCAAGGCGATCAACATCATCGACAACGGGCTGCGCGCGGTGCTGGACCACGAGGCCGGCGGGGAAATCTCCGCCAACCTCGAATCGCTGTATGAATACATGACCCGTCGCCTGATGCTGGCCAACCTGCGCGGCGACGCTACCCTGCTGTCGGAAGTGGATGCCCTGCTCGAGAATCTTGCCTCGGCCTGGACCGCCATCGACCCGGCAGCGCCCACTGACGCCGAGCCCGCTGCACCGACCGCCATCACGCAGCCCGCCCTGCAGGAATCCTGAGATGTTCGATATGTCCCCCATCGTCAGAAGCTACGAAGAGCTGCTGGTGCTCTCGGAGCAGATGCTCGAAGCCGCGCGCGCGTCCAACTGGGATGCGCTCAACGATCTCCAGCAGGTCTACATGGCCGAAGTGGATCGCCTGCGCCTGCTCGATCACAGCAAGCCGTTCACCGAGAACGAACGCCTGCGCCGCTTCCAGTTGCTGGAGCGCATCCTGGCGTACGATGCCCGGATCCGCGACCTGACCATGCCGCGCCTGGCCCAGTTGGGCGAACTGCTGAACAGCTCGCGCCGCAAGCTCGAGTTGTCCGCCGCCTACGGCGCCACCGCCTGATTCCACCGCCCTTCCGTGCTTGCGGAAGGGATCGACCGACGCGTATCACGTCCATCGCCAACCGCTGACACGCGCCCATGACTGGCATCCAAATCCCGGCGGCCCTGGTGCCCCACGCCGCACCGGACACGCAACTCTCGCGCCCGGCGCTGGCCATCGACAAACTCGCGGCCCTGATGCCGGTGCAGGAGGTCTCCCAGGGCGACGTGCAGTCGTCCACGGGCGAGACCGTCCAGGCCCGCCAGCCCAACGTGGTCGGCCCCGGTGGCATGGATGCGCGCGGCAACGCGCTGACCAGTTCCACGCGCGAGACCCTGAGCTTTGCCGCGCGCGCCATCCTCGATCTGTTCGAATCGGGCGACGCGCAGCCGTTGCAGACGCGGGCCCCGCTGCTGTCCACCGCGCCCGGCGCGGGCAACGCATCAGCGGCCACGCTGTCCGCAGCGCTCGCCACGCTGGTCGACCAGAGCGGCTTGTTCTACGAATCGCATGTGGCGCAATGGGTGGTGGGCCAGCGCCCGCTGTCCGCCCTGCTCCAGGAACCGCAGGCCGGCCTGCGCCCGCCCCCCGCGCCCAACTCGCCCGCCCAGCCGGCCTCGCCAGCGGCAACGCCGCCGCAGCAACCCGCGCCCGGCGCCGGTGCGCCGGTGGCGCTGCTGCCCTATGGCGGACCGCCCGCCGCGCCCGCACCGACACCCAGCGCCGCGATCCTGGCGGAACTGACGCGCCCGACCATCTTTCCGCTGACCACCGGCGTGCCGGCGCAGCCCGCGCGCGGCCATGGCGCCGACGCCGGGAGCCAAGCTGGCCAGCCTGGCCAACCCGCCAGCGCCAGCGCCTTGCCCGGCCAGGCCACGCCATCGACACCGGCCGCCGAGCAGCGCCGCGCCGCGCACGCCAATGCGGCGGCGCATGCGTACCAGATCACGGCCGAGGTCTCGCACGAAGGCCACCATATCGCCCAGGCCCAGCGCGCGGCGATCATCGCCAGCTGGAATGCGGCCGACCAGCCCGCCGCCCCGCAGCAGCCCGACGTTGGCCCGCCGGTCCACCCGGCCAGCGAAGGCGTGGTGCGCCAGCAGCTGGAGCTGCTCGCCACGCAGCAGTTCCGCTGGACCGTGGAAGCCTGGCCCGGCATGCCCGTAGATTGGGAAGTCACGCGCGAGCAGCAAGGTGAGCACTCGCCCACATCGGCCGATGCCGCGACCTGGAGCACCCGGCTGCGCCTGAACCTGCCCCGGCTCGGGCATGTCGATGCCGTGCTGACCCTCGGCGCGCACGGGCTGGAAGCCCGGCTGGTGGCCGACGACCGCGCCACCGCTGGCCGTCTGGCCGAAGCAGGCGCTGACTTCCGCGGCCAGCTGGAAGCCCACGGCATCTCCCTGCTGAACCTCAACGTCAGCGCGGCCACCGAGGTGGAAGCGCGCCTGGACGCCATGCCGGCAGCCCAGCCATGAGCGCGAACGATCCGCACCGCGACGCCGCCGTCGCGCTTTCCTACCAATCCGCCGACAAGGCGCCGCGCGTGGTGGCCAAGGGCTACGGCCTGTCCGCCGAAGCCATCATCGCCCGCGCCCGCGAGGCCGGCGTCTACGTGCACGGCTCCCCGGCGCTGGTCAACCTGCTGATGCAGGTAGACCTCGACAGCCAGATCCCGCCGCAACTCTATGTGGCCGTGGCCGAGCTGCTGGTCTGGTTGCACCGGATGGAACAGCCGGACGCCGTGCCGGCCCTTCCAGCCCTCACCTGACCCGGCCCGCCCCGTCCCACAGGCGCCGAGAACGGCACCCACGCTGAAATAGCGCCAATTTCGGCCCGTGTTCCGGCCGATGACGCGGAACGTCCCTTGTTACTGTGCACGCATCGATCAGCCCGTCTGCCGTCCGGGCTGGCACCGCGCCTTTGCAAAGCACAACGCCATGACCAAGAACGTTTCGATGGGTCCCGCGCAGCGGACCATCCAGCAGGCCTGGAATGCCTACCACGCCAACAAGTACGCGGACGCGCTGAAGCTCGCCCGCGCTGCCAAGCGCATTGCCGGCACGCTCCCCGAACCGTACTACCTCGAATCGCTGTGCCTGTCCGGCCTGCACCATAGCGAGGAAGCCAAGCGGCTGGCGGAAGCCGGCATGAAACGCTTCCCGAACCATCCGGGCTTCCTGGGCCTGGTCGGCGCGCTCGAGGTGGCCCTGGAAAACTACACCGCCGGCATTCCGCTGCTCCAGCGCAGCCTGGAACTCCAGCCCGGCTCGGCCCATCTGTGGCAGGTGCTCGGCACGGCCATGTTCTATACCGGCGACTATTTCGAAGCCCGCCTGGCCGGCGAGAAAGCCGCCAGCCTGCTGCCGAACGACCCGGTGGCGGTGGGCAACTACGCCTCCGCGCTGCGCGAATCGGGCAGCACCATCGAAGCCATTCCCGTGTTCCGCCGCGCCTGCGCGCTGGACCCGCTGCAGCGCGTGAACCGCTCCAACCTGCTGTTCTCGCTGCTCTACGACGAAACCATCGGCGCCGAGGAACTGCGCCGCGAGGCCACCGACTGGGCCCGCACGCTGGCGCGCACGCCCGTGGAAGCCCCGGCGCTGCGCGCCAGCGAAGGCGAGCGGATCCGCATCGGCATCCTGTCGAACGACTTGCGCCGCCATGCCTGCGCCTACTTCCTGATTCCGCTGATCGCCAATCTGGACCGCACCCGCTTCGAGGTGCACCTGTTCTCGCTGTCGAACGTCAACGACAACATCACCAAGAAGATCCGCGTCTACGCGGAGGGCTTCCACGACCTCTACAAGATGTCCGAGGCCGAGGTGGTCAAGGCCGTGCGCGCGCAGCGCTGCGACGTCATGGTCGACCTGGGCGGCTACACGGGCGCCTCGCCCCTGACCTACATGGTGCATCGCCTGGCCCCGAAGCAGCTGACGTGGCTGGGCTACCCCGGCACCACCGGCATGGAGCAGATCGAGTACCGCGTGACCGACTGGACCGCCGATCCGGAGGGCTTCGACCACAACTACACGGAGAAGCTGCTCCGGGCGCCCGTGTTCAGCGCCTACCACCCGATCGTCACCAACCCGCTGAAGATCTACGACCCGCGTTTCCGCGTGCAGCCGACCCCGGCGCTGAACAACGGCTACATCACCTTCGGCTCCTGCAACACCATCGCCAAGCTGGGTCCCAAGACCATGCGGCTGTGGAGCGCCGTGCTGGCGCGCTGCCCGAACGCCCGCATGCTCGTGGAAGCCACCGGCTGCGACCGCGACAACGTGCGCGAGATGCTCTACGAACGCATGGAAGCCCATGGCATCGACACCAGCCGCGTGGAGCTGATCAACCGTGACGGCGCGGCGCAGTACGTGACCTACCACCGCATCGACATCGCCCTGGACACCGCGCCCGTCACCGGCGGCACCACCACCTGCGACGCCATCTGGATGGGCGTGCCCGTGGTCACCTTCTCCGGCGACACCTTCCACCAGCGCGTGTCGGCCCCGTTCCTGCACGCCGCCGGCCTGGACGACCTGATCTGCGACACCGAGGAGCGCTACGTCGACGTGGCCTGCGCGCTGGCGGCCGACGTGCAGCAGCTCAACGAGATCCGCATGTCGATCCGTCCGCGTGCGGAGCAAAGCGAGATGTTCGACGCGCAGCGCTTCGCCACCTGGTTCGAGGACCAGCTGACCGAGATCTGCAGCGAGACCAAGCCGATTCCCGCCCGCACCGAACCGCGCCGCTCCGGCCTGTTCTTCGCCGGCGCGTGGTATCCCGCCGAGGACCTGGTGATGTCGGTGGCCGCTCACATCCACCTGAAGGAATGGGTGCCGCTGCTCAACGTGCTCGAGAACCTGACCTCCACCTGGTACCGCAACTGGGTGGTGGCCTACGGCCTGGCCGAATTCAAGTACCACAACGGCGAGGCTGACGCGGCCATCGACCTGCTGGTGGAAGCCATCGGCATGCGCCCGTACGCGCTGCCGCTGTACCGCAAGCTGGCGCTCTGGCTCGACGAACTCGAACTGGACAAGTCCGCCCTCGCCCAGCTGCTCGACGAGCAGTTCGGCCTGGCGCTGGACGTGCTGGAAGCCTCGCCGCCGCCTACCGTGTTCGAGGTGATCGGCATCGAGGTGGCCACGCAGGGCGCACCCGAAGCCGCCGCCGAGGAGGTGGCAGCATGAAGGCCGTCATCCTGGCCGGGGGCCTGGGCACCCGCATCTCCGAGGAATCGCACCTGCGGCCGAAGCCGATGATCGAGATCGGCGGCAAGCCCATCCTCTGGCACATCATGAAGATGTACTCGGCGCACGGCGTGAACGAGTTCGTGATCTGCCTGGGCTACAAGGGCTACGTCATCAAGGAGTACTTCGCCAACTACTTCCTGCACATGTCCGACGTCACGTTCGACATGCGCGAGAACCGCATGGCCGTGCACCACCGCAAGGCCGAGCCGTGGAGCGTGACGCTGGTGGATACCGGCGAGGACTCGATGACCGGCGGCCGCCTGCGCCGCGTGCGTGAATACCTGACGCCGGGCGAGCCGTTCTGCTTCACCTATGGCGACGGCGTGTCCGACATCGACATTACCGCCGAGATCGCCTTCCACCGCGAGCACGGCCGCCGCGCCACTGTGGCTGCCGTGCAGCCGCCGGGCCGCTACGGTGCGCTCGAACGCGACAACGACAAGGTGTGCGGCTTCACCGAGAAGCCGCGCGGCGATGGCGCCTGGATCAACGGCGGGTTCTTCATCCTGCAGCCGGAAGTCATCGACCTGGTGCCGGACGACGCCACGAGCTGGGAAGAAGCCCCCATGCGCCAGCTCGCCCGCTCCGGCCAGATGGCCGCGTACGAACATACCGGCTTCTGGCAGCCGATGGACACGCTGCGCGAGAAGAACCTGCTGGAAGACCTCTGGCAATCCGGCAAGGCGCCCTGGAAGACCTGGTAATGGTGTCGACTGCCTCCCCGTCGGCGGCGCTCTCCGCGTTCGCAGGCCGGCGCGTCTTCGTCACCGGACACACCGGCTTCAAGGGCGCCTGGCTGGCGCTGCTGCTCGCGCGGCTGGACGCGCGCGTCAGCGGCTATGCGCTGGCCCCCAACACCACGCCGAGCCTGTTCGACGCCGCGCGCGTGGCGCCGGCGCTCGCGCAGCATACGGTGGGCGATGTCCGCGACGCCGCCGCGCTCACGCGCGCGCTGCACGCGGCGAAACCGGAGATCGTGCTGCACCTGGCGGCCCAGCCGCTGGTGCGCGCGAGCTACCGCGACCCGGCCGAGACGTGGTCCACCAACGTCATGGGCACGGTCAACCTGCTCGACGCCGTGCGCACCTGCCCGTCCGTGCGCGCGGTCATCGTGGTCACCACCGACAAGTGCTACGACAACAAGGAATGGCTGTGGGGCTATCGCGAGACCGATCCGCTCGGTGGCCATGACCCCTATAGCGCGAGCAAGGCCGGCACGGAACTCGTGGCCGCCAGCTATCGGAAGTCGTTCCTGGCCGAGCGTGGCGTGCTGCTGGCCACCGCCCGCGCCGGCAACGTGATCGGCGGCGGCGACTGGTCGGAGGACCGCCTGATTCCCGATGCCGCCCGCGCTGCCGCCCGTGGCGCCGTCCTTGAGATCCGCAGCCCGCAGGCTACACGGCCGTGGCAGCACGTGCTGGAAGCGCTGCACGGCTACCTGCTGCTGGGCGCCCGGCTGCTGGCCGGCGACGCCGCGCTGGCCACCGCCTTCAACTTCGGCCCGGAAGCGCGCGACAACCTGCCAGTCGCGCGCGTGCTGGGCGGCTTGCAGCCACACTGGCCGGAACTCCAGTGGGCGCATTGCCCGCCGCCGGGCGCCGCGCCGCACGAGGCCCGCAACCTGTACCTCGATTCCTCCCAGGCGCACACGCTGCTGGGCTGGCAATCGCGCTGGACGCTGGACGAGGCGCTGGCCGCCACCGCGCGCTGGTATCGCACGGTCCAGCACGAGCCGGGCCAGGCCCGCGCCATCACCGAACAACAGATCGAGCAATTCTGCGCATGACCACTGCTGCCACCGCTCCTACCCCCTGCTGCCGCGCCTGCGGCGCGCCGCTGACGCAAACCGTCGTGGACCTCGGCCTGTCGCCGGTCTCCAATGCCTTCATCCGGCCGGAGCACATCGCACAGGGCGAGATGTTCTACCCGCTGCACGCCATGGTGTGCCACAAGTGCTGGCTCGTGCAGCTGCGCGACGCCACGCCGGCGGAAACCCATTTTCACGACGACTACGTCTACTTCTCGTCGTTCTCCACCTCGTGGCTCGAACACGCCCGCCGTTACGTGACGGCGATGACCGAGCGCTTCGACCTGACCCCGGCGAGCAGCGTGATGGAGATCGCCAGCAACGACGGCTACCTGCTCCAGTATTTCCACCAGAACGGCGTGCCATGCCTGGGCATCGAGCCCTCCGCCAATACCGGCGAGGCGGCCCGCGCCAAGGGCATCGACAGCCGCGAGCTGTTCTTCGGCGAGCGCACCGCACGCGCCCTGCGCGTGGAAGGCTGGCAGGTGGACCTGCTGCTCGGCAACAACGTGCTGGCCCACGTGCCTGACATCAACGACTTCGTGGGCGGCATGCCGATCGTGCTGAAGCCCGAAGGCGTGATCACGCTGGAGTTCCCGCACCTGCTGCGCCTGCTGGAGCAGAACCAGTTCGACACGCTGTACCACGAGCACTACTCCTACCTGTCGCTGACGGCGCTGGTGCCGATCCTCGCCCGCGCCGGGCTGCGCGTGTTCGATATCGAGCACCTGCCCACGCACGGCGGCAGCCTGCGCCTGTTTGCCTGCCACCAGGCCTCGCGCCGCGCCACCACGCCGGCCGTGCAGGCCTGCCTGGATGAGGAAGTCGCTGGCGGCCTGACCTCGCCGGACCGCTACGCCCGCTTTGCCGAGCGCGTGCGCCAGGCCAAGCGCGACCTGCTGGCCTTCCTGATCGAGGCGCGCCGCGCCGGCAAGCGCGTGGCCGCCTACGGCGCCGCCGCCAAGGGCAACACGCTGCTGAACTACTGCGGCATCGACGCCGACCTGATCGAATACGTGGTGGACCGCAACCCGGCCAAGCAGAACAAGCTGCTGCCCGGCACGCGCATTCCGGTGCGCTCGCCCGATTCCATCTACGCCAGCCGGCCCGACTACCTGGTGATCCTGCCGTGGAACATCAAGGACGAGGTGGTCGAGCAGATGGCCGGCATCCGCGCCTGGGGCGGCCGCTTCGTGGTGCCCATTCCCGATACCGTGGTCCTGCCGTGATCTTCACCCCGACCCGCATCGCCGGCGCCTGGCTGGTGGACCCCGAACCGCTGCCCGACGCGCGAGGCTTCTTCGCGCGCACGGTCTGCGTGGCGGCGTTCGCCGAGCATGGCCTCGATGCGCACTTCGTGCAGCAGAGCGTCTCGCGCAACACGCGCGCCGGCATCCTGCGCGGCATGCACTTCCAGACCGGGGCGCATGCCGAGGACAAGCTCGTGCGCGTGACCACCGGCGCGGTGTACGACGTGATCCTCGATTTGCGCCGCGCGTCCGCCACCTACCTGCAATGGCAGGCAGTGGAATTGTCGGCGGACAACCAGCGCGCGATCTACATCCCGAAGGGCGTCGCACACGGGTTCCAGACCCGCACGGCGCTCTCCGAGGTGTTCTACCAGATGACGGTGCCGTTCGCGCCCGGCAGCAGTGCCGGCGTACGCTGGGACGACCCCGCCATCGGCATTGACTGGCCAGACTGCGCGGACCGCATGGTCTCCGCGAAGGACCTGGCGCTTCCCCTGCTCGCCGGGCTTGGCGAGCATTGACAACCCCTTTTATTCGAACCTGACAATCCAAGCGGAGCCACCCATGACGACTGAACATCTGCAAAAGCTGTCCGACGCCCTGCGCACGGTGGGCGGCAGCGCCGCCGCCCGCGACAAGGTCATCGCCCTGTGCAAGAGCATCGAGCAAGACCTGGACGCCTACGAAGGCAGCGTGCGTGACGACATTACCGGCCCGATCGTCGATGCCATGTACAACGAGCAGTCGCGCCTGCGCAAGACGCTGGCCGACGGCACGGTGTTCGAATTCCTGTACCGCACCAAGATCGCGCGCGACTTCCTGATGAGCACGCCGCCGCAACCGGACCACGTGTGGGAGCCGCAGACCACCAAGCTGCTGCTGAAGCTGTGCGAGCGCGGCGGCCATGCCGTGGTGGGCGGCGCCTACTTCGGCGACCAGGTGATCCTGATGGCGCGCCGCCTGGCCCAGGCCGGCGGCACCTGCCACGCGTTCGAGCCGAATGCCGACCAGCTCGGCATGCTGCGCAACAACGCCACGCTGAACGGCGTGGAGAACATCCGCAGCTGGCGCCTGGGCCTGTGGTCGGACAGCACCACGCAACTGCGCCTGGTGGGCCACGACTCGTTCGCCCACGCCGAGCACAGCGACGGCCCCGCCGGAGACGACAGCTTCTCGACCATCACCATCGACGAATACTGCGCCCAGCAGAACGTGGACAAGCTCGGCCTGATCATGCTCGATATCGAAGGCGCCGAACTGAACGTGTTCAAGGGCGCGGCGAAGCAGCTGGCCCGCCCGGCCGGCGAAGCCCCGAACCTCGTGTTCGAGGTGCACCGCCACTACGTGGACTGGAGCGCCGGCCTGCAGAACGCCGAGATCATCCGCATGCTCACCGGCTTTGGCTACCACGTCTACGCCGTGCGCGACTTCAACTCGAACGTGAACATGGAAGGCCGCCCCGTGGAGCTGGTGCCGGTGGACCAGGTCTACCTGGAAGGCCCGGCGCACGGCTTCAACATGGTGGCCGTCAAGGACCCGGCGCTGCTGGCGGGCAAGGATTTCGCGGTGGTGCCGGGCGTGAGCCCCAAGCTGCTGTGGCACCGTGACCCGGCGCTCCACCATCCCGTCAACTGATCGACCCCGAGGAAAGTGATGCGCTGTACGGTGATTGGCGGGGCCGGCTTTGTCGGCCGCCGCCTGGCGGACACGCTGCGGCGTGCCGGCCATGAGGTCTGGGTGCCCGCGCGCGGCGACCGCGCGCTCTTCACCCGGGACCTGGGCCATGTGTATTACTGCGCCGGCCTGACCGCCGACTTCGCGGCACGCCCGTTCGACACCGTCACGGCGCACGTCTCGCTGCTGGCCGATGTGCTGCGCGCAAACCGCTTCGCGCATCTGGTCTACCTGTCCTCCACGCGGCTGTACGACACCTCGCAGCTGCCCGTGGGCGACGAGGCCGCCGCGCTGACGCTGCAGCCGGCCAGCCCGCGCGCGCTGTACGACCTGTCGAAGGGGCTGGGCGAGAACCTCTGCCTGACCGTGGCCGCCGGCCGCGCCGCCGTGGCGCGGCTCTCGTGCGTGTTCGACTGGTCGGCCGATTCGCCGGGCTTCCTGTCCGAATGGCTGATCCGCGCGGCCACCGAGCGCGCGTTCACGCTCGACAGCGACGCCGGCTTCGTGCGCGACTACATCCACCTGGACGACGTGGTCGGCGCGCTGACCGCGATGTCCACGGGCGGCGCCAGCGGCATCTTCAACGTGGCCAGCGGCGCCAATGTGTCCAACGGCGAGCTGGCCGAGGTCTTCAACCGGCTCGGCTGGGATATCGCGCTGACCCGCGCCTCGCCCGTGCAACGGGCCGCCGTGTGCAGCACCGAGGCGCTGCGCAGCCTCGGCGTGGCGCCGCGCGACGTACGCGACGTGATGGCCAGCCATCTGGAAGGGATCAAGCCATGGAACTGATCGGCCATACCCGCGAGTCGCTGGCTGCCTACACCTGCGCCCAGGTGGCCAACCTGGTGCCGGATGGCCGCCACGCGGCGCTGCTGCCCGTGGTGTCCCGCCACATGGACGAGGCACTGGCCCGCGTGGGCCGCTGCATCGACGCCGTGCGCATGTGGCGCCCCGGCCAGTTCAACTACCTGCACTCGTCGCAGTACTGCCAGTACCTGTACTACCTGTCGAACACGATCTGGCGCAACGAGCGCAACGGCGAGGCCTGCACCAAGCTGTTCCTGCTCAACAAGGCGCTCAACGCGATCGACCTGTTCTACGAGATCGAGATGCCCGAGGTGTTCTTCATCGGCCACTCCGTCGGCATCGTCCTGGCCAAGGCCACCTACGGCAACTACCTGGTCCTGTACCAGAACTCCACCGTGGGCAAGAACCACGGCGTGGCGCCGGTCATCGGCGACGGCGTGGTCATGTACCCCAACACCGCCATCATCGGCCGCAGCCACGTCCGCAACGGCTCGGTGATCTCGCAGGGCGTCAGCGTACTCAACCGCGAAACCCCGGGCGACTGCCTGGTCTACGCCGGCGAAGCCGGCGACCTGATCTGCAAGCCCGCCTACGAACGGGCGGCGGCGGAGTATTTCAGGGTGTGAGGGGATAACAGACGGGATAACAGACGACGAAAGACGACAAAAAGGCCATGTCGCGGGAGCGCGACATGGCCTTTTTGTCGTTCCCAACCCACGCGCCAACAGCTACGCGGGCCGGAAAGCCGTCGTCAAACCGGCATATTCATCATTTCCTGGTACGCCGCCGCCAGGCGGTTACGCACCTGAACGGCCGTCTGGAACGACACGTTGGCTTTCTGCATGTCGATCATCACGTCGTTCAGGGCCACGCCGGGCTTGCCCATTTCGAAGGCTTCGGCCTGGCCGTAGGCGCGGTCCTGCACGGCGTTCAGGCGTTGCATGGAGCGTTGCAGCTCGCCCGCGAAGCCTTCGGTGGAGGCCGCCGGGGCCTGGTTGGTGCTGCCGCCGCCAGCCACCTGCGCCAGGCCGCGCAGTTGCTGGAGCATGCCTTCAATCGAGGAGATCGTCATGACGCGTCCGGTTCTGTGAGAGGGTTTCCCGAACCACGCGCCTGATACATCACACGCAGTCCGTTTTCAGTGCTCGCACTGTACCCACCCGCGCCACCAGCCCAAAGGATGAATTCGGCGGGAAAACCTCGCCTATTCAGCCAATTGTCCATCAGCCTTCTGGCCGATCATCGCTACCGTGCCGGATCTGGCGGATCCAAGCGTATCGACGCACCGCCCCGGCCTGTTATCAACCAGCGGGGAGTGCGCGTGTTTTTTCAGCAGCGTAATGTGAGCCAAGCCGAAATGATTAACGGCAGCCAAGGCGAAAGTGGCAAGGGCAGGACTAACCCTGCCGCGCCGGAGTCGCGCGCATGAACGCGGCGGCTACCCTGCCGAACGGCGCGGCACTGGTCGACAAGCTCAAGGCCAATCCGCGCCTGCCCCTGATGCTCGGCGGGGCGGCACTGGTCGCGGCCATCGCCGTGGGCGTGATGTGGTCACGCACGCCGGACTACAAGGTGCTGTACAGCAACCTGTCCGAGCGCGACGGCGGCGCCGTGGTGGCCTCCCTCCAGCAGATGAACGTGCCGTACAAGTTCGCCGAAGGCGGCGGCGCGCTGATGGTGCCGGCGGACAAGGTGCACGAAATGCGCCTCAAGCTCGCCAGCCAGGGCCTGCCGAAGAACGGCAACGCCGGCATGGAGCTGATGGATAACCAGAAGTTCGGCATCAGCCAGTTTGCCGAGCAGGTCAACTACCAGCGCGGCCTGGAAGGCGAACTCGCCCGCTCGATCGAGTCGATCGGCGCCGTGCAGTCGGCCCGCGTGCACCTGGCCATCCCCAAGCCCACCCTGTTCGTGCGCGAGCGCCAGAAGCCCACCGCGTCGATCGTGCTGCAGCTCTACCCGGGCCGCGCCGTCGATGAAGGCCAGGTCGCCGCCATCAGCCACCTGGTCTCGTCCAGCGTGCCCGAACTCACGCCGAAGTCGATCTCCATCGTCGACCAGCACGGCAACCTGCTCTCCGGCACCAATGACCGCTCGCTGGACGCCAGCCAGCTCAAGTTCGTGCAGCAGGTGGAACAGAACTACGTGAAGCGCGTGGAAGCCATCCTCGCGCCGATCCTCGGCAAGGACAACGTCCACGCCCAGGTCACCGCCGACGTGGACTTCTCGTCCGTCGAGCACACCGACGAAAGCTACAAGCCGAACCAGGACCCGACCAAGGCGGTCATCCGCAGCCAGCAGACCAGCGAGTCGAGCACGCAGGGCGCCTCCCCCGTGGGCGGCGTGCCGGGCGCGCTGTCGAACCAGCCGCCGGCCGCCGCCGTGGCGCCGGTGACCACGCCGCAGCCGCCGCGCCAGCCGGGCCAGCCCAATCCGCCGGCCCAGGCCAACGCGAACCAGACCACGCAGACCGCCGAGAAGACCGGCCCGAGCACCAGCCGCCGCGACGCCACCACCAACTACGAGGTGGACCGCGTGGTGCGTCACGTGCAGCAGGCTCCGGGCGGCGTGAAGCGCCTGTCGGTGGCCGTGGTCGTGAACTACCGCCAGAAGCTCGATGCCAAGGGCAAGCCGGTGACCGAGGCGCTCTCCGCCAAGGAACTGGCCCAGATCGAGAACCTGACCAAGGAAGCGATGGGCTACTCGGCTGACCGCGGCGACTCGCTGAACGTGGTCAACAGCCCGTTCACCGACAACGCGGAGAAGGAACCCGAGCTGCCGCTGTGGAAGCAACCGCAGATGATCGACCTGGCCAAGACCGGCGTCGGCTACCTGCTGCTGGCCATCCTGGCGATGTTCCTGTGGTTCAAGGTGGCGCGTCCGGTGCTGCGCAAGTACACCGCCCCGCCGCTGCCCGCGCCCTCCGAGACGACGGACGCCACCGAGGCCGTGCTCCTGCCGCCGGAAGAAACGCAGAATCCGGAAGTCCTGCGCCTGGCCGCGAAGTACGAAAGCGATCTCGCCCTGGTGCGCGACGCCGCGCAACGCGACCCGCGCCTGGTCGCCAGCGTAATCAAGAATTGGATGTCCCATGACGAACGCCAGTAAGGGAATGCCCGAAAAGGGCCTGCAGAAGAGCGCCATCCTGATGATGGCGATTGGCGAGGACGCTGCCGCCGAGGTGTTCAAGCACCTGTCGCCCCGTGAAGTGCAGGGGCTGGGCTCGGCGATGGCCAGCCTGTCGTCGGTAACGCGCGAGGAAATGGCCGAGGTGCTGGCCGAGTTCCGCGGCGAGACCGAGCAGTACCTGGCACTGAACGTGGACTCCAGCTCGTTCATCAAGAGCGTGCTGAACAAGGCGCTGGGCGAGGAACGCGCGCTGTCCGTGATCGAGGACATCCTGGAATCGCGCGATCCGGGCGGCGGCATCGACTCCCTGAACTGGATGGACGCCACCTCGGTGGCCGAACTGATCAAGGACGAGCACCCGCAGATCATCGCCACCATCCTGATCCACCTGGACCGCCAGAAGTCGTCCGAAGTGCTGGGCTTCTTCACGGACCGCCTGCGCAACGACGTGATCCTGCGTATTGCCACCTTCGGCGGCGTACAGCCGGGCGCGCTGCAGGAGCTGACCGACGTGCTGACCAAGCTGCTGGCCGGCCAGAGCCTGAAGCGCAGCCGCATGGGCGGCGTGCGCACGGCGGCCGAGATCATCAACCTGATGAGCACGGCCCACGAGGAAGCGGTCATCGACGGCGTGCGCACGCACGACAGCGACCTGGCCCAGAAGATCATCGACGAGATGTTCCTGTTCGAGAACCTGCTGGAAGTGGACGATCGCGGCATCCAGCGCGTGCTCAAGGAAGTGGCGACCGAATCGCTCATCGTGGCGCTCAAGGGTGCCCAGCAGGAACTGCGCGACAAGTTCATCCGCAACATGTCCACCCGTGCGGGCGAGATGCTGCGCGAAGACCTGGAAGCGCTGGGACCGGTACGTGTGTCGCAGGTGGAGGCCGAGCAGAAGGCCATCCTGCAGGTGGTGAGACGCCTGGCGGAATCGGGCGAAATCCAGATTGGCGGAGGAGACGATGCCTACGTTTGAGCGCGGCTTTGCCGCCAGCCGCGGGCCCGCCCGTGGCGACACCGGCACCAGCATCGGCAGTGGCAGTGGCGCCGGTGCCAGCGACCCGTTCGACAATTTCAGCGCGTTCGAGCCGCCCAGCCCGGTGCGCGCCCGCTCACGCGGAGACGCCTGGCAGCGCTGGCAGATGGTGTCGCTGGACCCGCGCGACGCATTGAAGAAGGCGCTCGAGTCCGTCCAGCTGCCCGCCGAGCCGCCGCCCCCGCCGTCCATCGACTTCGAAGCCCTGCATGCGATGCGCGAAGGCGCCCGCAAGGAAGGCTATGCCCAGGGCTACACCCAGGGCCAGACCCAGGGTTATGGCGACGGCCACCGCGAAGGCTATGCACGCGGCCTGGAATCGGCCCGCACTGAAGCCGCCCGGCTGCAGGAACTGGCTGGCAACTTCCGCGACGCGCTGGGCCGCGTGGATACCGAGATTGCCGATGCACTGGTCGGCCTGGCGCTGGACGTGGCGCGCCAGCTGGTCCGCAAGACCATGGAGACCGATCCCGCCGCGCTGCTGCCCGCCGCGCGCGAACTGCTGGCGGCCGAGCCGCCGCTCTCCGGCTCGCCCTGCCTGCTGCTGAACCCCGAGGACGTGACGCTGGTGGAAACCCATCTGGCCGGCGAACTGGAAGCCGCCGGCTGGACCGTGCGCGCCGACGCCACCGTGGCGCGCGGCGGCTGCATCGCCAGCGCCGCGAGCGGCGAGCTGGACGCCAGCCTGGCCACCCGCTGGAGCCGTGTGATCAAGGCCCTGGGCCGCAACGACCCGTGGGAGCCCCCGCATGCATGACGCCCAGCCCGCCGCGCCGGCCCAGCCGGTGCCCCCGTCGGCACCGGCCTCCGCCGCGCTGCACACCGCGCGCTGGCGCGACGCGCTGACCAGCGCCTCGGCCGGTATTGCCGAGGTCGATAGCAAGCGCGCCTGTGGCCGCCTGACGCGCGCCGCCGGGCTGGTGCTGGAAGCCGTGGGCCTGCGCATGCCGGTGGGCAGCGACTGCCTGATCGAATTGCCGGGTACGCAGCACGCCCATGGCGGCCCGCGCACGGCCGAGGCCGAAGTGGTCGGCTTTGGCGCCGACCGCCTCTACCTGATGCCGCAATCGGACGTGGCCGGCCTGGTGCCGGGCGCCCGTGTCTATCCGCTCGAACCGTCGCCGCAGCCGTCCGGCATAGCGTCCCCGCGCGAACCCGGCTCGAAGCGCCTGCCGGTGGGCCACGGCCTGCTGGGCCGCGTGCTCGATGCCGCCGGCCGTCCGCTCGACGGGCTCGGCCCGATTTCCGCCGCCACCGAAGTGCCGCTGGCCGGCCAGCAGATCAACCCGCTGATGCGCGCCCCGATCGAAACCGTGCTGGACACGGGCGTGCGCGCCATCAACGGCATGCTGACCGTGGGCCGTGGCCAGCGCATGGGCCTGTTCGCCGGTTCCGGCGTCGGCAAGTCCGTGCTGCTGGGCATGATGGCCCGCTACACCAGCGCCGACGTGATCGTGGTGGGCCTGATCGGCGAACGCGGCCGCGAAGTGAAGGACTTCATCGAGAACATCCTGGGCGAAGAGGGCCGCAAGCGCTCCGTCGTGGTGGCCGCGCCGGCCGATACCTCGCCGCTGCTGCGCATGCAGGGTGCCGCCTACGCCACGCGTCTGGCCGAGTATTTCCGCGACCAGGGCCAGCACGTGCTGCTGATCATGGACTCGCTCACCCGCTACGCCATGGCCCAGCGCGAGATCGCCCTGGCCATCGGCGAGCCGCCGGCCACCAAGGGCTACCCGCCTTCGGTGTTCGCCAAGCTGCCCACGCTGGTGGAGCGCACCGGCAACGGCCCCGAGGGCGGCGGCTCCATCACCGCCTTCTACACCGTGCTGACCGAGGGCGACGACCAGCAGGACCCCATCGCCGATTCCGCCCGCGCGATTCTGGACGGCCACATCGTGCTGTCCCGGAGCCTGGCCGAGAGCGGCCACTATCCGGCCATCGACGTGGAAGCCTCCATCAGCCGCGCCATGACCGCGCTGATCGAGCCGCCGCAGTTCGCCTCCGTGCGGCGCTTCAAGCAACTGATGTCGCGCTACCAGCGCAACCGTGACCTGATCAGCGTGGGCGCCTACGTGCCCGGCAACGATCCGGAACTGGACCTCGCAATCCGCCTGCACCCGCGCATGGAGTCATTCCTGCAACAGGACATCCATGAGCGCGCGGACTACGAAGCTTCCATCGCCCGCCTGCACGATCTCTTCGAGAGGACGCAACATGGCTAAGCCCACCCCGCTCAACACGCTGGCCGAACTGGCCCAGGACAACACGGACAAGGCCACGCGCGAGCTGGGCCGGCTGCAGGGGCTGCGCACGCAGGCCGAGCAGCAGCTCCTGGCGCTGACCGAATACCGCCACGAGTACCGCACGCGCATGCAGGCCATCGCGGCGGAGGGCATGACCTCGGGGCGCTGGCAGGACTTCTCGCGCTTTCTCGACTCGCTCGACCACGCCATCCGCCAGCAGACCAGCGCGCTGGCCAAGGCCGAGGCCGACCTGCTGGCTGGCCGTGCCAACTGGCAGCAGCAGAAGCGCCGCCAGAACTCGTTCGACACGCTGATCACCCGCGCCGAAGTGCGCGAGCAGCAGGTCACCGCGCGGCGCGAGCAGCGTTCCACTGACGAATACGCCGCCCGCATGGCCCGCCAGCCGGCCAGCGGCCAGAACTAACCTGCCAACAAGAACATGATCGATATCAGCCAGCTCGTCGGCAACGCCGGCCTGAAGACCCCGACCTCCGGCACGGCCGGCGACGCCCGTGCCAGCGCCGAGGCCAATGCGTTCCAGGACGCGCTGACCCGCGCGCGCGACAGCGGCCAGCCAGCCGTGCGCGTGCCCGCCAAGCCGTCCGGCAACAAGGCGGACGCCAGGGACACGGCAGCCAAGGACAAGTCGGCCGAACCATCGACGCAGAACAAGGGTGACACCCAGACGGCGCAGGCCAATACGCGTCCGGCCAAGGATGCCGACGGGAAGACCACCGGCAAGGCCGATGCGGCCACGGACACCGCGCAGGATGCCGAAGACGGCCAAGACAGCACCGTGGCGTCTGACGCCGCCGCCGCTGCCGCCGCGCTGGCTGCCGCCATGCTGCTGCAACCGCTGCCCCAGCAGCCGGCCCCGACCGACAAGGCCGCTGCCGACCCCACCGGGCTGAACAGCCTCGCTGGCCTGAACGGTATGAATGGTGTGAACGGTCTCAATGGTCTCAATGGTCTCAATGGCCCGGCCACGCTGACCGGCCAGGCCGCCGCGCAAGCCGCCGCCGCACAGGCCGCACAGGCCGCCGCTGCGGCTGGCGATGCCGCCGCCCCGGCCCAGACCGACCCGCTCGCGCAACTGCCGGCCACGACCACGGCCACCGCCGATGCCACGGCCAAGGCGTCCACGCCGAGCCCGGCCGACACGCTGGCGACCATCGCCCAGCAACGCGCCGCGCTCCAGGGCACCGCACCGACCACCGCCGACAAGATCGCCGCCGCCACGCAGCAGGCACCGATCGCTGGCGCGCAGGACGCGCGCGGCCAGTCCGGCAGCCACACGGGCGGCCACACCGGCGGCCAGTCCGGCAGCCAGCAGTCGAGCCTCGGCCAGACCGCCCAGCCGGCACTGCAAGCCACCGCCGCGCCGAACGCCAACGCCCCCGCCGCCAACCCGTTCGCCGCCGCAGCGGCCGCGGCGCGTACCGGCGAAGCGGCCGATACCGGCGCCACGAATGCCAGCAGCGCCGCCACGCTGGCCTCGGCCATCGCCGCGCAGGCTGCCGTGCATGCCACGCCGGCCGCCGCCGCAGCCGCCGCGCGTCCGGCCGTCGCGCCGAACGTCGGCGACAGCCAGTGGGCGCAGGCCCTCGGCCAGCAGATGGTGCGCCTGTCCACGCAAGGCAACCAGACCGCCGAACTCGATCTCAACCCGCCCAACCTCGGTCCGCTGAAGGTGGTGCTGAACGTGGTGAACGATCAGGCGCAGGCGCAATTCGTGTCGCCGCACCAGGCCGTGCGCGCCGCCGTGGAAGCCGCGCTGCCGCACCTGCGCACGTCGATGGCGGAAGCAGGCATCCAGCTGGGCCAGGCCTCGGTCGGCTCGGACGGCTTCGCCCAGGCCGGCAACGGCGGCCAGCAGCAACCGCAACGCCAGTCCGGCGGCAGCGCATTCGGCCAGGCCACCGGCTTCGGCAAGGACACGGCGCCCGCCGTGTCCGCTACGCCTGCCCCCCGCACCCCGCGCCCGCTGGCGCGCGGCGAGGTCGATACGTTCGCCTGATGCGCCGGGCATCGGACGGCGCCTGCGGCCAGCAGGTGCCCGTCCGGAACTTCCCCGCACGCGGGGCGGTCAGTTGTGCGACGATCCTGTCTCTTCCTCGCACCCCGCCCCCACCATGTTCCTGCTCCGCCAGACCCTGCTTGCCGCTGCGACTGTCGCCGCACTCTCTGCGCCGCTCGCCCATGCCGCCGACCCCACATCGGCCACACCGCCCGCCACACCATCGGCCACACCGCCCGCCGACAGCGGCCCGGCCTACGGACCCGAACTCGAAGGCTTCGACTACCCCGCCCCGGTCCAGCGCTACCGCTTCACCTCCCAGGGCGAAGCCATGCAGATGGCCTTCCTCGACGTCAAACCCGAGAAGCCCAACGGCCGCGCGGTGGTCCTGCTCCACGGCAAGAACTTCTGCGCCGCCACCTGGCAGGAAACCATCCGCCAGCTGAGCGGCGCCGGCTACCGCGTGATCGCGCCGGACCAGATCGGCTTCTGCAAATCGACCAAGCCGGCGCGCTACCAGTACACCTTCCAGCAACTCGCCCGCAACACGCACGACCTGCTGGCATCCATCGGCGTCAGCAACGTGACGGTGATGGGCCATTCCACGGGCGGCATGCTGGCGATGCGCTACGCGCTGATGTACCCGCGCGAGACCCAGCAGCTCGTGCTGGTCAACCCGATCGGGCTTGAGGACTGGAAGGCCAAGGGCGTGCCGCCGCTCTCCGTGGACCAGTGGTACACGCGCGAGCTGGCCACCACCGCCGACCGCATCCGCAACTATGAGAGGGCCACGTACTATGCGGGCCAGTGGCGCGCTGACTACGAACCCTGGGTGCAGATGCTGGCCGGCCTCAACCGGGGTCCGGGCAAGCAGATCGTGGCGTGGAATTCGGCCCTGCTGTACGACATGATCTACACCCAGCCGGTGGTCTACGAAATGGGCGCCATCCAGGCCCCGACCCTCCTGCTGATCGGCGACAAGGACACCACCGCCATCGGCAAGGACGCCGCCCCGCCAGACGTCCAGGCCCGGCTAGGCCGCTACCCCGAACTGGCCAAAATCACGGCCCGCGCAATCCCGAACACCACGCTGGTGGAATTCCCCGAACTCGGCCACGCCCCCCAGATGCAGGACCCGGCGGCGTTTCATAAGGCGTTGCTGGAGGGGATGGCGCGGCCGAGGTAGCCCCGCTCAGAACGGCAACCCGATGTAGTACTTGCCCAACTCCGTCAGCTGCCCATCGCCGCCGAGCAGGCTGGTGAAGTGCATGTCGTTGTTCCAGCGGCCGGTGAACCAGGCGTAGCGGAACACGTCGGCGCGTTGTTCGCAGATGGCGACCATTTCCTTCATCTGCTGTTTCTGCTTCTCGATGGTGTCGATCTGGGCGCCGTCGGCGTTGCTGTGCCAGTTGGCGAACTCGGTCACCCAGAACGGCTTGTTGTACTTCATCAGCCGGTCGAGCTGGCCGCCGAGGCCGTAGTCGTACCAGTGGAAGGCCAGGTAGTCGATGCGCGGGTCGCGGTTGCCGTTGGCGGTGCGATAGGCGGCGTAGAACGCGTCCATCCAGACCACCGGGTCCTGGTAGCCGGGCATGGTGCCCCAGGTGATGGTCGGGCCGACCAGCTTGACGCCGGTGTGGGCGGCGATGGCCTCGTAGCGCGGCCAGACGGTGGCGGCCTGCGCCGGGGTCAGGTTGGCCTGATCGGTGAGGTTCGGCTCGTTCATCAGCAGCAGGTACTTCACGCGCGGATTGGCCAGCAGCCAGGCCTCGATGGCGGCGTCGTTGAAGTTGTCATTCCAGAGCATGGGAATGAAGTCCATGCTGTACGTGGTGGTGGCATCGGCGGGCGCCGTGCCGTTGGGCTTGGCGGCCCAGTTGTACCACCAGGACACCCCGGGGGCGAGCGCTGCGAAGTCCTGCGCGCTGACCAGGTCGTAGGCCACGCCGCGCTTGGCGCTCTTGGTCACGCCCGGCGTGCCGGGGTCCGGATTGTTCACCGGCGGCACCGGCGGATTCGCCGGCGTCAACGGCGCGCCGGCGCCAGGCGAGCCGTTGGTCGCCTCCTCGCCCCCGCCGCCACAGGCGGCCAGTGCCAGCATGCCGGCGATCAGTCCCGCGCCCAGCAAGCGCCGGACAAGTGTCATCCCGCGCCGTGGCGCGAATTGCTTGGTTTCCATCGTATTGACCCCTTCTGGTTATTCCCGTGCGCGCTGTGTTTTTGTCGATCCGCGCTATCGTCCCTTGACGGAACTCGCGGATGATAACGGAAGCGCACTCGGAATCCATGCCGGTTTGCCCATTTACAACGGTGCTCACCGTCCGTTGGCACCCCGTTGGCACCCCGATAGCGTGAACGCGCTGCACGCCCCGGCCACCCGGCAACCGGGCGAGCCGCTATCATCGGCATGCCGCGCCCGCCCGGTCCCCCACCCATCATGACTTTCGACCTCTTCGACGCCCTTCCCGCCGACCCCGACACCCCGCCCGCCACCGAGCCCCTGGGCCCGGGCGCCGTGGTGCTGCGGGGTTTTGCGCGCGATGTCGATACCCGCCTGCTGGCCGCCGTGGACCACCTCAGCGCGCAGGCCCCGTTCCGCCACCTGATCACCCCCGGCGGGCTGCGCATGTCCGTGGCGATGACCAACTGCGGCGAGGCGGGCTGGGTCTCCGACCGCACCGGCTACCGCTACGACCCCGCCGACCCCGATTCCGGCGCGCCGTGGCCGCCCATGCCCGAGGTGTTCCGCGCGTTGGCCGAGCGCGCCGCCGCCAGCGCCGGCTACCCCGGCTTCGCGCCCGATGCCTGCCTGATCAACCGCTACCTGCCCGGCACGCGGCTCTCGCTCCATCAGGACCGCGACGAACTGGACCTGCGCGCGCCCATCGTCTCGGTCTCGCTCGGCCTGCCCGCCACCTTCCTCTGGGGCGGCCTGCGCCGCGCGGACAAGCCGGCGCGCATCCGGCTCGCCCATGGCGACGTGGTGGTGTGGGGCGGCCCGTCGCGGCTGGTCTTCCACGGCATTGCGCCGCTGGCGGATGACGATCACGCGCTCACCGGGCGCACGCGCATCAATCTGACCTTCCGCAAGACACGCTGAACCGGAAAACACAAGCGACAATTCCTCGCGCCGGGCACCAGTTACGCATCCGGCACGCGCCAGAGGCGTGCAGTACGATACGGCACCACGACAAATGGCTGCCGGCGCCAGACGTCAACAATCGCGCGACCGGCATCCGAAGAGACACCGCGATGCCTGCCGATTCGACCCCCGCCGCCAAGCCAACGGCAACGCCAACGCCCACGCCCACGCCCACGCCAACCGCCCCGCAATTTTCCGGCCGCCCGGCGGACTCCATCCGCGCCGCGCTGCTGATCGCAGCCAGCATCGCCGCGGTCTGGATCGCCGGCCAGGCCGCCGGGGCGCCGCCCGCGCTGATCTGGGCCGGCGCGCTGGTGGTCTCCACCGTGTCCTGCTGGGCCACTGGCGCGCTGCCCGAACCCACCGCCACGCTGCTGTTCTTCCTGTGCGCGGTGGTCCTCCATATCGCGCCCGCGCCGGTGGTGTTCTCCGGCTTCACGTCCACGGCCTGGTGGCTGATGTTCGGCGGCGCGGTGACCGGCGTGGCGCTGCGCGGCACGGGGCTGGCGCTGCGGCTGGCGGACATCATCTTCCACAAGCGCGTCAACACCTATCCGCAGGTGATTGCCACGGTAGCCATGAGCGCGGTGGGGCTGGCGTTCCTGATGCCGTCCACCACGGGCCGGGTGCTGCTGTTGATGCCGATCGTGCTGGCGCTGTCAGACCGTCTCGGCTTCCGGCCCGGATCGAACGGGCGCATCGGCATGGTGCTGACCGTGGCGGCGGCCAGCTACATGCCGCCCACCTCGATCCTGCCGGCCAACATCCCCAACAGCGTGCTGCTGGGCGCGGCCAACTCGCTCTATGGCATCAACCTCAGCTATGGCAGCTACCTGCTGCTGCATTTCCCGGTGCTGGGCGCGCTGAAGACCGTGGTGCTGGTCTGGCTGGTCTGCAAGCTGTTCCCGGAGACGGCGGCGATGACGCCGCAGCCGCCCGCCGCGCGCACGCCCATGAGCAAGCCCGAGACGCTGCTCGCGCTGCTGCTGGCGCTGGCCGTGGCCGCGTTCGCCACAGACGCCTGGCACGGCATCTCGCCCGCCTGGATCTCGCTGGCGGCGTGCATCGTCTGCCTGCTGCCCGGCATCGGGCTGGTCTCGCCCAAGGCGCTGACCGAGCAGGTGCACCTGGTGCCGCTGCTCTACGTGGCCGGGTTCCTCGGCCTGGGCGCGGTAGTCGAGCACACCGGCCTCGGCACGGCCATCAGCGCCGCGCTGCTGCACTGGCTGCCGCTGGCGCCGGGCCACACTGCCGGTAACGTCGGCGCGCTGGGCGCGATGGGGGCCGTGCTCGGGCTGATGTCGACGCTGCCCGCGCTCCCCGCCGTGATGACGCCGCTGGCGCGCGACCTGGCCACCGCCACCGGCCTGCCGCTGGAAACCGTGCTGATGTTGCAGGTGCCGGTGTTCTCGACGGTGTTCTTCCCCTACCAGTCGCCGCCCATCGTCATCGCCATGCAGCTGGGCGGCGTGGGCCTGCGGCACGGCACGCGGCTGTGCCTGGCGCTGGCGGCCATCACGGTGGTGGTGCTGCTGCCGCTGGATTACCTCTGGTGGCGCCTGCTGGGCTACCTGCCGTAACCAAACCCCCTGTGGGATTCGGCTGACATCGCGGCGCGCCGTTTGCCGGCAGGCGCCGCGCGGCGCCGTGCGTACCCTCCAAGTGACAGATTCCGATGCTGGCACGAGGATGGAGGCACCATGGGCGACTTTCCGGACAATCACGGCGCGCACGCCCACCTCGGGGCCCTGATCTCCGAGTTCGTCCGGGGCGGCAACATCCCCCTCCCCGGCCATGGCCAGACACTGGCGCGCTGGCAACTGTTCGCCACCATCGCCGCCAAGCGGGGCGCGGTCGCCATCAAGCTGTTCGAGGCCCATGCCGATGCGCTGGCCATCCTCGCCGAAGTCGCCGGCGCCACGCCGGCCCCCGACACCCGCTGGGCGATCTGGGCGGCGGAACCGCCCGATGCCCGCCTGCGCGTGCAGACCGATGATTTGCCCAAGGTCCCCCCCGACCTCTCCCACATTGCAGGACTGACCGACTCTGCCAGCTTCACCCCCGCCCGCCTCACCGGCCGCAAGGCCTGGTGTTCCGGCGCCGGCGAGGTCTCGCACGCGCTCGTCACTTGCTGGCTGGATCAGGCGGAGCCCGGTGCCCAGCGGCTGGCCGTCGTCGACATGGCCGGGCCCGGCATCCGCGTCACGCGCGAGGGCTGGCACGCCGTGGGCATGGCCGCCACCGATAGCGGCGATGTCCTGTTCGACGATTGCCCCGCGCTGCTGCTGGCCGCGCCGGACGCCTACCTACGCCGCCCCGGCTTCTGGCACGGCGGGGCCGGCATCGCAGCCTGCTGGCATGGCGCGGCGCTGCCGCTGGCCAACGCCGTGGCCAACGCCGTGCGCGCGGCGCTGAAGAAGCGGGACGACCCCCACGCCGCCGCCCACCTCGCCGCCATCGACGGCGACCTGCACGCCAGCGCCGCGCTGCTGCGCGAGACCGCGCGATGGATCGACGACCATCCCACCGAAGACGCCTTCGTGCCGGCCATGCGCGCCCGCACCGTGATCGAGGCCGCCGTGCTGCGCGTGATCCAGCACGCCGGCAACACACTTGGCGCCGGCCCGCTGTGCCGCAACCCGACGCTGGCCGCGCTGTACGCCGACCTGCCCGTGCTGCTGCGCCAGAGCCATGCCGAACGCGACCTCGCCGCGCTGGGCCAGCGGCTGGCGCAGGGCGATAGCGATATGGGAACGCTATGACCGCAACCGCCACGGACTTCCACGCCATGTTCGAGAACCCCGACCCCTGGGGCCTGGAGTCGCTCTGGTACGAGGCCCGCAAGCGCGACGTGGTGCTCGCCGCGCTGCCTGACGCCCGCTACGGCACAGCATTCGAGGCCGGCTGCGCCACCGGCATGCTGACCGAGCGCCTCGCCGCGCGCTGCGACCACCTGCTCGCCGTGGATCTCGTGCCCCGCGCCGTGGCCTGCGCGCGCGAGCGCGTGGCACGGCACCGGCATGTCGAGGTCGCCACCGCCAACCTGCCAACGGACTGGCCCACGGAAGGCCCCTTCGACCTGATCGTGCTCAGCGAGATCGGCTACTTCTTCGCCCCCGACGCCTGGCTTGAGACCGCGCAGCGCGCGGCCGGCGCGCTGACCGAGGCGGGCGTGATCCTGGCCTGCCACTGGCAGCGCCCGTTCGCCGGGCGCACGCAGTCCACGCGGCAGGTGCACGCGGCCATCGCGCGGCAACCGGGGCTGCATCGCCATGTGCGGCATCTGGAGCCGGATTTCCTGCTCGAAGTCTGGTCGCGCAACGCGCGGCCGCTCCGCCAGCGGGAGCCAGCATGATCGGCGTAGTCGTGCCCGTTCACAATGAGGAAGACCATCTGGAGGCATGCCTGCGGGCGCTGGCCATGGCGGCCACCCATCCGGCGCTCGGTGGCGAAGCAGTGCGCGTGGTGATCGTGCTCGATGCCTGCGACGATGGCTCGGCCGCCATCGCCCAACGCCACGCGCCGGAGCGCATCACCTGCCTGGCGATTGCCGCGCGCAACGTGGGCGAGGCGCGCCGCGCCGGCGCCCAGCATCTGCTGGCCCGGCAGGCGCGCTGGCTGGCCTTTACCGATGCCGACAGCCGCGTGGCGCCGGACTGGCTGGTGGCGCAGCTCGCGCTACGCGCCGATGCGGTCTGCGGACTGGTCACGGTGGAGGACTGGAGCCCCCAGCCGCCGCACGTGGCCACGCGGTTTGCCGCGCGCTACCGGCGCGAGGAGGGGCACCGGCATGTCCACGGCGCCAACCTCGGGGTGTGCTCGCATGCCTACCGGCGCGCGGGCGGATTCCTGCCGCATCCGGTCAGCGAGGACGTGGCGTTGATCGAGGCGCTGCAGGCCATCAACGCCCATATCGCCTGGAGCACGCTGCCGCAGGTGACCACCAGCGCGCGGGCGCGTGGCAGGCTGGCCGGCGGCTTTGCCGATCACCTCGCGATGCTGGCCACGGCGCACGAGGGCGAAACGCTGTTGCCCTGAGTGAGTCGTGCCTTACCACTCGAACTTCTGGATTTCCGCCTCCCCGATCGCGCGGTGCTGCACGACGAGATCGAGGTCATACGCCCCGAGCAGCGCCAGCAATTGCCCCGCGCTGATGGTCTCGGGGTTCAGCTCCATATGCGAAATGCGGCTTTGACTGATGTCGAGCCGGGCGGCCGCTTCCGCCTGTGTCAGGCCGGCGACCTTGCGTGCGCCTTGCAGCACCTGTCCAAGCTGGTCAGGGGTGGAAATCATGACTCTCAGCATCGCGGTCATCCAGGAAAAGTTAAAAATCTATCAATTCTGACCATTGATTGACAAAAACTCCTAGCGCTAGATCAAGCGACTACGCATGCCATAGGTAAGTGCCCGCTTCGCCGAATGTAATGTTGTCAAAATAAAACGCTCGCCCCGCAGCGGCGCGGTGGCAAGCCCTACAAACGGAGGGAGGCGGAGGGAGGCGCCCAGCGTGGAGAACGAGCCGCGCAGTGGAAGAGAAATCGGTATGCGGGACTAGCGTCGCCGCGCGGCGATGACCAGCGCGATGCCGCCGAGGATGGCCACCGCGCTGACCGCCAGCCGCGCGGTCATCGGCTCGCCCAGCCAGGCGATGCCGCCCAGCGCGGCCAGCACCGGCACACTCAACTGCACCGTGGCCGCCGTGGTGGACGCCAGCCCGCGCAGCGCGGCGTACCAGATCACATAGCCGATGCCGGACGTCACCGCGCCCGAGGCCGCCGCCAGCGCCACCCCGTGCCAGTCGACCGAAAGCTGGGAGACCGTCCCCCTGCTCACCACGCTCACCACGCTCACCACGCTCACCGCCAGCGCCAGCGGCACCCCGCGCACGAAGTTGCCGGTGGTGGCGGCCAGCGCGTCCGGCGCGCCCCGGCCCCGCAACGAATAGACGCCCCAGCCGATGCCGGCGACGGCCATCAGCAGCGTCGCCCCGGGCGGCGGGGCCTGCAAACCCGGCAGCACCAGCCAGACCAGGCCCGCCAGCGCCAGCACAATGCCGAGCCACTGCGCCGCGCGCAGGCGGTCGCCACGCCGCAGGCCGTCGCCGATCATGGTCGCCTGCACGCTGGCGAACAGCACCAGCGCCCCGGTGCCGGCGGCCAGCCGCAGGTAGGCGAAGGAAAAGCCGCATGCATAGACCAGCAGCGCCACCGCACCGATCCAGTCGCCCCCCATCTGCGCGTGCGCGTGCCCGTGCCCATGCCGCAGGTCCCGCGCGTCACCCCGGGCGCGCAGGTACAGGATCGCCCCCAGCACCAGGGCGGCCGAGGCCACCCGCACCAGCGTGAACGTGGCCGCGTCGATGCCGGTGCCCTTCAGCGCCGCCCGCGCCAGCAGCGAATTGGCCGCGAAGGCGACCATCGCCAGCGCGGTCAGGGCAGCCGTGGTGGCCGTGGTGGCGGGGGGTGCCGGGAGGGTCGTCCGGGGGGTGGACGGGGGCCGGGCCATCATCGATTTGTCATTTGGGAGAAGGGGGCCGATGAACCATACTGGGGCCATGATGCGCCCATACAGGTGTCCCTGTCGGCGCCCCCACCAGCCAGATCCAGGAGACCACCATGCTCAGGGACAGCCATGCTTTCAGCGGATTCTCGGTCAACGACCTCGCCATGGCCAAGGACTTCTACGCCAACACGCTCGGCCTTGTGGTCACGGAGGAGCACGGCATGCTGGCGCTCAACCTGCCCGGCGGCAACCACGTGCTGCTCTATCCCAAGTCCAACCACGCGCCGGCCACGTTCACGGTGCTGAACTTCCCGGTGGAGAGCGTCGAGAAGACCGTGGACAGCCTCTCGCACCACGGCGTGCGCTTCGAAATGTATGACGAACCCGGCATGAAGACCGACGCGCGCGGCATCTGCCGGGGCGAAGGCGGCCCCGTCATCGCGTGGTTCCGAGACCCGGCCGGCAACATCCTCTCGATACTGGAGGAGCAGTAGCCTGCGCAGGTCTCCGGCGTTGCCGGATCGGTGTGCCTGCCAATACACTAGTGCCTCCAACCCACACCCCAACGGCGTGCTGCCTGGCAGGCGCCGTGACGACAGCAACGGTGGAGACACATGACAGTTCGAAGAAAGACCCCCGACACGCTGCGCAGCGCGCGCTGGTTTGCCCCCGATGACCTGCGCTCCTCGGGCCATCGCTCGCGCATCATGCAGATGGGCTACGCGCCCGACGAGTGGATGGGCAAGCCGCTCATCGCCATCCTGAACACCTGGTCGGACATCAACCCCTGCCACGCCCACTTCCGCCAGCGCGTGGAAGACGTCAAGCGCGGCATCCTGCAGGCCGGCGGCTTCCCGGTGGAGCTGCCCGCCATCTCGCTCTCGGAAAGCTCGGTCAAGCCGACCACCATGCTCTACCGCAACCTGCTCGCCATCGAGGCGGAGGAGCTGATCCGCTCGCATCCCGTGGATGGCGCGGTGCTGATGGGCGGCTGCGACAAGACCACGCCGGGCCTGCTGCTGGGCGCCACCAGCGCCGGCGTGCCCGCCATCTACGTGCCGGCCGGGCCGATGCTGCGCGGCAACTACAAGGGCAACGTGCTCGGCTCCGGCTCGGACGCCTGGAAATACTGGGACGAGCGCCGCGCCGGCAACCTGAGCCAGGCCGAGTGGATCGGCATCGAGGGCGGCATCGCGCGCAGCCACGGCACCTGCATGACGATGGGCACCGCCAGCACCATGACCGCCATCGCCGAGACGCTGGGCATGAGCCTGCCCGGCGCGTCGTCCATTCCGGCGGCGGATGCCAACCATATCCGCATGGCCTCCGAGTCGGGCCGGCGCATCGTCGAGATGGTCTGGGAAGACCTCACGCCGGCGCGCATCCAGACCCGGGCCGCGTACCTGAACGCCATCGTCGTGGCCATGGCCATGGGCTGCTCCACCAACGCCATCATCCACGTGATTGCCATGGCGCGCCGCGCCGGCCATGACATTGGGCTGGACGACTTCGACGCCGCCAGCCGGCATGTGCCGGTCATCGCCAACATCCGGCCCAGCGGCGACAAGTACCTGATGGAAGACTTCTATTACGCGGGCGGCCTGCCGGCGCTGATGAGCCGCATCCGGGACAAGCTCGACCTGACCACGCTGACCGTGACCGGCCGCACGCTGGGCGAGAACATCGCCGGGGCCGAAGTGCACAACGACGATGTGATCCGTACGACGGAGAACGCCCTGTACCGGGAAGGCGCGCTGGCCGTGCTGCGCGGCAATATCGCGCCGGACGGCTGCGTGATCAAACCGAGCGCCTGCGACCCGCGCTACTTCCGCCATACCGGCCCGGCGCTGGTGTTCGACGATTACCCGTCGATGAAGGCTGCCGTGGAGGACGAGAACCTCGACGTGACCGCCGACCATATCCTGATCCTGCGCAACGCCGGCCCCCAAGGCGGCCCCGGCATGCCGGAATGGGGCATGTTGCCGATCCCGAAGAAGCTGGTGAAGCAGGGCGTGCGCGACATGCTGCGCATGTCCGACGCGCGCATGAGCGGCACCAGCTACGGCGCCTGCATCCTCCATGTATCGCCCGAGGCGTACATCGGCGGGCCCTTCGCGCTGGTACGTACCGGCGACCTGATCTCGGTGGATATCGACCGGCGCAGCATCCACCTGGAGGTATCCGACGAAGAACTGGCGCGCCGCCGCGCCGTCTGGACCCCGCCGCCGCCCCGCTATACGCGCGGCTACGGCTTCATGTTCTCCCGGCACATCCGCCAGGCCAATGACGGCTGCGACTTCGACTTCCTCCAGACCGATTTCGGCGACCCGGTGGGCGAGCCGAGCATCTACTGACCGCAAGCCTTCCGCAAGCATCGTCCCCGATAATGGCGGGCGCGCCGCCCCCGGCCGCCCTCCATCCTCCGCTACCTTCCCAGACAGGACCAATTCCGCATGAAACCCCGCCTTCTGCAGCACGGCCGCCTGCCCGAACACACCGAAGCCCGCCTCGCCGAATCCTTCGACGTGCACCCGCTCTGGGCCGAGACCGACCCCGCCGGCTACCTGGCCGCCCACGGCGCCGGGTTCGTGGCGATGACCACCCGGGCCGCCACGGGCGTGGACGCCAAGATGCTGGCCGCGCTGCCGAACCTGCGCGTGATCTCCAGCTTCGGCGTGGGGCTGGACAAGCTCGACCTGGACACCGCCCGTGCGCGCGGCATCGCGGTGGGCTACACGCCGGACGTGCTCAATGACTGCGTGGCCGACACGGCGTTCGCCCTGCTGATGGACGCGGCGCGCCAGGTCAGCGCGGCGGACCGCTACGTGCGGCGCGGCGAGTGGCCCAAGGCCCCCTATCCGCTAACCACGCGCGTCAGCGGCAAGCGGCTGGGCATCGTCGGCATGGGGCGTATCGGGCGCGTGATCGCGCAGCGCTCGTCGGGCTTCGACATGGAAGTGCGCTACTTCGGCCGCAAGCCGCAGGACGGCGTGGCCTATGGCTTCGAGCCGTCCGTGGAGGCGCTGGCGCGCTGGGCGGACTTCCTGGTCGTGGCCACCTCGGGCGGGCCGGAAACACGCCACCTGATCTCGGCCGGCGTGCTGGAGGCGCTCGGGCCGCAGGGCTACCTGATCAATATCGCGCGCGGCACCGTGGTGGACGAGGCCGCGCTGGTCGACGCCCTGACCCACAAGCGCATCGCCGGCGCCGGGCTGGACGTCTTCGAAAACGAACCGCACGTGCCCGAGGCGCTGTTCGGGCTGGACAACGTGGTGCTCCTGCCCCACGTGGCCAGCGGCACCCACGAGACCCGCGCGGCCATGGCCAACCTGGTGTTCGAGAACCTGGAGAGCTTCTTCGCCTCCGGCGCGGTGGTGAAATCGGCGCTCTGATCCGCCGATCGCCCCCTTGGTCGCCCCGTTACCACGTGTAGCCGGGGCGACACAGACGCGAAACACTGGCGGGGCACCCCCGGGACTACACTGGGCATTCCAGCTTTTTACGGAGCGTGCGATGCCCGACTCTCCTGCCTCGCCACCATCGACAGCATCGATCCCCCGCCGGCGCCACCTGCTGGCGCTGGGCCTGGGCAGCGCCGGCCTGACCGCGCTGGCCCGCGTGGCACCCGCCGCCGAACCCCGGCCGGCCACCGCCGCCACGCTCCCCCTGACCGCCCAGACCACCGAGGGCCCGTATTACTTCGATGCGGGCAAGATCCGGCAGGACATCACCGAAGGCCAGCCCGGCGTGCCGCTGGAGGTGCGCTTCACCGTGGTGGATGTGCAGGGCCGCCCGCTCGCCGGCCATCGCGTGGATCTCTGGCACTGCAACGCCGCCGGCGTGTACTCGGGCTATGACGGCCAGCGCGACGGCCAGCGCGACGGGCAGCACGACGGGCAGCACGACGACAAGGGCCAGCGCATTAGCACGCGCGGCCAGACCTTCCTGCGCGGCAGCCAGCCGGTGGGCGCCGATGGCGTGGCGATGTTCCGCACGATCTATCCCGGCTGGTACGCCGGGCGCGCCACCCATCTGCATATGAAGGTGCTCGACCCGGCCGGCCGGGCGCACCTGACCACGCAGTGCTTCCTGCCCGATGCGCTCAACGAGTATCTGTATAGCCAGCTCCCCGCCTACCGGCGCCGGCAGGTGCGCGGCACGCTGAACAGCAACGACGGCATCGCGCTGATGGCCGGCGAGACCGTGCTCGGCGCCGTGCGCGAGGCGCACGACCGCTACGTGGCCACGTTGACGCTCGTGGTGGACCCCGCCGGCACGGCCCCGCGCGAGGGGTTTTCCGACCATCCGCCACCGGGCCCGCCGCCGATGTCCCGCGATGGCCGCCGCCCGCCGCCACCGCCGGGCCAGGGCGAGCAGGCCGCCCCGGCTGCCGGCAGCGCCCGCGCCGCCGCGCTGATCCCCGGCGTGCGGCTGTAGCCCGGCCGCTGTCCGCTGTCCGCCCGAGGCCCAAGGTCTCCATCAATGCCTGCCATGGAAAAAATGCAAAATCCACGGCAATGGCCAGACATGACCCGTAATTGTTAGTTATGCTCCCCAGGGGCGGGCCGATGGCCTGCCGATCAGCCGGGCGTTGACGATCCGGCACATCATGGGGGGCGGCGCATCCTTGGGAGCGCCGCGTTCAGCGCGGTTCTCCAGGAGGGGATGTTCTCCGATGCAGCGCAGCTGGTTTCTCGCGTTGACGATTGCCCTGGCCACCCTGGCCACGCTGTTCCCGGTGGGAATCGGCGTGTTCATGGCGCAGCTGGAGGCCAATCGGCGCGAAGCCGACCAACTCGCGGTGTTCGCCGACGCGGCGCTGCGGCGCGGCGAGGCGGTCATGACCCAGGCCATCAGCGCCATCCAGGACATGGAGCAGCTCCGCGACGAGCCCTGCTCCCCGTCGAATCTCGTCGAACTCCGGCGCATCACCTACAGCTATCGCTTCCTCCAGGACGCCGGCGTCTATGGCCGGGGCCGGCGCCTGTGCTCGGCGCTGCTGGGCCCGGTGCAGGCGCGCACCCTGCCGCTGCCACCGCCCGACTGGCGCACGCCCGATGGCTACGACTTCTGGTTCGACCTCGCCAACCCCTTCAGCGCGCCGCGCCGGACCATCCTGATGGGCCGCAACGGCAACCACGTGTCGATCGATCCGCAGGTATTCGTCGATGTGGTGGACCGCGACACGCGCATGCTGGCCGTAGTGCATACCGACGCCGGCCGCATCTTCGCCACCACGCAGGGCGCCAATCTCGCCCGCTTGCAGCGCGCCTACGCCGACCATGCCTATGGCCCCGGCGGCGCCGCCCGGCATGAGGACGATGCCGCCGTGGTGCTGCGCAAGTCACGCAACATGCCCTTCGCGGTGGTGGTACTGGCCCCGCGCGCGGCCCTGCTGACCAACTGGCGCGCGCTGCTGGTGGGCGGGCTGATCGTCGGGCTGGCCGCCGGGGTGCCATTGGGCATCCTGGTCTGGCGGCGCGCCACGCGGCGCTTCAGCCTGGAGGGCGAGCTGCGCGGCGCGGTACGGCGCCACGAGATGGCGGTGCACTACCAGCCCATCGTCGCGCTCTCCGACAACCGCTGCGTGGGCGTGGAAGCGCTCGTGCGCTGGCGGCGCAATGGCCGGCTGGTGCGCCCCAACCTGTTTATCCCGATGGCCGAGAACGCCGGGCTGATCCAGCAGATCACCGATCAGGTGCTGGAGATCGTGCTGACCGAGCTGGGCACGCTGCTGCGGCGGCATCCGTCGTTCTATGTCTCGATCAACGTGGGCGCGGAGGACCTGAAGAGCCGGCGCTTCCTGACCGTGCTCAACGCGCGGCTGCGGGACTCCGGCATCGCGCCGGCGCAGATCCGCATCGAGGCCACCGAACGCGGCTTCCTGGAGCCGGACGTGGCGCGCGACACCATCCAGGCCTTCCGGGATGCCGGCCATCCGGTCTATATCGACGACTTCGGCACGGGGTACTCGAGCCTCTCCTACCTGGAGAGCTTCAAGGTGGATGCGCTCAAGATCGACAAGTCGTTCGTGGATACGATGGGGCAGGAGGCGGCCACCAGCACCGTGGCGCCGCATATCATCGCCATGGCGCGCTCGCTGGGGCTGGAGGTGGTGGCCGAAGGCATCGAGGACAGCGCGCAGGCCGACTACCTGCGCGAGCAGGGCGTGGACTACGGGCAGGGCTGGCTGTTCGGGCGGCCCCTGCCGGCCGCGGAACTGGCCCAGTTCCTGAGCAAGAACGCCGCGCCGGCGGCGCCAGCGCCGGCCTGACACGAATCACCGGCAAACCCACCCACCCCGAATACATCGATAAAAAAAGGAGGCCCGATGTCCCTGCCCACCCTGTTCCTGACCGCTGCCGGCGTTGGCCTGGCGGTGGCCGCCCCGGTCGGCCCGATGGGCATGCTCTGCATTCGCCGCACGCTGGCCGAGGGGCCCCGCGCCGGGCTGGCGATCGGGCTCGGCATTGCCTGTGGCGATGCGGTCTACGGGATGGTGGCGGCGCTGGGGCTGGTCGGCATTTCGCAGTTCATGCTGGCCTATGACAAGCCGCTGCATCTGGCGGCCGGGCTGTTCCTGGTCTACCTGGGCCTGCGCACGTTCTTCCACACCCCGACCGAGGCCGTGGCCACGCTGCGCGGCAACGGCTCGCGGCGCCGGGCCTTCGCCAGCGCCCTGCTGCTGACGCTGACCAACCCGCAGACCATCATCATGTTCGCCGCGCTGTTCGCCACACTGGCGCCGCGCGGGCCGTTCTCGACCCCCATCGCGCTGACCACGGTGCTCGGTGTGTTCTGCGGGTCGATTGCCTGGTGGTGCGTGCTGGTGGCGATGGTCACCGGCGCCCGCCACGCGCTGGGCCAGCGCGTGCGGCAGTGGATCGACCGGGTCACCGGCCTCGCGCTGGCCGCGTTCGGCGTGGCGGAGATCCGGCGGTCGATCTAGGCGCGTTGGGCGCTTACTCCGCCTTGGCCCCCGAGTCCTTGGCCACCTTGGTCCACTTGACGGTCTCGGTCTTGATGAAGCCGGCCAGTTGCGGCGGCGTCATGTCGCCGGCGGTCACGCCCTGTTCCTCGAAGCGCTTCTGCACGTCCGGCTGCTTGAGCACCTTGGCCAACTCGGTGCTCATGCGCTGGCGCACGGCCTCGGGGGTGCCGTGCGGCGCCATCAGCGCGTACCACGTGGTCACCTCGTAGCCCGGCACGCCGCTTTCCGCCACGGTCGGCACGCCCGGATAGGCCGCCGAGCGCTTGGCCGTGGTCACCGCCAGCGCCTTCACCTTGCCGCTCTTCACATGCGGATTGGCCGACGGGCTGGTCTCGATGGCCATCTGGATCTGGCCGGCGATCAGGTCCGTCATCATCGGCGCGCCGCCTTTGTACGGCACGTGGGCGATGTCGGTGCCGGTGGCCGCGCGGAACAGCTCGCCCGAGAGGTGCTCGGTGCTGCCGATGCCCGCCGAGCCGTAGTTCACCTTGCCCGGATGTGCCTTGATATAGGCGATCAGCTCCGGCACGGTCTTGGCCGGAATCGACGGATTGACCAGCAGCACGTTCGGCGTCAACGCCACCATGCCGATGGGCTCCAGGTCTTTCTGGAAGTCGTACGGCAGGGTCTTGTAGATGCCGGGCGCCATGGTGTGCGCCACGGTGGCCAGCAGGAAGGTGTAGCCGTCCGGATTGGCGCGCGCCACGATGGACCCGCCAATGGTGCCGCCCGCGCCGGGGCGGTTGTCCACCACCATCGGCTGGCCCAGCGCCTCGCCCAGCTTCTGGCCCACGGCCCGGCCGATGATGTCGGTGGTGCCGCCCGAGGCGAACGGCACGACCAGCGTGATCGGCTTGGACGGCCAGCTATCGGCGGCGAAGGCGGGAACGGCGGGGATGGCAGCAAGGGTGGCGGCGGCGCCAAGGCAGGCCTTGAGCACGGCACGGCGCGGCATGCGGATGGTCATGCGGGTCTCCGGGGGGATCTTCTGGATGTGTAATCGCCCCACTGTACTGAGACGTCCGCATCACAACCAGCCCCGCACCGGCGGGAGGTCTTCAGGATTTGTGAAGGGTCGCCCCGGGCCAGCGGCCCGCCGTCACCAGCCCGCGCGCCACGCTGTCCAGCACGCTGCGGGCGGCCAGGCCGGCCGGGGACAGTTCGTCGTCGGACAGGCTGACCAGCAGGTTGGGCCGGCGCACGCCCGCATCGGCAATCTCGATCAGCACCAACGGTTCGCCCGGCTCGCCCAGATGCCGCGCCACGGCCGCGCCGGGCTGGATGGTCGCGCCAAGGCCGGCGCGCACGGCATCCATCAGCACGGCCAGGCCGTCGATCTCGGCCACCACGTTGAGGGCGCGCTCGCTACGCGCGAAGGCCGCGTTCAGCACCGCGCGCAGCCCATGGGCGTTGCTGGGCAGGATCAGCGGCAGGCCGTCAAGTGCCTCCAGATGCACCGGATCGGTGGTCGGCAAGCCCGGCTGGTCTGGCCGGGCGATCACGAACAGCCGCTCCTCCAGCAGCGGCACCACGCTCCAGCGCTGGCCGGGTTCGAGCTGGAACAGCACGGCGAGGTCGAGCTGGCGCGCGCCGATCATCGTGGCGAGGTTGCCGGAGAGGCTTTCCACCAGATGCAGGCGGATATCCGGGTAGCGCTCGCGCATGGCCAGCATGAACGGCGGGCCCATGACGGAGAGCGTGCTCGGCGCCATGCCCACGCTGACATGGCCGGAGAGCCGCGCGGTGCGCGCGGCGCGGGCGGCGTCATCGGCGTGGCGCAGCGCCAGCTGGGCCTGGCGCCAGAAGGCGAGCCCGGCGTCGGTCGGCACCACGCCGGTGGAGGTGCGCTGGAGCAGCCGCGTGGACAGCTCGCTCTCGAGCCGGCTGATCTGCTGGCTCAGCGCGGACGTGACCACGCCCAGCCGCTGGGCCGCCTGCCCCATGCTGCCCAACTCCACCACATGCACGAAGTAGCGCAATTGGCGCAATTCCATCGTCTTCATCCCAGATCTGTCACGCGGAGCCGGTATTGTGCCTGTGCCGGGCCACTTGGGCAGACAAAGCGGGCCAGGATCACCAAACTTGACGGAAGTCAGCCATATGCCGGTTGACCGCGCGACGATACTGGATGAGCATGTAGGTAACCCCTGCGCAGGACTCACCTTCCACCCAAGGTATCCACCGGAGCTTTCCACCATGAACAGCTTTCCACCGACGCTGTGGCCTTTCCCCGCTTTTTCATTCCAGGGCGCCTATGCGCTGGACGACAAGATGATCGAGAACTGGCGCAAGATGATGGGCCTGAACTCCGATTTCGCGAAGTCCTGGATGGACGAAGCCCAGTTCGACTGGGCCTCCTGCTTCATGCCGCAAGACCCCGAGGAACTGTACGCGCGGCAGTGGTCCAACCAGATGCCCTTCCTTTCGATCCCGATGCACTACGCCACCGCCATGCTGGAGCAGGGCGCGGCCATGCAGCGCACGTGGCTCGACAGCTGGGGCCGCATGTTCGGCATGTTCGGCCTGCCGACGCTGCTGCCGGCCATGCCCGTGATGCCCGATATCGCCGCCGTGGCGACGTCCGGGGGTGACATCGTCGACGTACCGGCCGTGGCCGTGCGCGAGACGCCCCGCAAGGGCAAAAGTGGCTGAAAACCGTCATCGGGGCCGGTGAGATGCCCCGGCTTTACACGGTCTTTTCTGCAACGCACGGCCTTGATGCGACGTTTTACGCATATCTCTATCGGCACGGTTGATGCATATACTGAAATGTCAGTATGCTGGTAGAGACACATCGCGCCACCTGCCCGATGGCTTATGAAGCTGTTGAGGGCGCAGTCGAGGCAGGTACCTGAATCGCGCCCCATCCCGCGAGGCCCACTATGAGCAAGACCCTTATCTCCAGCCTGATCGCCGCCGCTGCCGTTGTCGCGATGCCGCTGGCCCACGCCCAACAGAAGCCCGTGGACCCGTACACGCAAGGCGCCAAGGTCGGCAAGGCCGATCCGTACACCGACGGTGCCAAGTCGGGCAAGTTCGATCCGTACACGGACGGCGCGAAGTCGTCGACCAAGACCGACCTCGCACCGAGCAAGCCGGACCCGTACACCTCGGGTGCCAAGAGCGGCAAGCCTGACCCGTACCTGGACGGCGCCAAGACCGGCAAGCCCGATCCGTACACCGACGGCGCCAAGAAGTAACACCGAGTAACACCGCCGCGCTCGCGCGGGCGTGCGGCCGTCACGGAATGTGACACGCCTCACGCGCATCGTCAGCGCCGCCCGGCACGCCCGCAAGGACGTGCCGGGCGATTTTTTTTTGGCTCTCCACCGTGCGGTGGATTTGCTCATCGCGCCGAGGGCATTCAAAATAGCGCTTCGTCCGGCTCGCCCCCGCCGGCGAGGAACTCATCTTGACTAGCCGCGCCCCTGCCGCCAGGGCCGACCTACCGGTCGCCTTTGGTTCGTTCACGCTGCATATCGCGCAGCGCCTTTTGCTGGAGTCCGGCCGCCCCGTGCGGTTGGGCGCGCGTGCGCGCAGCATCCTGGCCGCGCTGGTCGAGCGGGCCGGCGAGGTGGTGGGCAAGGCCGAGCTGATCGCCTATGCCTGGCCTGACGGCGATGCGGAGGAAGCCACGCTGCGCGTGCACATGGGCGCGCTGCGCAAGGTGCTGGGCGACGGCCAGGGCGGCACGCGCTACATCGCCAGCGTGGCCGGACGCGGCTACTGCTTCGTCGCGCCGGTGGCGCGCGCCACCACCCAGGGTGCCCCCGGCACCTTCCCCGCCGCGCCCGCCCACGATGCCCATGACGCCTACCTCCCGGCCCGCGTGACCCGCGTGATCGGCCGGGAAACCCTGATCGCCGCGCTCGCCCAGAGCCTGCCGCAGCGGCGCCTGCTTACGCTGTGCGGCGCGGGCGGCATGGGCAAGACCACCATCGCGCTGGCCATGGCCGAGCGGCTGCTGCCGGCCTATGCGGACGGCGTGCGCTTCGTGGATCTGGGCCGCGTGGCCGACCCGGGACTGGTGGACGCCGCGCTGGCCGCCACGCTCGGCATGACGGCCGGCCCCACCGCGCGCGCGGCGCTGGTGGACGCGCTGCGGCACCGGCGCATGCTGATCGTGCTGGACAGTTGCGAGCACGTGATCGACGCCGTGGCCCTGCTGGTGCTGGCGCTGCTGCAGGGGGCGCCGGACGTCCACCTGCTCGTCACCAGCCGCGAGCCGCTGCAATGCGAGGGCGAATGGGTCCAGCGCGTGCCGCCGCTCGCCCTGCCCTCCCCCCGCAACGAAATCAGCGCGGCGGAGGCGATGCACTACCCGGCCGTGCAGTTGTTCGTGGAGCGCGCCATCCACAGCGCCGACACCTTCCAGCTGCCGGACGCCGATGCGCCCGGCGTGGTCATGCTCTGCGCCAGCCTCGACGGCATGCCGCTGGCCATCGAGCTGGCCGCCGCACACGTGGAAACCTTCGGCGTGGCCCATCTGCGCCGGCTGCTGGACGACCGCTTCCAGATGTCGGCGGACAACAGCGACATCGTGCAGCCGCGCCACCGCACCCTGCGCGCGCTGCTGGACTGGAGCTACGACGTGCTGCCGCCCACCGAGCGCGTGGTGCTCACGCGGCTGGCCGTATTCACCGGCAAATTCACGCTGGCCTGGGCGCGCGCGGTGCTGGTGGACGCCGAGATCAGCCGTGGCGATGTGGAAACCGGCATCGCGGCGATGGTCGCCAAATCGCTGGTCAGCGTGGATGCCAGCGAAGGCGTGGTGCGCTACCGCCTGCTGGCCACCACGCGCGCCTATGCGCTGGAACGGCTGGCCCGGGGCGGCGCGCTACGCGACCTGCAGGCCCGTCACGCGCTGCACTGGCGCGATGCGCTGCGCGCCACCTGGACCGACGAGCCGACGCTGACGCAGGCCGAATGGGCCGCGCGCTACGGCAACGCCATCGACGACGTGCGCGCCGCCATCGGCTGGGCGCTCTCCCCGGACGGCGACGCCGCCCTGGGCGCCACGCTGATCATCGCCGCGCTGCCGCTGGGCTACTTCCTCTCCCGACTCGACGAATTCTGCGGCTACACGGCGCGCGCGCTGGCGCTGGCCGACGAGGGCGCGGCGCCGCTCGACCCCACGCTGACCACACGGCTGCGCGTGGCGCTGGGCACGCTGATCTATCACACGCGCGGCGTGGCCGCCGGTGCCGAGGACGCCTACCAGCGCGCGCTGCGCGACGCCGCCGCGCTGGCGCAATCGGGGCCGCAATCGGGGGCGCAACAACAGGCACTGGCCGGCATCGGCATGATCGCGCTGGCGTCTGGCGACTACGCCGCCGGGCGCCACCACGCCGAGACCATGTGCGCACTGGCCGACCAGGACGGCGACGCGATGGCCCGCCTGTGGGCCGAGCACACGCTGGCGCTGGCGCACCACTACCTGGGCGACCACGGCACCGCGCGGCATCTGGCGCGGCACGTGCGCACGCATCCGAGCCCGCTGGTGCGGCCCGTGGACAACCTCACCGCGCTGGTGGACCGCCGCGTCTGCATGCGCATCGTCGAGGCGCGCACGCTGTGGATCGAGGGCTACGCGGACAGCGCCGCGTCGCTGGTCGCCCAGTGCGTGGAAGACGCGCTCACCGACATGCCGCTGGCACTGGCCCAGGCGCTGGCCTTCGCGGCCTGCCCCATCGCGCTGTGGCGCGGCGACGAAACCGCGCTGGCCGATTACGCCAACCGGCTGCGCGAGCACTCGTTGCGCCACGCGCTGGTGGCGTGGCATGGCTGGGTGGAGATGCTCGACGCCGCGCTCGCGCTGCGCGACGGCACGCCAGCCCCCACAAACGCGGACGCGGACGCCGACGCGCACCGCCACCTGCAAGCGCGGATCACCCATACCGGCGGCAAACAGGCCGATCTCTACGCCACCTTCGGCGCGCGCTTCGTCACGCCGCTGGCCATCACGCGCGCGGTGGCGGGCAAGTCCGGCTGGTGCATGGCCGAAGTGCGGCGCGTGGCCGCCGAGGCGCACCCGCATCGGCACACGCAAGCGGGCCGCCTGGCCGCCGCCGCGGCCTTCGAGCAAGCGCTGGACGTGGCGCGCGCGCAGGGCGCAAGGGCCTGGGCGCTGCGCGCCGCCACCAGCCTGGCCCGGGTGCGTCATGAACTGGACCAGGGTGGTGACAGTGTGCGCGCCGCCGACCTGCTTTCGTCGATCTGCGCGCGCATGCCCGAAGGACGCGGCACGCGCGACTATCGGGACGCGCAGGCCGTGCTGGCGTACTACACCAGCACGCCGGCCAGCACGCAGGCCATCTCTGCCGCAAACGACGCAGCCACCACGCAGGCGCGCGGATGACGAAGGCAACCATGGCAAAGACCGACCCTGACGGCGCGGCCGGGCGCGCGTACCGCTTTGGCACCTTCCTGCTGCGGCCGGCTCGGCGCGAGCTGGTGGCGGACGGCGTGCCGGTGACGCTGGGCAGCCGCGCCTTCGACCTCCTCGCCGCGCTGGTCGAGCACGCCGGGCACGTGGTCTCCCGCGATGCCCTCACCGCCGTGGCGTGGCCGCGCATGGTGGTGGAGGACAGCAGCCTGCGCGTGCAGATCGCCCATCTGCGGCGCGTGCTGGGCCCGGAGGGGCCGGGCATCGTCACGGTCCCGGGTCAGGGCTACCGCTTCGACGGCATGGTGCAGGTCGTGGACGAGGGGGCCGCGCCGGCGGCGCAGGTCATACCGGCCGCGCGCGTGCTGCCGCGCCGCCTCACCGCCATCATCGGGCGCGATACCGAGGTGGCCCGCGTGCAGGCGGTGGTGCAGCCGGGGCGGGTGGTCACCCTGGTTGGCATCGGCGGCATCGGCAAGACCACCGTGGCGCTGGCCGCCACCGAGCGGCTGGCGGGGGACTATGCCGATGGGATCTGCTTCCTGGACCTCGGCACGCTGCCCGACCCCGCACAGGGTCTCGCCGCCGCGTTCGGCGCGGCGCGGATGGACGCGCTCGGCCACGCCATGGCCGGCCATCGGCTGCTGGTGGTGCTGGATGGCTGCGACTACGCACCGGAAGCCGTGGCCGCCCTGCTCGCCCAACTGGCGCAGGCGCCCGGCGTGGCGGTGCTGGCCACGAGCCGCCACCCCCTCGGTGCCGCCGCCGAACACCGCCTGCGGCTGCCGCCGCTGGACCTGCCTCCTGAGGGCGAGATCGATGCGGCCCGCGCCCTGACCTTCGGCGCGGTGCAGCTGTTCGCCTCCCGCGCGCAGGCCAGCGGGGCCGGCTACACGCTGACCGACCGCGACGCCCCGGTCGTCGCCGCGCTCTGCCGCCGGCTCGACGGCCTGCCGCTGGCCATCGAACTGGCCGCCGGCTGCGTGGCCGCGTTCGGCGTGCTCGGCCTGCTCGATCAGGCCGACGACCGCTTCAACCTGCTCGAAGCCCGACGCCGGAGCCCGCAGGAACGCCAGCGCTCGCTGCGGGCATCGCTGGATTGGTCGTACGTCCGGCTGTCCGCGCCAGAACAGACCGCGCTGCAACGGCTGTCGGTGCTGGACGGGACGTTCACGCTGGCATCTGCCGAGGCGGCCATCGGCGCGGATGGCATCGACAGCGCGGCAGCGGCGGACGTGCTGGAAGCACTGGTGGCGCAGTCGCTGGTATCGGCGGCAGCCGGGGACACCAGCGAGGGCGGCCCACGCTTCCGCCTGTCGCCCATGGTGCGCGCCTACGCGCGCGAGCGGCTGCAGGCGATCACTTCGCCTCGATAGACTCGTAGGTCGACACGTAGGTCACTTCCGGGTAGACCCAGGAGCGAATGAGGCTGATGCGCATGTCTTCGACATAAGACAAGGTGTAGCGGCTGGTCTCGGCGCCGCTCTCGGTCACCGTGCAAGCCATGTCGATGGCCATGCCGGTGAGTGTCGGCAGGATCCGGCTTGCCGCGTAGCGCCCGCCGGTCCGGCAGGTCACCTTTTCCTGCTTCGGCGCGCCGGTCGCTTCCCCGCGCCACGACGACACCGAGAACGTCATCCGGGCGTCCGGCTTCACAGTGACCGGACGCTGCGCCGGCTCGCTCAGCATGGAGTACTGCGGCGGGTCCATGGTCTTGGCGCCGTGCACGTAATCCTGCTGCTTCTTGGTCCATGGGAAGGTGTCCCCAAGGTAGAAGCTGCCCAAATAGGGAATGTCATCCATCGTGCTTGCCTCCTGGAAGCACTGGAGGATCGGCGCCTTGACCACCGTGCACACCGACTTCATCTCGATATAGTCCGATCGCTCGCCGGCCTTGATCGAGAGAAGCGAATGCGTCTCCACCTGCTTGAATGGCATCTTGCCGCCGAGCGAAGTCATTTGCTTGCGGAGGGCGGGAGGCATGGCGGAGAGGGTGAAGTCGGCGTCGAGGACATCCCGGCTGCTCTTGAAAGGCGCGGGCAGCGCGGCAGTCTTGGGGCGTTCGGCGCGCGCCCGGCCGCCGAGCAGGTAGAGCACGAGATCGTCGCGATCCGCTTCGTCGATCTGGGCGACCGTGGCGCGCACAACGGCGTCGACAAAGCACGCCGCGTCCTCGTCGGAAATGTCCTTCTGACCCAGATCGATCAGCTTCTGGACGCCGCCAGGCATCTTGGCGGCAACCTCGAGTGTCTTGGCAGCGAACGTGCGCTCCAGCGCCGCCGTGCGCTCGGCCGTCAATCGTGCGTGGGAAACGTCTCTGGCTTCGGCCTGAAGGCCGAGATAGAACACGCGGTAGGCCGCATCCAGGTCGATGGACGCCGCCTCGCCAATTGGAGCATTGCGGCGGCACAGCAATGGCATGCCGCTCCGCAAGTAGGACATCCGCGTCTGACTATCGAGGCGCGTCAGGTTCCGCGTCATCTCGCAGTGGCGGCATCCCTCGCTGGCAACCCGGTTCAACCTCGGTTGCAGTTCCTCGTCAGTGAGCCCCTTGCGGATCTCCGCATCATCCTCTGCAGCCTGCAGCCATTTCCGCACCGCCGGATTGCCCGCCAACTGGCGATCCGCGCCTTCGCGGCTCAGCGCGATATCGGTCATCGGGTGGCCGCCGGCGCCGGGCGTCGCGGCACCTTCCGCCGCGCCTGCCGAGTGCATGGCAAGGAAAGTCCAGACTGCAACAAACAGCAACTGCAGGGCACGTCGTGTGAGCGTCATGATGGGAGGGAAGGTGCGGCGTCACGCCGAATTGGAGCGAGACCGTAGCACCGACACCCCGTCATGTCGCGGATGGCGAAGGAGGGTGTGTTGCGACCCGCCAACGCAGGACGCTGCGCCTGCTTTAGCAGGCTAGGTGAGCGCTGACTATCGGCGGGGCATGACCCCTCACCCCAACGTTCGCCTCGCCGCAGCCTGGATCGCTTGCACGGCCGCCGCGGTCATGACGCCCATCGCCAATACGCCCAGCGCGCCGAGCGCCACCGCGAGAACGCGGCCCAGGGCGGTGGTTGGGACGACGTCGCCGAAGCCGATCGTCAGCGACGTGATCGCACAGAAATACAAGGTGCCGCCGAGCGACGATGGCGACCGGCTGCCCGCATCGACCGGGCCGCCGACGTAGTACATCGCTAGCGACAGCAGGACGAACAGCCCGCCGAGGAAAATCAGGATCGAGCGCAATTGCCACAGCACGGCGGTGAATTCGGCAATGGCGTGGCGCGGGCGGATGGGTATCGGCCCGGAATCGTTGCGGATGGTGGCCATAAGCGGTGGACTCCCTTGATTTCCCTTCAAAGACAAGGTGCGGCGAAGGCCGCGCTAGTCCATGTTAGGTGCCGGATCAGCCCGCCGTGCGTTTCAGGCGCGTGGTGACCGAAAAGGTTTCCGCCGGATGGATCGTCACCGACACCTCGAAGGTGTCGCCCGCCTCGTCGATGTAGCGGCGCACGATCTTCAGCACCGCCGCGCCCGGCTCCAGCCCCAGCGCGCGGGCGATGCGCGGGTCCGCCAGCGTGGTGGCGCGCACATCCTGCTCGATCTCGGCAATCGGCCGCCCGTGGCGCGACTCGATCAGGGCGCTGACCAGCACGTCGGGCGTGTTGCGCACGATCGGGCCGATGTCCGCGTAGGCGCTATCTATATAGATATCGGTCCAGGCCATGGGCGCGGCGCGGGCGCCGTCGTCCAGCCGCACGCTGGAGATGCGCAGCCAGCGGGTGTCCGGCGTGCCGCCCAGGTCGGCCGCCACTTCCGGCGGCGCCGTCACGGTCTCCACCGACTGCACCACGCGCCGGTGCGCCTCGCCGAACTGCATGAGGTCTTCCACCGAGGCCAGTGTGGGCTTGAACACGGCCCGGGGCTGCGCGGCCTCCACACGGGTGCCCACGTTCTTGCGGCGCGACACCAGCCCCATGTCCTGCAAGGACTGCAACACCGCACGAATGGTGTAGCGGCTGGCCTGGAACTGCTCGCACAGCGCGAATTCGGTCGGCAGCAGCGTGCCCACGGGGAATTGGCCCTTGGTGATGCCATCCAGCAATTCGCGGGTGATCTCCGCTGCGTTTGTTTTACTCATAAAGGCCCGTTACATCACATGATCGGTGCGGCGCGGCAGGGCTGACGGAACCCGGGTTTACGCCCCGGGTTTACGCCGATTTCCGAAATATGTTCGAACATATTTAATAATGGATATGTTCGAACATATACGAGATCCCGTCAGCATGCCACAAGGTCGCACCATGCCCAACTATTCGATTCCCGCCGCCAGTACCGTTGTCGACTCCGCGCTGTTCCGCGACGCCTTCGGCACGGCGGCCATGCGCGAGATCTTCTCCGATGGCGCGCTAGTCCAGCGCTACATCGACGTCGAGATCGCCCTTGCCCGGGCCGAAGCCCGCGTCGGCGTGATTCCGGCCGATGCCGCCGAGACCATCGCCAGCGCCGCGCGCCTCGACCGCATCGACTTCGACCACATGCGCGAGGAAACCGACATTGTCGGCTATCCGATCCTCCCGCTGGTACACCAGCTCGTGGAAATGTGCGGCGATGCCGGCCGGTACGTCCACTGGGGCGCCACCACGCAGGACATCATGGACACCGCCGTGGCCCTCCAGGTGCGCGACGCGCTGGACAGCATCGACGCCGATATCCGCGCCCTGCGCGGCATTCTGGCCGACCTGGCCGCCCGGCACCGCGACACCCCGATGGCCGGCCGCACCCACCTGCAGCAGGCCCTGCCGGTCACCTTTGGCTACAAGGTGGCGATCTGGCTGGCGATGTTCGACCGCCACCAGCAGCGTCTGGCCGAATTGCGCCCGCGCGTGGCCGTGGTGGAGTTCGCCGGGGCCGCCGGCACGCTGGCGTCGCTGGGCGACAAGGGCTTCGCCGTGCAGCAGGCGCTGGCCGAGGAATTGGGCCTGGGCGTGCCCGCCACCACCTGGCACGTGGCGCGCGACGGCTTTGCCGAAGCGGTGAACCTGCTGGCGCTGGTCACCGGCTCGCTGGGCAAGATCGCGCTCGACATCATGATCATGGCGTCCACCGAGTTCGCCGAGGTCTACGAGCCCTTCGTCAAGGGCCGGGGCGCCAGCAGCACCATGCCGCAGAAGCGCAACCCGATTTCGAGCGAACTGATGCTCGCCGCCTCGAAGGCGGTGCGCCAGCATGCCGGGCTGATGGTCGATGCGATGGTGCAGGACTTCGAACGCGCCACCGGCCCGTGGCACGCCGAGTGGATCGCCATTCCCGAGAGTTTCATCCTGACGGCCGGCGCGCTGCATCAGGCGAAGTTCGCGCTGGGCGGGCTGATCGTCGACGTGCCGCGCATGGCCCACAACCTCGGCATCACCAGGGGGCTGATCGTCGCCGAGGCCGTGATGATGCGCATGGCGCCCCACATCGGCCGCCAGCAGGCGCACGACGTGGTCTACGACGCCTGCCGCACCGTCAACGAGCAGGGCGGCACGCTGGCCGAGGCCCTGCTGGCGCTGCCGGCCGTGACCGAGCACTTCGACCGCGCCGCCATCGCACACATGGTGGACCCTGCCAATTACCTCGGCCTGGCGCCGCAGATGGTCGACCGGGCCATCGCGCTGTCCGGCGAAGTGGCCTGAGCCCTCCGGCCGGCGCCACGCACTGCTTTCCACACGATAAGACTGATTCAGGAGACAACCATGCAATGCTTCCCCGCCTTCGTGCGCGGCGCGCTCGCCGCCGCCGCCCTGCTCACCGCCGTATCCGCCCAGGCCCAGAACTGGCCGGCCAAGCCGATCACGTGGATCGTGCCGTTCGCGGCCGGCGGCCCCACTGACGCGCTGGCGCGCAACATCGCCGAGCGCGTGGGGCGTGAGGTCGGCCAGTCGATCATCATCGACAACTCGCCCGGTGCCGGCGGCACGGTCGGTGCCACCAAGGCGGCCCGCGCGCCGGCGGACGGCTACACCATGCTGGTGGGGCATATGGGCTACATGGGCGCGGCGCCGGCGCTCTACAAGAAGCTGCCGTACGACCCGGTCAAGGACTTCGCGCCGGTGTTCCGCTTCCCGGACACGCCGATGGTGCTGATGGTGCGCAAGGACCATCCGGCCAAGGACGTGAAGGCGCTCGTCGAATATGGCAAGCAGAACCCGGGCAAGCTGTTCATCAGCAACGCCGGCATGGGCTCCACCTCCCACCTGATTGCGGCGATGTTTGCGTCGGCGGCGGGCATCAAGGTGTCGCTGGTGCCCTACAAGGGCGCCGGTCCGGCGCTGATCGACGTGATTGGCGGCCAGGTGGACGGCATGTTCGACCAGACCAACACGGCGCTGCCGCAGATTACCGAGGCCAAGGTCCGTGCGCTGGCGGTGACCTCGGCATCGCGCGTGGGCCAGCTCAAGGACGTGCCGACGCTGGCCGAAACCGTGGTGCCAGGCTTCGAGGCCGCTACCTGGTACGGCATCTACGCGCCGAAGGGCACGCCGCAGCCGGTCATCGACAAGATGCAGGCCGCCTACCTGAAGGTGATGAACGACAAGGCGTTCACCGACCGCCTGTCCGCGCAGGCCATCCAGATGCTGCCGGCCGACAAGTACACGGCCAGCGCGCTGGGCAAGCACACCGAGGCCGAAGTCGCGCGCTGGAAGGTGCTCGCCGCCAAGGCCAACATCTCGCTGGACTGAGCGCCATGACATCGCCCCGGGTGGAGCATGACGCCTTCGGCCCCGTCGAAATCCCGGCCGACCGCTACTGGGGCGCCCAGACCCAGCGCGCGCTGGCCGTGTTCGGCATCGGCAGCGAACGCTTTCCAGACTGCCTGATCCACGCCTTCGGCCTGCACAAGATGGCGGCGGCGGTGGCCAACCAGCAGTGCGGGGCGCTGGAGGCGGAGATGGCGTCGGCCATCTCCGCCGCGGCGGCCGAGGTGCGCAGCGGCGCGTTCGATGCGCATTTCCCGCTCACGGTCTGGCAGACCGGCTCCGGCACGCAGACCAACATGAATGCGAACGAGGTGATCGCCAACCGGGCCAACCAGCGGCTGGGCCAGCCGCTGGGGACGAAGCAGCCGATTCATCCGAACGATCACGTCAACCGCTCGCAGTCATCGAACGACAGCTTTCCCACGGTGATGCACCTGAGCGCGGTGCTGGAACTCGAAGACCGGCTGCTGCCGGCGCTGGCGGCCCTGCGCGACAGCCTCCAGGCGCGCGCGACGGACTTCGCGGACATCCTGAAGCTGGCCCGCACCCACCTGATGGATGCCGTGCCGACCACGCTGGGCCGCAGCTTCGAGGGCTTCGCCGCCCAGGTTGGGCACGGCATCGCGCGCATCGAGGCGACCCTGCCGCGCCTGCTGATGCTGCCGCAGGGCGGCACGGCGGCGGGCACCGGGCTCAACGCCCCGCCCGGCTTCGCGGAAGCGTTCTGCGCGGAGGTGGCCCGCCTGACCGGCCTGCCCTTCCAGCCCAATCCCTGCAAGGTGGAAGGCATGGCCGCGCACGACGCCCTGCTGGAGTTGTCCGGCGTGCTGAACGTGATTGCGGCGTCGTGCATCAAGATCGCCAATGACCTGCGCTGGATGAGCTCCGGGCCAAACTGCGGCCTCGGCGAACTGGTGATGCCCGAGGACGGGCTCACCTCGTCGATCATGCCGGGCAAGCGCAATCCGACCATCGCCGAAGTCATGGTGCAGGCCGGCATGCAGGTGGCCGGCAACCACGTAACGGTGACCATGGCCGGCGCCTCGGGCAGCTTCGAGCTGAACGTGGCCAAGCCGGTGCTGATCTACAACGTGCTCCAGTCGATCCGGCTGCTGGCCGACAGCGCGAACACCGTGGCCGAGCGGGTCATCCCCGGGCTGGCGCCGGACCGCGCGCGGCTGGCGCGCCAGCTCGACAGCCCGCTGCTGGCGGCCACCGCGCTGAACCCGGTGATCGGCTACGACCAGGCGGCGCGCATCGTGCGCCACGCCATGGCGCACGGCGTGGCGCCGCGCGAGGCCGCCATCGCCCTGGGCATCCTGCGTGGCGACGAATACGACCGGCTGGTCGATCTCGAACGCATGGCCCGGGGCGTGGCGTAACCAGCGACGAGGGCGGGGACGCCGCCTCAGCAGCGATAGTCCCCGCCATCGCGGTCCAGCAGGCGCAGCAGCGCGGTCCACTCGCGGTCCAGGTGCACCGTGTCGAGGTAGGCGTAGTCGTCGTGCTGCTTGGCGGCGTGCTCGCAGACCTCGGGCGACGGCAGGGTGACCTTCTGGCCCATCGACAGCGTCTGCAGCTGGATCTCGCAGGCGCGGTTCAGGTAGAACATGCGCGTGAACGCCTCCGCCACCGAGCGGCCGGTGGTCAGCAGGCCGTGGTTGCGCAGGATCAGGTAGTTGGCGTCCTGCATCGAGTGCACGATGCGCGAGCGCTCGTCCAGGTCCAGCGAAATGCCTTCGTAGTCGTGGTAGTTCACGCGGTTGTAGAACTGCATGCTGATCTGGTTCAGCGGCAGCAGGCCGCACTCCAGCGCGGCGACAGCCATGCCGGCGTCCGTGTGGAGGTGGACCACGCACTCCACGTCGTGGCGGCTCTGGTGCAGGGCGCTGTGGATCGTGAAGCCGGCGGCGTTGACCTCGAAGCGGTTATCGCCGATCGGCCGGCCTTCGGTATCGATCTTCACGAGGCACGAAGCCGTGATCTCGTCGAAAAACCAGCCGTGCGGATTGATCAGGAACTGGTCCTGCGTGCCTGGCACGCGCACGGAAATATGGGTGTAGATCAGGTCGGTGAGCTGGAACTTTGCCGCCAGGCGGTAGGCGGCGGCCAGCTGCACGCGCACCGCCCATTCTTCCTCGCTGATATTGCGCGGCTTGCGGTTGCGGTGCGGGTCCGTGGTGGAAATCATGGTGGCGTCCTCTGGGGAAATCGGCGGAAGTCGGCGGAAATCGGCGGAAATCAGGCGAGCAAGGCGGTGATGACGATCTCGACGCGGTAGGCCGGGTCGGCCAGCTCGACCTTGCCGCAGCAGCGCGTGGGCGTTTCGCCGGGGACGACCCAGGCGTCCCAGACCGCGTTGAAGCCGTCGAAGTCGGCCATGTCGGCCAGCCAGATCTGGGCGGTTAGCGCGCGGCGGCGGTCGGTGCCGGCCTCGGCCAGCAGGGCGTCCACCTTGGCCAGCGCTTCGCGGGCCTGGCTGGTGATGTCGCCGGACTTGTCGTCGGCCACCTGGCCGGCCAGGAAGACCATGCCGTTGGCGATGACGGCCCGGCTGCGGCGATGGTTCTGGTCCAGGCGGACGATGGGCGATGCGGAAGATGTGGACATGGCGGGCTCAGGCGTGGGTCTTGACGATGCGGCGGCAGTGCTCCAGCGCGGCGCCGATCAGGTTGTTGTTGGCTTCCGGCGTGCGGAAGGCCGAATGGGCGGACAGCGTGACGTTGGGCAGCGTGGTCAGCACGTGGCCGGCGGGCATCGGCTCCACCGTGAACACGTCCAGCCCGGCGTGGGCCAGCTTGCCGCTGCGCAGCGCCGCGATCATGGCGTCTTCATCCACCAGCGCGCCGCGCGCCGTGTTGACCAGGATCGCGCCGTCGCGCATCGACTGGATGCGCTCCGCCGTGATCAGGCCGCGCGTCTCGTCGGTCAGCAGCAGGTGCAGGGACACCACGTCGCTCTGCGCCAGCAGCGTGTCCAGATCGACGAATTCCACGCCCTCGTGCGTCTTGGGCGAGCGGTTCCAGGCCAGCACGCGCATGCCGATGCCCCGCGCCAGCCGTGCCAGTTCCTGGGCGATGCCGCCAAACCCGACCAGCCCGAGGGTCTTGCCTGTCAGCTGCACGGCGTCCGAGCGCAGCCAGTTGCCGGCGCGCATCTCGCGGTCCATGCGCGCGAAGTTGCGCGCGGCCGCCCACATCAGCGCGAACGCGCATTCGGCCACAGCGGTATCCCCGTAGCCCTTGATGGTGTGCACCGTGATGCCGATCTCGGCCAGTTCCTCCGGATTCATATAGCTGCGCGGGCCGGTGCCCAGGAACACCACGTGCTTGAGACCCACGCAATGGCGGGCGATCTCGGTCGGCAGATGGGTGTGGTCGATGATCGCGATCGGCGCGCCGGCCAGCGTGGCGGGCAGTTGCTCGGGCGTGATCTCGGGCTGGCGGTTGATGGTCAGCGGCAGGTCGTCGGCCCGGTGCAGGCGGGAAGCCACTTCCGACAGTGTGGGATTGGCATCGACGAAGACGGCGCGCCATGCACCAGCATCGGACGCCGGATTATGGGTAGCGGGGCGGGCAGGCGTGGCGGGAAGAGAAGAAGTCATTGTTTTTACTCGGCAATAAATAGGGGTGAACCATTACGGTGCCGATGAACCAAAACGGGGCTCGATGAGGCCGCAACGGTGAAGCGCAGCATAACGCTTTACAGAATACAGATCAATAATTAAAGTCTGTATACAGGACGGAGTGCAGGACCGGGAGCCACCCGGCCCGCACGTTGCCCCCACCACCCTGCCCTTGGAGCGTTCCCATGACGATGCGCCGACTTGCCCCGCGATTTGCCTTGCGATTTGTCCCGTTTTCCGCCTCCCTGCTTGCTGTCACGTTGATGGGGCTGGCCAGCCCCGCTTCGTCCCAGGACACCAAGTCTTGGCCCAACAACACGATTGCCATCGTCAGCGGCTTCCCCGGAGGCGCCGCCACCGACATCTACGCGCGCCGGCTTGGCGTGGAGCTGAACAAGGAATTCGGCGTCTCATTTATCTCCGATAATCGCCCCGGTGCGGGCGGCAATATCGCATCGAGCCTCGTCGCGCAGGCCAAGCCGGATGGTTATACTTTCCTGCTCGGCACGGCCGGCACGCACGCGATTAATCCCGCGCTATATTCGAAACTGTCATTTGACGTGGTGAATGATTTCTCGCGCATTGCATTATTGGGCACGCTGCCGAATATCCTGCTCGTGAATCCCGAGAAGCATCCGGAGATCAAGACCTGCCAGGACCTGATTGCCGCCGCGAAGAAGGCGCCCGGCACGTTGAACTACGCCTCGACGGGCAACGGCGCCTCCGGCCATCTGGCCGGCACGCAGTTCGCCACGGCCTCGAAGACCAGCTACGTGCATATCCCGTACAAGGGGCAGGGGCCGGCCATGACCGCGCTGCTCTCGGGCGAGGTCGATTTCTTCTTCAACCAGAGTTCGCCTAGCCTGGGCGCCATCCAGTCTGGCAAGGTGCGTGCGTTAGCGGTCACTTCGTCGCAGCGCGTGAGCGTGCTGCCGAATGTGCCGACCGTGGCCGAGGCCTGCAACCTGCCCGGCTTCGAGAGCACCACCTGGTATGGCCTGTTCGGCCCGGCCGCGTTGCCGGCGGACATCCAGAACCGGATGTCGCAGGCCGTGCTCAAGGCCATCGGCACGGAAAGCTTCCGCCAATGGCTGGTGAGCCAGGCGATCCAGCCCATTGCCGATGGCGGCCCGGCGGCGTTCAAGCGCACGCAGCTTGCCGATATGAAAGCCTGGGCCAAAATCGTCAAGGATTCTGGCGCGCATATCGATTAACGCAGAGCAAAGCGAAGCGGACCGATTCGCACGGCCGGACGCCGGTTGCCGCGAGGTGTATACACCGCCGTGCACAGAATCGAATTCAGGTATATTCCAGCCTTTCGCCAGTACCGGCGAAAGGCTGATGACCGAAGACAGGACTCAATACCGTGGCAACCGTGGCAAGTGACAGCATCGTCGAGCAGGTTTATGACAAGCTCAAGCAGATGAGCGTGGGCTATGACTTCAAACCCGGCGAACGGCTCAACGAAGGCGTGCTGGCCAGTGCGCTGGGCGTCAGCCGCACCCCGCTGCGCGAGGCGCTGACCCGCCTGACGACCGAAGGGCTGCTGCGCTTCTCGCCGGGCAAGGGCTTCTTCTGCCGCGATCTGGATGCCCAGGAAGTGTTTTCCCTCTACGAGCTGCGCAAGGTCGTGGAGACCGAGGCGCTGCGCCTGGCCATCGTGCGGGCCAGGGAAGAGGACATCGACGCCCTGCTCTCCTTCCTCGAGAACACCGGCCCGGAACCGGGCGACCGCACGGTGGAAGAACTCGTGAAACTCGACGAGACCTTCCATGAAGGGCTGATGGCGATGTCCGGCAACCTGGAGATGCTGCGGGTGCTGAAGAACATCAACGCCCGTATCCGCTTCGTGCGCTGGATCGACATGGAGCGCTGCGACCGCCGCGTCAGCCAGAACGACCACCGCGAGATCCTCCTGGGCCTCAAGGCGCGCGACCCCGAGCGCTGCATCCCCATCCTCACCCGCCATATCGACCGCCGCCACGACCAGATCGCGACCGCCCTGAAGGAAGGACTGGCGCAGATCTACATGGGCTGACGGCCGCCCTACCTCCCGCCTTCCCCCCAAGAAAAAACCCCGCGCTGCCATCGGCAACGCGGGGTTCGATGCCCTGCCGCGAACGGCAGGACCGGCTGTGCCCGGAACGCTTACACGTTCACGGTGTCGGCCACTTCCTTGAAGTCTTCGATCTGGTCGAAGTTCATGTACTGGTAGATCTTGTCGCTGTTGGCGGTCAGCACGCCCATGTCGGCCATGTACTCTTCCTTGTTCGGAATGCGGCCAAGGCGCGAGCAGATGGCGGCCAGCTCGGCCGAACCCAGGTACACGTTGGTGTTCTTGCCCAGACGGTTCGGGAAGTTACGCGTGCTGGTGGACATCACCGTGGCGCCTTCGCGCACCTGTGCCTGGTTACCCATGCACAGCGAGCAGCCCGGCATTTCGGTGCGCGCACCAGCCGTGCCGAACACGCCGTAGTGGCCTTCCTCGGTCAGCTGCTTCTGGTCCATCTTGGTCGGCGGGGCCACCCACAGCTTCACGGGGATGTCGCGCTTGCCTTCCAGCAGCTTCGAGGCTGCGCGGAAGTGACCGATGTTCGTCATGCACGAGCCGATGAACACTTCGTCGATCTTGGCGCCGGCCACCTCGGCCAGCGTCTTCACGTCGTCCGGGTCGTTCGGGCAGGCGACGATCGGCTCATGCACGTCGGCCAGATCGATCTCGATCACGGCGGCGTACTCGGCGTCGGCATCCGGCTCCAGCAGCTTCGGGTCGGCCAGCCACGCTTCCATGGCCTTGATACGGCGCTGCAGGCTGCGCGGGTCCTGGTAGCCCTCGGCGATCATCCACTTCAGCAGCGTGATGTTGCTGTTGATGTACTCGATGATCGGTTCCTTGTTCAGGCGCACCGTGCAACCGGCGGCCGAACGCTCGGCGGAGGCGTCGGACAGCTCGAAAGCCTGTTCCACCTTCAGGTCGGGCAGACCTTCGATTTCCAGGATACGGCCCGAGAAGATGTTCTTCTTGCCTTGCTTGGCCACGGTCAGCAGGCCCGACTTGATCGCGTACAGCGGAATTGCGTTGACCAGGTCGCGCAGCGTGACGCCGGGCTGCATCTTGCCCTTGAAGCGGACCAGCACCGATTCCGGCATGTCCAGCGGCATCACGCCGGTGGCGGCGGCAAACGCCACCAGACCGGAGCCGGCCGGGAAGCTGATGCCGATCGGGAAACGGGTGTGCGAGTCACCGCCAGTGCCGACGGTATCCGGCAGCAGCATGCGGTTGAGCCACGAGTGGATCACACCGTCGCCCGGACGCAGCGAGATACCGCCGCGCGTGCTGATGAACTGGGGCAGCGTGTGGTGCGTCTTCACGTCCACGGGCTTCGGGTAGGCGGCGGTGTGGCAGAACGACTGCATCACCAGGTCGGCCGAGAAGCCCAGGCAGGCCAGGTCCTTCAGCTCGTCGCGCGTCATCGGGCCGGTGGTGTCCTGCGAGCCCACCGAGGTCATCTTCGGTTCGCAGTACGTACCCGGGCGGATGCCCTTGCCGTCGGTCAGGCCGCAGGCGCGGCCAACCATCTTCTGGGCCAGCGTGTAGCCGCGTCCGGTGTCGGCCGGATTCTGCGGCAGGCGGAACAGCGTGGACGGGGCCAGGCCCAGTGCCTCGCGGGCCTTGGCGGTCAGGCCACGGCCGACGATCAGCGGAATCCGGCCGCCGGCGCGCACTTCATCGAACAGCACGTCCGACTTGACCTTGAATTCGGCGATCACGGCGCCGTTCTTGAGCGCCTTGCCTTCGTACGGGCGCAGTTCGACCACGTCGCCGGTGTCCATCTGCGACACGTCGAGTTCGATCGGCAGCGCGCCGGCGTCTTCCATCGTGTTGTAGAAGATCGGGGCGATCTTGCTGCCCAGGCACACGCCGCCGAAGCGCTTGTTCGGCACGTAGGGGATGTCTTCGCCGGTGAACCACAGCACCGAGTTGGTGGCCGACTTGCGGCTGGAGCCCGTGCCGACCACGTCGCCCACGTAGGCCACGAGGTTGCCCTTCTCCTTCAGCGACTCGATGAACTTCACCGGGCCGCGCTTGCCGTCTTCCTCGGGCTGGAACGCGGTGCCTTCACGCTTGTTCTTCAGCATGGCCAGCGCGTGCATCGGGATGTCCGGGCGCGTGGTGGCGTCCGGGGCCGGCGACAGGTCGTCGGTGTTGGTCTCGCCCGGCACCTTGAACACGGTGATGGTCATCGAGGCCGGCACTTCCGGACGGTTCGTGAACCACTCGGCGTCGGCCCAGCTTTGCAGCACGGACTTGGCGTTGGCGTTGCCCTTGTCGGCCTTTTCCTTCACATCGTGGAAGGCATCGAACATCAGCAGCGTGGTCTTCAGCGCGTTGCCAGCCACGGCGCCGACTTCGGCGTCGTCGAGCAGCTCGATCAGCGGGGAGATGTTGTAGCCGCCGAGCATGGTGCCCAGCAGTTCGGTGGCGCGGGCGCGCGAGATCAGCGCGGTCTTCTCCGAACCCAGGGCCACGGCGGCCAGGTAGGAGGCCTTGACCTTGGCGGCATCATCCACGCCGGCCGGCACACGGTAGGTGATCAGGTCCAGCAGGGTCTGTTCCTCGCCCGCCGGCGGGTTCTTGATCAGTTCGATCAGCTCGGCGGTCTGCTTGGCGGTCAGCGGCAGAGGGGGAATGCCAAGCGCGGCGCGTTCGGCAACATGGGCGCGATAGGTATCAAGCATGGGAACCTGCTGGTAATAGGGTTATGACGTACAGCTTTGTCTCTGTGGGTCCGGCGGCGCAGCACACCGCTGGTTGCCGCGTGATTGTAATCCGAAGTCCGGCCCAGATCAAATGTCTTATATCTTATATAAGACTTAAAAACCACGAAGGTCGGAAAATCGGGGCTTGCAGGGTGGTGGATCGATAAAAAACACATGAAACGCGGCGGACTTGTCCCGCGCTGGTCCTGCGCTCGGTGTTCCGCCAGGGGGAGGCGTGCTGGCTGCAGGCCGGCGCCGGCATCGTGCGGGACTCGACGCCCGCCCGGGCGTGGGAGGAGACCTGCGAGAAGCTGGCCAGCGTGGCGCGCTACCTGCGTGAGGCCTGATAAGCCGACGCCGACGCCGACGCCGGCGCCGGCAGGTGCGCCACGGTGACCACATGGCCGGACGTGGCAGCCCACGCCACCCCGACCTCGCTGCCGGCCGGCCACCGCGGGTGCCAGTGGCGGGTCAGTGTCAGGGTCAGATGGCCGGCGCTGGCATCGGTCAGGGTGGCGGCGGTGAAATCGAAGAACTGGCGCACCGTCGGATAAAGGGCCTTATAAAGCGCTTCCTTGGCCGAGAACAGGACGGTGACCGCTGCTTCGATCGACGTACCTGCCCGGGCGGCCAGGAGATCGATCTCCTGCGGCGTGGCCACCAGGTGAGCGATGTCGGCGGCGCGGGCGGAAGTGAGCCACTGCTCCGCGTCTACCCCAAGCCCGGCGGTGGTTGACGCACGCGCGGCCAGCGCCACCGCCATGCCGTCCGCATGGCTGATGCTACCGATCCAGCCGTCAGGCCAGACCGGCAGGCGGTCTTCCCCGATCGTGACAACGTGTTCTGCCGCGCCGGCCCGGACCAGTGCCACGCGGGCGCAATAGCGGCCCGCGCGGAAGTGGCCCTGGCGCCTCGGCGTTGCGGTCAACAGCACGTCCGGGATGCGTTCCGAGGCAGCATCCGGCGCCGCGACGCCCGTCCAGGCCAGCTGGCAGAGCGTCACACTGGCGGGCAACCCCAGCGACAAGTGCAGTAAATCGCACATTTCGCTGCCGTGTGGGGCGTCAATGTCTGGTCGGGAAGACAAAGTGGTCATTCCATGTGAAGTCGACACTGACATCTTAAGTTCCGGGCTGGCGATTCGTTAACCATGTTGCAGGCGCTAATGGCGCGCCCATGCGCCTCCGCGCCCCGATCCCACCCAGCTCAAACGGCCAAGCTGAGTGGGTTTCCCCCTTTTTATCGGCCCTTTGCTTGCCTGCGATTCGGGAAGAATGGCAGGCATTCCGACACAGGCATCTCATGGCGAACACGCTTTCCCCCTCCCAGACTGGCGGCAACTCAAGCAAGCGCGGTCGACTGCTGCTGATTGGCGGCGGCGTGCTGGTGGTGGTGCTGGGCGTTGGCGGCTTCGTGCTCGGCAGCGTGCTCGGCGGCAACCGCCAGGCGGCAGCGCCGGCAGCACCCGTCATCCCTCCGCCGATCTTCGTGCCGCTCGACGCATTCACGGTGAACCTGAAGAGCGAGGACGGTGACCGCTTCCTGCACACCGGGCTGTCGCTGAAAGTGGCGGACGCCGACACCCAGGGCCGTCTGGCCCAGTACCAGCCGGAAGCGCGCAGCCGCATCCTGCTGCTGCTGTCGGCCCGCCAGCCGGCGGACCTGGCCACGGTGGAGGGCAAGCGCAAGCTGGCCCAGGACGTGCAGGCTGCCATCAGCCAGCCGTTCGCGCCCGGCCTGCCACCGCAGAAGATCCTGGATGTCTTGTTTACATCGTTCGTGGTGCAGTAAGCCGCTGGCGCCCTGCTCCCGAACCCACTGCATAACCGACATGACACTGTCCGCCGACCTTCCTTCCTGCCGTCGCGCCTGGCGCGCCGACTGAAGCCGGCCATGGACCGTTTCATCCTTACAGCTGTTCACGGGGCAGGACACTAGATGGCCTACGACAAGTTCCTCTCGCAGGACGAGGTAGACGAGCTACTGAAAGGCGTATCGGGCGAATCCGATGCGCCCGCAGCCAGCAGCGCGCCCGCTATTGATGAAGGCGGGGTGCGGCCGTACAACCTGGCTACCCAGGAACGGATCATCCGTGGCCGCCTGCACACGCTCGAAATCATCAACGAGCGCTTCGCGCGGGCGCTGCGCACGGCGCTGTTCAACTTCATCCGCCGCGGCGCCGACATCTCGGTCGGCTCGGTCAGGATCGAGAAGTACGGCGACTTTGTGCGCAACCTGCCGGTGCCGACCAACCTGAACCTGGTCCACATGAAGCCGCTGCGGGGCACCGCGCTGTTCGTGTACGACCCGAACCTCGTGTTCCTGGTGGTGGACAACCTGTTCGGCGGCGACGGCCGCTTCCACACCCGTGTGGAAGGCCGCGACTTCACGCAGACCGAGCAGCGCATCATCCGCCGCATGCTGGACCTGACGCTAAACAGCTACGGCCAGGCCTGGCGCACCGTGCATCCCATCGAGTTCGACTATGTCCGCTCGGAGATGCACACCAAGTTCGCCAACATCGCCGGCGCCAATGACGCCGTGGTGACCACCGCGTTCCATATCGAACTGGGCGCCGTGGGCGGTCAACTGCATATCTGTATTCCCTTCTCGATGATCGAACCGCTGCGGGATCTGCTGATGAACCCGCTGCAGGACGAGGTCGAGGTGGACAAGCGCTGGCTCGGCCAGCTCTCCACCCAGCTGCGTGCCGCCGAAGTGGAACTGGTGGCCGAATTCACGCACCTCCAGAGCACCGTGGCCGAGGTACTGGCCATGCGCGCCGGCGACGTGCTGCCGATCGACCTGCCCGAGAAGCTCTTCGGCAAGGTGGACGGCGTGCCCGTCATGCAATGCGGCTTCGGCACCATGAACGGCCAGTACGCGCTGCGCGTGGAGCGAATGATCAATTACCAAGACAGCGATTCCAACAAGGAAGACGATCATGACTGACGGCACTCAGGACAAGCCGGTCGATCCGATGGACGACTGGGCCAGCGCCCTGGCGGAGCAGACCAGCGCCGAGCCGGTACCCGCCGCCGCCCCGGCCGCCACGGCACCCGCTGCGGCGGCGCCTTCGCAAGCCATGGCCACCGCCACCCCGGCGGCCTCCACGGTGTTCCCGCCGCTGGCGCAGGAAGCGCCGGCCGGCTTCCACAACGATATCGGGATGATTCTCGATATCCCGGTACAGCTGACCGTGGAACTGGGCCGCACCAAGGTACCCATCAAGAACCTGCTGCAACTGGCGCAGGGCTCGGTGGTGGAACTCGACGGCCTGGCCGGTGAACCGATGGACGTGCTGGTGAATGGCTACCTGATCGCCCAGGGCGAGGTGGTGGTCGTGAACGACAAGTTCGGCATTCGCCTGACGGACATCATCACGCCGTCCGAACGTATCCGGAAGCTGAACAAATGACAGCCGTGTCGCGCCGGCTGCGGTCTGCCGGACGCTTTGCCGCGGGCCTGATCCTCACGGGTCTGGCCACGGCCGGTGCGCAGGCTGCAGATGTTGTATTGAGTACCGCCCAGGCGGCCAGTGCACCGGCCACCGCGGCTGCCCCGGTGGCGCAGACCGCCCCGGTGATCAACGGCGGGGCCAGCCTCGCGCAGGCCGGGCTCGGCCTGTTTGCCGTCATCGCGCTGATCCTCGGCATGGCCTGGCTCGCGCGCCGCGTGGGCCTGGTGCGCCACGGCAGCGGCGGCGCCACCATGAAGGTGGTGGGCAGCCTGATGCTGGGCGCGCGCCAGAAGGTGGTCATGGTGGAAGTTGGCGATACCTGGCTCGTGCTGGGCGTCTCCGCCGGCGAGATCCGTCCGCTCCACACCCTCCCGGCCCAGCCGGATGCCATGGTCCCGGCCGGCACCAACGCGCCGCAGCCCCTGCAGGGCGGCTTTGGCGAGCGCCTGATGCGCGCGATGCAGGAAAACCTCAAGAAATGAACACGTTGCGTGCCGCCATCGGACGGCATTCCGCCCGCGGCTCCCGCGCGCCTGCCATCTGGCTCGCGCTGCTGCCGGTAGCCGTCGGGCTGGCGCTGTCGGCCCTGCCCGAATCGGCCCTGGCCCAGGCGCTGCCCGGCGTGACCAGCAAGCCGGCCGCCGGCGGTGGCCAGACCTGGTCGCTCTCGATCCAGACGCTGGTCCTGCTGACCTCGCTGTCGTTCCTGCCGGCCGCCATGCTGATGATGACGGGCTTCACCCGCATCGTCATCGTGCTGGGCCTGCTGCGCAGCGCGCTGGGCACGGCCTCCTCGCCGCCGAACCAGGTGCTGGTGGGCCTGTCGCTGTTCCTGACCTTCTTCGTCATGTCCCCGGTGTTCGACCGCGTGTACACCGACGCCTACAAGCCGCTCTCCGAGAACAAGATCAGCCTGGAGACCGCCGCCTCCCGCGCCGCCGTGCCGATGCGCCAGTTCATGCTGCGCCAGACCCGCGAAAAGGACCTGGCGATGTTCGCCCAGATGGCCAAGACGCCCGAGATGAACGGCCCGGAAGACGTGCCGTTCTCGGTGCTGGTGCCGGCCTTCGTCACCAGCGAGCTGAAGACCGCGTTCCAGATCGGCTTCACCATCTTCATCCCGTTCCTGATCATCGACCTGGTCGTGGCCAGCGTGCTGATGGCCATGGGCATGATGATGGTGCCGCCGGCGACGATTTCATTGCCATTCAAGCTGATGCTGTTCGTGCTCGTGGATGGCTGGCAACTGCTGCTGGGCTCGCTGGCGCAGAGCTTCATGACCTGACAAGGAGCCTGCCATGACGCCCGAAACAGTCATGACCATCGCCACGCAGGCGATGAAGATGACCCTGATGCTGTCCGCCCCGCTGCTGCTGGTGGCGCTGGCGGCCGGTCTGGTGGTGAGCCTGTTCCAGGCCGCCACCCAGATCAACGAAATGACCCTGACGTTCATCCCGAAGCTGATTGCACTGTTCGTGACGATGGTGCTGGTTGGCCCGTGGATGATCAACACCTTCGTCGACTACATGCGCGAGGTGTTCCAGGGCATTCCCGCGCTGGCGCACTGACGCCCGCCTGCCGTGATCGACGTCTCCACGGCCCAGCTCTACGGCTGGATCGCCGCCTTCCTGTGGCCGATGTTCCGCCTGCTCGGGCTGATCGCCACCGCGCCGCTGTTCAGTGAATCGACGATTCCGCGCCGCGCCAAGGTGCTGCTGGCCGGCGCGCTGTCGGTCATCGTCTCGCCCACGCTCGGCAATATCCCGAGCGCCACGGTCTATTCGTTCGACGGTTTCCTGATCATCCTCAACGAGGTGGGCATCGGCGTGGCCATGGGCTTCACCATGCGGCTGGTCTTCGCGGCGGTGCAGACCGCCGGCGAGGTGATCGGCCTGCAGATGGGCCTCTCGTTCGCCTCGTTCTACGACCGCTCCTCCGGCGGGCAGACCATGGTGCTGTCGCGCTTCCTGAACATCGTGGCGATGCTGCTGTTCATCGTCCTGGACGGCCACCTGATGATGCTGGCCGTGCTGGTGGAAAGCTTCACCGCGCTGCCCATCGCCGGCACGCCGCTCTCCGGCCACGGCTGGGGCGCGGTGGCCAAGGCCGGGTCGATGGTGTTCTCGGCCGGCACCCTGCTCTCGCTGCCGATGATCGCCACGCTGCTCACGCTGAACCTGGCGATGGGTATCCTGAACCGCGCCTCGCCGCAGCTCTCGATCTTCGCGGTGGGCTTCCCGGTGACGCTGCTCGGCGGCATGCTGGTGCTGACCCTGGTCATGCCGCAGATGGGCGCCTACATGCAGCACATGGTCGAGGCCGGCCTGGCCACCATGGGCGCCGTCCTCGACCAGCTGGCGCCCTAGGTACCTGAAGGGGCGCCGCCCTCTCGCTAGTTCGCCTGCGGCAGCGCGCCAGCCTGCCGCAGCGCGGCGCGGCCGATCTCGAGCCGCTTCGGCCCCTGCTCCATCTTCGGCATGTCCATGTTCATGGCGAAGACATAGCGGTCCTCCCCGCGCGTGACCGAGCCAACCCACCAGCCCACATCGACACCCTCCCGCGCGGACCAGCCGGTCTTGGCCCGCAGCGTGTACGCCGGGGTCTGCTCGATGGTCAGGATGTCATCCAGCGCGTCGTAGCTGCGCGCCGAGATGCCCGGCAGCGTGCGCGCCACCACGGCCCGCATGAAGTCGATCTGCTGGTAGGTGGTGATCTTCAGGTGGTTGTTGAGCCAGAACTGGTCCACCGGGCCGCTCACGTCCGCATTGCCGAAGTGGGCCGCGCCGAGGAAGCGGCGGTACTGCTCGGACCCCACACGCCGCGCCAGCGCCTGGTAGGCCGGCACGCACGAGTTCTTCAGTGCCAGCCGCAGCGACACATCGGCATTGCACACCGCCGGCAGGATCGGCTTGCCGTGGTGGGTCCAGACCTTGCCGTCCCAGGGGATCTTGTCGTTGTCCACGTCCGCCACGGCGCCGGTCTCCAGCCCGATCAGCGAATTGAAGATCTTGAAAGTGGAGGCCGGCGAGTAGGCCACGCGGGCGCGCGCCGGGTTGTAGGCGTACAGGCGCGCGGCGCCCACGTCGTAGATCAGCATCGTGCCCTGCGTGCCGGCGGCGTCGAAGAGCGGCTTGAGGTCGAGCGGGGTTTCCCTGGGGGCTTCCTTGGCCGTCTGCGCGTGGACCGGCGCGGCCAGCATCAGCGCGGCGGACAGCGAGGCGAGGCAAACAAGGCGGGAATATCGGGCAAGGCTGGGAAATCTGTTTGGCATGTTCTGCACCTTTCTGAGGGGAAGATCGAAATGTCATGGGATGACAATCCAGGCCCGGATCGTGGTGCGGAGCATAGGCGCTGATCGCCGGGGCGCCAACCCACCCGGGTGTAACACGCGTAACATGGCGGGCACGATTCCGCCCCCGATTCCGCCCCCGATCGCGCCCCTGGTCGCCCTCAGCCCCCCATGCCCGCCCCGCTCGTCCAAATCGACCTGTCCCCGCCATACCGCGTGAACGGCCAGCCCGCGCGCTACCAGTCCGTCTGGCTGCTGGCGCGCATCTGGCTGGCCACCGCGCGCGACCATGAAGACCTGCCCGCCGCCGCCGTGCGCGCCCGCTTTGCGGAGGCTGCCGATGTGCGGATGATGGTGTCGCGCGCGTTTGCCGACTTCGCGCGCTGGGGCGTGCCGGTGGGCTGGGGCGGCGACACCTCGGCGCCCATCGACCATCTCAGCCCGGCCCGGCGCAGCCGGGGCCCGTTCTGGATGCCGCCCGCCAGCGCGCGGCGCCTGCGCTTCGCCGCCGGCGGCAAGGCGCTGGGCGCCGCCGCCGTGGCGCGCTGGCTCGGGCAGTCCGCTGCCGATAGCGCTGATAGCGGCGATAGCGCCGCCGCCGCCGACGATGGCCTCGGCTACGTGATGCGCGACATGGCGTTCTGGAGCCACCTCACCCAGGCCATGCGCGGCGCGCAGGACGGCGTGCCGGGCACGCTCGATGCCGGCGTGGCCGAGTTGTTCCGCGCCGCCCAGCGCAGCGCGGCGGATGACTTCCAGCAGGCGCTGTCGCTGCTCAAGGAGAGCCTGGCGTGGCGCCGCAGCGACCGCCTCGACCAGAGCCGCGCGGCGCTGCGCCGCTTCCACCGCGTGGTGGCGCGGGGCGGCGTCAGCGCGGCCCTGCCCACCTTCGCGGCGATGGGCCACGTGGTGCGTGCGTGGGAACACTACGCACGCGGCGACCTGGACACCGCACAGGGCGAACTGGCGCGGCTCAACGCCGATGCCGAGCTGCGCCCGGTGGTGCGCTACAACCCGCGCGTGCGCTTCGAAACGCTGAACCTGGGCGCACTGGTGCGCAAGAGTCTGGCGCTGCGGCCGGACGACCCCAAGGCCAAACCCGGCAAAGTGGATCGCCACGCCGCCGCGCGCGACGCCCTCCAGGCGTTTTCCGGCGCGCTGCAGGCCGGCTACGAGGCCGATTCGGTCGATGCCGTGCAGCACGCCGCCGCCAATATCGGCTGGTCGCTGTGGCTGTTCTGGCAGCACGGGCTGGTCGATGAAGGACGCGCGCTGGCCGCCGGCGACGTACAGCGGCAGGCCATGCGCTGGCTGGGCCTGTCCGAATGGATCTGTGACCGCTTCGGCGTGGGCGGCGGCTCGGCCTGGAACACGATCTTCCTGCTGCGCGTGGCACGCGGCACCGCCGATGTGGAGGCCCCCGACAGCGTTGCCGCGTTCCGCAGCCAGCGGCCGCTCACCGTGGCCGCCGCCATCGACGCCCTGCGCCCCTTCCACGCCCCGTTCGCGCCGGCCAAGGGCTTCGTGCGCTGGTCGTCGGTGGCCGCCTTCGCGCTGGAGGAGCACGATGCCGGCCACGTGCGCTACAACGCGCTCCAGCTCGCCAACCTGCTGATGGAATCGGCCTGGTACCTCACCCACGAGCAGGGCGCCACGGCCATCGCCTATACCGCGATGGAGCGGCTGGCGCAGCAGATCGGCGCGCTCAGGCCCGCCGAGCGCGGCTTCTTCCGCGCCGGGCTGCGCGCGTTTCCGCCGGAGTTACGGGCGGCGGCGGCGGAAGCCATGCGCCGCCCGCGCCTCAGCCGCTGAACTGAACCGCCCGCACCGGCAACGCGCGGCGGCGCGGCGCATTGGTCATGTCGGCCACATCGCCGGCCCCTCCCCCCGCCCGGCCCGGCAGGCGGAAGAACGCCACCGCCTCGTTGAGCATGCGGCCCTGTTCGTCAAGCGAGCGGGAGGCCGTGGCGGCCTCGTGTACGAGGGTGGCGTTCTGCTGGGTGACCTGGTCGATCTGCACGATGGCCTGGTTGACCTGCTCGATGCCCCGGTTCTGTTCGGCGGACGCCGCCGCGATCTCGTTGACGATGCCCGTCACGCGGGCCACCGCCTGGGTCACCTCGCCCATCGTCTTGCCGGCCTCGCTGGCCAGCAAGGCGCCTTCGCTCACCTGCGCCACGGAGGCCTCGATCAGCTCCTTGATCTCCTTGGCCGCGCTGGACGAACGCTGCGCCAGCCCGCGCACCTCGCTGGCCACCACCGCAAAGCCGCGCCCCTGCTCCCCGGCGCGCGCCGCTTCCACGGCCGCGTTGAGCGCGAGGATGTTGGTCTGGAAGGCGATGCCCTCGATGATGCCGGTGATATCGGCAATCTTGGCCGAACTGGCGCTGATGCCGTTCATGGTGTCCACCACGCGGCCCACCGTGCCGCTGCCCTCTTGCGCCACGGTGGCAGCGCTGCGGGCCAGTTCGCTGGCCTGGCGGGCGTTCTCGGTGTTGTGGCGCACCGTGGCGGTCAGTTCCTCCATGCTGGCGGCGGTCTGCTCCAGTGACGCCGCCTGCTCCTCGGTGCGTGCGGACAGGTCCGCGTTGCCGTTGGCGATCTCGCCCGTGGCATCGACGATGCTGGCGCTGCCCTGCCGCACGCGCGCCACGGTTTCGGTCAGGCGGTCGTTCATGTCGCGCAGCGCGCCCAGCAGGCGGCCGGTCTCGTCGTCCGAATTCACCTCGATGTGCAAGCCCAGTTCGCCCCGCGCCACGGTGCGCGCCACGTTCACGGCGCGCTGGATCGGGCCGGTGATGGCGCGCGTCAGCAGCAGGCCGCCCATCAGCCCGAACACCACGGCGGCCAGCGAGACCACGACCAGCAGGTTGCGCTGCGTGCCGTAGTCGGCCTCCAGGGCGGCCACCATCTCCTGCTGGCGCTCGTGCGTGAAGCTGGCGTAGGCGTCGGTGGCCTTGACCAGCTCGGCCAGCAGCGGACGGCACTCCGCATTCATCCTGGCGATGGCCGCTTCCTGCTTCTTGTCCAGCGCGAGGCCGACGATGGCCGTCGCCACCGGGCCGTAGCGCGCTTCCACGCTGGCCATGCCGGCCACGAGGCCGCGCGCGGTCTCGCTGACGCCTTCGCGCGACACCATCTCCCTGAGCCTGGTCATGCGCGCCGCCACGTCGTCATGCGCGCGCAGCACCTCGGCCTTTTCCACGTCGAGGTCTGCCTGCGTAGTCACCAGCACCAGATTGCGCGCGGCAATCGCGCGGCGGTCCACGGCGGAGCGCAGTTGCGCGGCCACCTCGGCCCGCGCGTTGAGGCCATCGACATAGGCCTTGAAGCCGCTGGTGGCACGGTTCAGCGCGTACAGCGACAGCCCCGACACCAGCAGCACGACCAGCGCCAGCGTGCCAAAACCGGCCACGAGCTTGGTCTTGATCGAAAGATTGCGAAAGCTCACGGTGATCCCCCTTTTCCCGAAGGCTTGCCCGCAGGCATGCCGGATTGCGCGTCACGCACACGCGTGACGGCCGAATCGCTGAGAGCCCGTTCCCCACTCGCTGGCACATCGCGATATGACTGACTCTGCCCTTGCTGGCGCGCTCGCGATTTGGCGCGCGTACGCGCCGTGCTCTGTCTAGTGCGTGGGCTAACGGCACGCCGTGGAAACCTTTACCCCTACCGCAGTAGGGCTACCCGCAGGGAGGGAATGGTTAACCCGCGCGAAGTGACGGCACCGCCAGATTTCGGTGCAAACCCGCCCCAGGACTGGGCCAATTTTAAAGTTGCATATGTAATGCAGGTTTTATAGAATCGATCCGTCGCGGCGTTCGGCCGCGTGTTCATGCGAGCAACGATGTCCGTCCTGCTGCCGATCTCTCCCCCCTCCCGTCCCGACGCCGGCTATCGCGGACTGCCCGTTTTCGCACTCGGCTTCCGCCCCTTCTATCTGCTTGCCGCCGCCTTCGGCGCGCTGGCCGTGCCGGCCTGGGTGGCGCTCTACCTCGGCTGGTGGCAGCCGGCCGCGCAGCCGTGGATGGGCACCATGGCCTGGCACGCGCACGAGATGGTGTTCGGCTTCGCGGCGGCGGTGGTGGTGGGTTTCCTGTTCACCGCCGGCAAGAACTGGACGGGCCTGCAGACACCGCAGGGCACCTGGCTGGCCACGCTGGCCGGCACGTGGCTGGCGGCACGCATCCTGATGTGGGCCGGGCCGGCCTGGGCGGCCATCGCCGTGGATGCGGCGTTCCTGCCGCTGTGCAGCTTCAGCTTCTATCGCCTGCTGCGCCGGGCCAGGAACCAGCGCAACATGGGCCTCGCCATCGCACTGGGGGTGCTGGGCGCGCTGAACCTTGCCTTCGACCTCGCCATGGCCAGCGGCCATCCCGGACTGGCCTTCCAGATGGCCGATGCGGCCACGGGGCTGGTCATCGTCTTCGTCACGGTGATCGGCGGGCGGGTGATTCCGATGTTCACCGCCAACGGCGTGCCCGGCGTGCGCATCCGCCGGATGGCGACGGTGGAGCGCGCGGTCATCGCGCTGACCCTGCTCGCCATCGTCGCCCATGCTTCGATGGTGTCGCCGCTGGCCACCACGCTGCTGGCACTCGGCGCGGCGGCGGCGCACGGCATCCGGCTGGCCGGCTGGGACCCCCTGCGCACCTGGCGCAAACCCATCGTCGCCATCCTCCACCTGGCCTATGCCTTCCTGCCGATTGGCTTCCTGCTGATTGCCGGCGCCGCGCTGGGCTGGCTGGACCGCTCCACCGCGCTCCACGCGCTGACCGTGGGCGTGATTGGCTGCGCCATCATGGCCATGATCACCCGCACCGCGCTCGGCCACACCGGCCGGCGGCTGGAAACCGGCCATCTGGAACACCTGGCCTACGCCTGCATCGTGCTGTCCGCGCTGGTCCGGGTGGCGCTGCCGCTCTGGCTGCCGGCGCTCAAGGCCGAAGCGGTGGCCGGGGCCGGCGCGCTCTGGGTGGCGGCGTTCCTGTGCTACCTCGTCAAATACACGCCCTACCTGTTGCAGGTGCGCGTCGACGGCAGGGATGGCTGATGCAGGGGTATGTCGTGTCGATCTCCATCACTTGACCAGACCGTGTCTGTCCCGGGCGAGGTGACCGTGATGCGTCACACGCTGTCTGGATATGACGTCCTAGGTCTTGAATGCCTCCTTCGGGAGGCATTTTCAATTGGCCGCGTCGTATGATGAGGGCTTTCCCGCGTCGCGATCCCGCGAGGTTGGCCATGCCTATCACCTATCTGCGCAGTCTCACCGCGCGCCAGCGCACTGCCCACGCCAACCGGCAACTGGCCGGATTCCTGTGCTTCGTGGCGGGCGCGGCCAATGCGGGCGGGTTCCTCGCGGTCAAGCAGTACACCTCGCATATGTCCGGCATCGTCTCGGCGATGGCCGACGATCTGGTGCTCGGCAACATCGCCCTGCTGCTCCAGGGCCTGGGCGCCTTCCTCTCCTTCCTGCTCGGCGCTGCCTGCTCCGCCATCACCATCAACTGGGCCCGGCGCAACAGCCTGCGCAGCGAATACGCGCTGCCGCTGGTGCTGGAAGCCGGCCTGCTGCTCTGCTTCGGGCTGATGGGCGCGCAACTGGGCCTGAAGCAGTGGCTGTTCGTACCGGCCACGGTGATGTTGCTGTGCTTCATGATGGGCCTGCAGAACGCGATGATCACCAAGGTTTCCAACGCCGAGATCCGCACCACGCACGTCACCGGCATGGTCACGGATATCGGCATCGAACTGGGCAAGCTGTGCTACTGGAACTGGGCGCCGCCGCTGGGCAACCGGCGGCCCGTGACGGCCAACCACACCAAGCTGCGCATGCTCTCCCTGCTGGTGGGACTGTTCTTCGGCGGGGGCGTGGTGGGGGCGCTGGCGTTCAACGGCATCGGCTACACCGCCACGATTCCGCTGGCGGCGCTGCTGCTGCTGGTGGCGCTGGTGCCGGTGCTCGACGACGTGCTGCCGCGTCTCTTCCTCCTGCTGCGCGCGCGCCGGCTGGCGCGGCGCAGCCGCCGCTGGGGCCGCCGGCGCTAGGCGAACAGAACAACCCGCCAGCCACCCTAAGCGCGCGCCGCGCGCCGCACCGCCTGCGGCGGCAGGCCGAAACCGCGCACGAAGGCCTCGCGCATATGCCGGCGGTCCCGGAAGCCGGTTTCGCGCGCCACCACGTCCAGCGGGTGGCGGCTCTGTTCGATCATCAGCCGCGCCGCCTCCAGCCGCAGGCTTTCAATCGCCTTGGCCGGCGACTGCCCGGTCTCCGCCGTAAAGATCCGGCTGAACTGGCGCGGGCTCAGGTGCACCGTCTGCGCGAGTTCCTCCACCGTCAGCGGCTGGCTCAGGTGCTTGCGCGCGTGGTCGATGGCGCGCTGGATGCGGTCTGACTTCGGCGCCATGTCCAGCAGTTCCGAGTGCTGCGACTGCCCGCCCGCGCGCCGCTGCACCATCACCAGCTTGTGCGCGAGGGACCGCGCCGCGTCCGCGCCAAGATCCTTCTCGACCAGCGCCAGCGCCAGGTCAAACCCGGCCGTCATGCCCGCAGAAGTCCAGATCGGGCCATCGACGATATAGATCCGGTCGTCCTCCACGCGGATGTCCGGGTGCTGCTGCTGCATCGCCCGCGCGTACGCCCAGTGCGTGGTGGCGCGCCGGCCTTCCAGCAGCCCCGCCTCGGCCAGCACGAAGGCGCCGGTGCATATCGACGCCGCCCGCCGCGCGCGCGGCGCCGCGCGGCGCACGAAGTCCAGATGCGCCGCCGGCGTCGGCGTGGCGACCGGGTCCCCCACGCCGACGATGATCCACGTATCCACCGCCGTGCGCGGGCCGGCGGCGCGCGTCTCCACGTGCATGCCCAGCGAGGAGGCCACCGGCCCGCCTTCCACCGAGTAGTTGTCGATGGCGTAGAACGGCTCGCCCGCCACCATGTTGGCGTACTCGAACACGCTCTGCGTGGCCAGCGCCATCACCTGAAAGCCATCCAGCAACAGAAATCCGATGCGATGCATTGATCACTCCACTACCCGCCGTGGGGTCATGTCCTGAATCCGTACCATAAACGTCATTTCGGCCATCGTCAAACGTCCCTACGATGGCATCCATGGATTCGACGAATCCGATCCGACGATACGAACCGATTCACAAGGAGCATCACCATGGCAATCATCCCGACCCCTCCCCTCGGCACGGCCCTGATCACGGGCGCTTCCACCGGCATTGGCGCGCTCTACGCGGAGCGGCTGGCGCGGCGCGGCTACAACCTGATCCTGGTGGCCCGCAACCGGGAGAAGCTGAACGCGCTGGCCGCGCGCATCACGGACGAGACGCGCCGCGAAGTGGAAGTGCTGGTGGCGGACCTGAACGACCGCGCCTCGCTGGCCACGGTGGAAGACAAGCTGCGCCAGGACGCCAGCATCACGCTGCTGGTGAACAACGCCGGCGTCGGCACGCACACGCCGCTGCTGGAGAGCGATGTGGACAACATGACGCGGATGGTCGAGCTGAACGTGACCGCCCTGACGCGCCTCACCTACGCCGCCGTGCCGGGCTTCGTGGCACGCGGGCAGGGGTCGATCATCAATATCGCGTCGATCGTGGCGGTGGCGCCGGAGATCCTCAACGGGGTCTATGGGGCGAGCAAGGCGTACGTGCTGGCGCTCAGCCAGTCGCTCCATCACGAGCTGAAGGACCAGGGCGTGCGCGTGCAGGCGGTGCTGCCGGGCGCCACGGCGACCGATTTCTGGGCGATTGGCGGCCTGCCGGTAGAGCACCTCGACCCCGCCATCGTGATGCCGGCGGCGGCCATGGTGGATGCGGCGCTGGCCGGCTTCGACCAGGGCGAGCTGGTCACGATCCCGTCGCTGCACGCCATCGAGACGTGGCAGGCCTATGAAAGCGCGCGCCAGTCGATGATGGGCCAGCTGTCCCGTAACGAGCCGGCCCCGCGTTACGCCACGGCGGACTGATTGTTATCGCAGTCCGAGTGACGCAAGCGTCTCTCGCAGGCCCAGCAGCTCGACCATGGTCGCGCCCTGGGCCAGCCGCTCGCGCATCTGCGCCTCCTTCTGCTCGCGCGCCGCGCTGGCGGCGATGACCTCGGGCACCTCCTCCGCCGCCACGATGACGAGGCCATCGCGGTCTCCCACCACGATGTCGCCGGGCCGCACCACCGCCCCGCCCAGGACCAGCGGCAGGTTCAGCTTGCCCGGCTGGTGCTTGTTGGTGCCGCGAATGCTGAGGCCCCGGCAGAACACCGGGAAGCCCATCTCGACGATTTGCGAGGCATCGCGCACCGCGCCGTCGATGACCAGCCCGGCAATGCCGATCTGCTGCGCCGCGAAGGTCAGCACATCGCCCCACGGGCCGGCATCGACGAACGCCTTGGCGTCCACGACCAGCACATCGCCCGGGCGCGCCTTGGTCAGCGCGTAGTGAATCATCAGGTTGTCGCCGGGGCGGATGTCCACGGTCAGCGCCGGGCCGGCCAGCCGCATGGACGGGTCCAGCGGCGCGATGCGCGGGTCCACGGCGCCCCGCTGGCCCTGTGCCTCGTGAATCGTGGCGGTACCCAGGCGCTTGAGCTGGTCCAGCTGGGCGGCGGTGATCGAAGTTGTCATGGTGAGCGGCGATGGATGTCAGTCAACGGTCGCGCCGGAGCGCTTGACCAGGGATTCCCAGTACGGCAGTTCCTTGCCGATAAAGGCGCGGAACTGGGCCGGCGTGCCGCGCACGTCGCCCGAGCCCATCTCGGCCAGCTTGGCGGCGACATCCGGCTCGCCGAGCACGGCGTTGAGGTCGTCGCTCAGGCGCTGCACCAGCGGCGCGGGCGTCTCCGCCGGCACGAACAGGCCGTACCAGTTCTCGATCACGAAGCCCGGGAAGCCGGCCTCCTGCATGGTCGGCAGGTCAGGCAGCGCACGGGCGCGCTTCGCGCCCGTGGTGGCCAGCGGCCGCACGCGGCCGGACTTGAGCTGCGGTGCCAGCGCCGTGGTGGTCTCGAAGGCAATCGGCACCTGCCCCGCCAGCACATCGCTCAGCGCCGGCCCCTGGCCGCGATACGGCACGTGGATCAGGTCCAGATGGCGCTCCAGCTTCAGCAGTTCGCCCGCCAGATGCTGCGGACTGCCGCTGCCGCCCGAGGCGTAGCTGTACTTGCCCGGCGACGCCTTGACCAGATCCACCAGCTGCCCGACGTTGCTGGCCGGCAGCGCCGTGTTGACGTAGAGCACCAGCGGCACGGACGCCACCTCGCCCACCGGGGCCAGCGCGCGGGTGGGGTCCAGCTTGAGCTTGTACAGGCTGCGATTGATGACGATGCCGGTGTTGTTGCCGAGCAGCGCCGTGCAGCCATCGCCCTTGGCGCGACCCACGAACTCGGTGCCGATATTGCTGCTGGCGCCGCCCCGGTTATCCACGATCACCGGCACGCCAAGGCGCTTCGACAAGCCCGGTGCGACGATGCGCGCGAGGATGTCCGTGGTACCGCCCGGCGGGTAGGGCGAGACGACGCGCAGCGTGGTGCAGGGGTAGGCGGGGGTATCGGCAGCGGCGAGGGCGGTGGATTGCACGCCGGCGAAGGCTGCAGCAAAGGTCGCGGCCAGCGCGAATCCGTACGCCGCGCGCCGGCGCCCACTGGTCTGCGGGGAGGGGAATGCCATGTCTGTCTCCATCTCTATTTATAGTGTGCGAGGGGCCGGGGCAGCCCCTTCGCCACGCCGGGCTCAGTGGCCGGCGCGTTGCAGCGTGTGATAGCCGAACTGGCGGCGGGCGTCACGCAGCGCCATGCCCTCCAGCGCGGCGCCGAGAATCTGGTCCTCCACGTCACGCGTGCGCAGCGCGCGTTCGAACACCTCCTGCGCGCGAGCCTGCGGGACGACCACCACGCCGTCCGGGTCCGCCACGATGAAGTCGCCGCTGGCCACGCGCACATCGCCCAAACTCACCGGCTGCTCCACCGCCCGCACCTGCACCCGGTCCTTGCCGGTGCGCATGAAGCGGCCGCGCGCATAGAGCGGATAGCCGGCCGCGTCGGCCTCGGCGGTGTCCCGGCAGACGCCGTGGATCACCGTGCCGCCCACCCCGCGATGCGCCGCCAGCCGGCTCATGATGCCGCCCCAGACCGTGCAGTCCACGCGGCCCGCGTTGTCCAGCACGGCCACTGCGCCCTGCGGAATGTCATCGAGAAAGTCGCCCACGGTGCCCGGCGTGGCCAGGTCCACCGGCACGAAGGCCACGGTGAAGGCCGGGCCGAACACCTGCGGCTGGCCGGCGATGTGCTGGATGCCCAGCGCGCTGCCGGGCAGGCGGAAATAGTCGAGGGCGTCCGAGATCTCGGCGGTCGAGAGCTGGCGGGCGCGGGCCAGCCAGTCGGCCTGGCCGGGTTGGGAGGTGTCGGAGGTGTCGGAGGTGTCGGGGGTGTCGGGGGTGTCGCTCATCGTGCTGCGTCTCCTGCTGCTTTTCTCTACGGATGCACGCAGTTTCAAGTAAAGTCCTATCGAGATCAAACATCGAAAAATGGACTCGACTTCAATAAAAATGAACTTGCGGCAGCTACGCTATTTTTGCGAAGTGGTGGATGCGGGCAGCGCGGCGGAAGCCGCCAACCGGCTGTTCGTGGCGCCCACGGCCATCAGCATGCAGCTTGGGCAGCTGGAATCCCTGCTCGGCGCGCCCGTGTTCGACCGCTCCCGCCGCCCGATGACGCTGACCGCCACCGGCCAGTTTCTCTATCCGCGCGCCAAGGACCTGCTCGCGCAGATGCGCCGGCTGGACGAGGAGGCGCGCGCCATCGCGGCCGGCAACCTGGGCTGGCTCGGCATCGGCTTTACGCGCTCGGCCATCTTCTCGATCCTGCCGGCAGCGGTGCAGCGCTTTCGGGAACAGCATCCGGATGTGCACTTGGATCCACTCGAACTGCTGTCCGAGCACCAGCCGGCGCAACTGCGGCGCGGGCGTATCGACGTGGGCATCTCGCGCTATGTGGGCGAGTTCGAGCGGCCTGCCGACCTGCACTACACCACGCTGTTCGAAGACCCCTTCGTGGCCGCCGTGCCGTTGCAGAGCCCGCTGGCACAGCGCACCGCCATCGCCGCGCGGGAGCTGGACGCGCTGCCGCTGATCCAGTATCCGAAAGACCCGCAGAGCGGGTTCGCCAGCCATATGGTGACGGCACTGCGCGACGCCGGCGCCCATCCCACGCCAGGACATGAGGCCATCGAGATCCATACCGCGCTGGGGCTGGTGGCAGCCGGGCTCGGCTTCACGCTGGTAGGGGCGTCGGTGGCGGCGCCGAACCGCACCGACGTCGCCTTCGTGCCGATCGACGATCTCCGCGTGCGCGCCACGCTGGTGGCCGTGACCCGCGCCGGGACACCGAGCCCGGTGATCGACGCCTTCGTGGCCGCGCTCGCCGCCAGCCATGATGGCGTGAAACCCCGATGACATCGGCCGGACTTTATTAGAGGTTCACGTGCAGCAATCGTCATAACAGCTTCACGCTCCCTCCCTAGCATGGCGGGCTTCCGTTCGTTCCCCGGCCGCCGCGCCTGCCCACCATGCTCTCTCCCCGCCATGCCCGTACCCTGATCGCCAGCCTGATCGGGGCCATGCTGCTGACCGCCTGCGGCGGCAGCGACGACAACAACACCAACAACACGGGCGCATCGACCCCGCCGCTGGCCGTGCCGGCGGCGCCGAAGGACCTCGGTTTCGTCGATAGCGCGCCCGTGGCCGACCAGGCGGCGGTGCTGCCGTTCGTCGACTTCGCCTATACCAACCAGCGCGGCGACGCGCGCTACGCCACGCAGGACACCAACGCCGGCGTGCGCGTGCTGGGTGGCTTCCTCGACCTGTGGCAGCCCCGCTCGCTGATCGTCGATGCCGGCACCACCGCGGCGGCCAACGGCAGCTTCCCGGCCGTGGTGGCCTCGGACTGGACCGGCCTGCCCGGCGACGCCACCGACGGCACGATCCGCAACGCCGCCGTGCTCGCCGCCAACATCGACTACGTGGCCACCGTGACCGCGCAGCGCACCGCCGCCCAGACGCTGGCCGCCTATCTCGACGACCGCCGGGGCAAGGCGTACAGCATCACCGACGGCATGGGCCCGCTGACCACCGCATGGCGCACCGCCGCCCAGCAGACCACCACGATCACCGACATCGCCGCGGACGCCACGACCGTGCTCTACAACGACAGCGGCAACAACACTGGCGTGGCCGGCAGCGCCAACACGGCGTTCGGCACGGTGGTGGACTTCGTCAACAACATCGGCGAGAACGGCTCCACCGAACCGGCCAAGCGCTTCTTCAAGTACGCGCGTCCGTGGCGCTGGAGCGCCAGCGTGCAGGTGGTGCCGGCGCTGGAACCGGCCAAGAGCCCCACGCCGGCCACCGATGGCGGCTACACCAGCGGCCACACCGCCGAAGCGGTGCGCGACGCCATCGCCATGGCCTACGTGGTGCCCGAGCGCTTCCAGGAGATGGTGGCGCGCGGCCTGGAACTTGGCGAGAACCGCATCCTCGCCGGCATGCACTCGCCGCTGGACGTGGTGAGCGGCCGCATGCTCGGCCAGGCCACGGCGGCGGCCAGCATCGCCACCGGCAACAATGCCGCCCGCAAGGACGCGGCCTACGCCCAGGCCCGCAGCACGCTGATGGCGGCGGCCAACGTCACCACCGACGCAGCGTTCCGTGACTTCGCGCATTCGGGCAGCACCGCCACCGACCGCTTTGCCGACTACGCCACCAACAAAGCCAACTACGTGCGCCGCATGACATTCGGCTTCGCGCCGATCGCCGATACGACGAAGCCGGCGGTGGTGCCGAAGGGGGCCGAGGTGCTGCTGGAGACGCGCCTGCCGTACCTGGACGCCGCCCAGCGCCGCGTGGTGCTGAAGACCACGGCCGTGGCGTCGGGCTACCCGGTGATGGACGATGCCGAAGGCTGGGGCCGCCTGAACCTGTTCGCCGCGGCCGATGGCTACGGCGCGTTCCGGGGCGACGTGGTCGTGAACATGGATGCCAGCCGTGGCGGTTTCCACGCGCTGGACACGTGGCGCAACGACATCGGCGGTGACGGCAAGCTGACCAAGCAGGGCACGGGCACATTGCGCCTGGGCGGCCAGAACACCTACACGGGCGGCACGCAGGTGACGGCCGGCATGCTGCAGGCGGTCTCGGCCACGGCATTCGGCAAGGGAGAGGTCTATCTGGGCGGCGGTACGCTGGCGTCGAGCGCGGACGCGCAACTGGTGATCGCCGGCGCGTTCACGCAACTGGCCGACACCACGCTGCAACTGGACATCGGCAGCGGCGGCGCGGGGCGCCTCGCGGTCAGCGGCATCGCCACGGTGGCGGGCGGCACGCTGGCGGTGAACTTCCGCAGCGGCTTCCGTCCGTCGGTGGGCGACACCATTGCGCTGCTGAACTGCGGCAGCCTGCGCGGCCGCTTCACGACGATCTCGGTGCCGGGCTACAAGACCACGGCGGTCTACACCGAGACGGGCCTGTCGATCCGCATCGACGGCACGGCCTGAGGGAGCTTGAGGGAGCTTGAGGGAGCCTGAGGGAGCCTGAGGGAGCCTGAGGGAGCCTGAGGGAGCCTGAGGGGCTAGAACACGCCGAGCGCGAGGCCGGCCGCCAGGCCGGCGCCAAGCTCGGCGCAATGGTCCAGGTCGTCCTGGCCGATCTGTTTCGTGGCGAGGATGGCTTCCGGCGTCTGCGCCCTGGTGCAGACAATCAGCGTCGGCGCCACGCGGTTGAGGCGCCAGCCCGTGGCGATGCGCTCAAGCTGGCGCTGCGCGTTCTGGCCGTCACTGCCGGCGCAGATCATGGCCGCGTAGGGGCGGCCGTTCACGCGGTCCAGCACCGGGTAGTAGCAACGGTCGAAGAAATCCTTCATCAGGCCGGACATCGCCGCCAGGTTCTCTGGCGTGGCGAACAGGTAGCCGTCGGCCGCGAGCACATCGGCGGCGCCGGCCTCGGTGGCGCGCAGCAGCCGGACGGCCACGCCCTCCTGCCCGCGCGCCGCCCGGGCCGCCGCCTCCGCCATCTGCGCCGTGCCCCCGGTCATCGTGTGATAGACGATCAACAAGGTCTTCATGGTGCGCCGACTCTACCATGTGGGACCGGGTGTGTTCAGCGCGCGGAGTCGAGCACCTCGCCTGCCGACTGCACGGCCTGGGCCTTGGTGTAGCTCTCGATCAGCAACTGGTAGGCCGGGAAGATCTTCGTGTAGACCTCGGCCCACTGCTGGGCATCGTCGCGATGCCAGGTCTGCTGGAGTTCGGAGGCCACGGCGGCGGTGTCCATCGGCACCACGCCGGCCTGCACCACGCGCGCCAGCGTGATCTCCTGGGCCATTTTCGAGTAGGTGCCGGACGCATCGACCACCGCGAACACCTTGTAGCCGTCCGCCACCGCGCTGATCGACGGAAAGGCCATGCAGACGCTGGTGATGGTGCCGGCGATGACCAGCGTCTTCCGCCCGGTCTCCTTCACGGCGGCGACGAACTCGGGGTTGTCCCACGCGTTGATCTCGCCCCTGCGCGCCACATAGCGCGCGTGCGGCGCATTCTCATGGATTTCGGGAATCAGCGGGCCGTTGGGCCCCTGCGGCACGGACGCGGTGGTGATGACCGGCAGCTTGCAGAGCGTGGCCATCCGGGCCAGCGCCGCCGCGCGCTGGCGCAGTTCGGGCATCGGCATGTCGCCGATGGTCTGAAACAGGCCGCTCTGATGGTCGATCAGGAGCATCGCGGTATCGGAGGGGTCGATAACAGGACGCTGGCCGTTGAAGTTTGCCGGGCTGCTCATGGTGGTTCTCCTTGGAGGTGAGTGCGGACTCAGCATAGGCTGCCCGCGGCTTTGGCTGTAGACTCGGATTCACGCTCTCAGCGTCCTATTTCGTGAACGACAAACCCAGGCACGCATGCAAGATCTGAACGATCTCTACTACTACGTGGAGGCAGTGGAACATGGCGGCTTCGCGCCGGCCGGCCGTGCGCTGGGGGTGCCGAAGTCCAAGCTCAGCCGGCGCATCAGCCTGCTGGAGGAGCGGCTCGGCGTGCGGCTGATCCACCGCTCCACGCGCCAGTTCGCCATGACGGAGATCGGCCGCACCTACTACGAGCACTGCAAGGCGATGCTGGTGGAGGCGGAGGCGGCGCAGGACGCCATCGACATGACCCGCGCGGCGCCGCGCGGCATTGTGCGTGTGACGTGTCCGGTGGCGCTGCTGCAGGTTCACGTCGGCACCATGCTGGCGGACTTCATGGTGCGCCACCCGCATGTGACGCTTCATCTGGAAGCGACCAACCGGCGCGTGGACCCGGTGGCGGAAGCGGTGGACGTGGCCATTCGCGTCCGGCCGCCGCCGCTGCAGGACAGCGACCTGGTCATCCGCGTGCTGGCCGAACGCACGCAATGCCTGTTCGCCAGCGCCGACCTCGTGCGGCAGCGTGGCCTGCCGCAGCGCCCGGCGGACCTGGCCGACTGGCCGAGCCTGAGCCTGGGCGCCCCGCAGGCCGAGCATGTCTGGCGACTATGCGGCCCCGATGGCGAGGCGGCGGACATCCGCCATCGGCCGCGCTTCGTGACCGGCGACATGATCGCGCTGCGCACCGCCGCGCTGGCGGGGGTGGGCGTGGGACACCTGCCAGTGATGATGGTGTCGGCGCAGCTGGCCGAGGGCTCGCTGGTACGGCTGCTGCCGGAATGGCCGCCCCGGCCCGAAATCCTGCACGTGGTCTTCCCCTCCCGGCGCGGCCTGCTGCCGTCGGTCCGGGCACTGGTGGACCATCTCGCCGAAGCGTTCGGGGCGCTGCGCGAAGCCTAGCGCCCCAGGGCGCGGGACGGCCCGGGCCGGCGCCGTCGCATCGGCGAAATCAGGGCGGCTTACTTGCTGCCCTTGACCGTGGTGTAGCTCGTGATCAGGTTGCGGTAGTCGGGAATGTGGTTCGAGAACAGCGTGCCGAGCCCCTCGATGTCGTTGCGCCAGTCGCGGTGCAGCTCGCACGCCACGCCGAACCAGCTCATCAGCTGCGCGCCGGCCTGGGTCATGCGCTGCCAGGCCGCGTCCCGCGTGATCGGGTTGAAGGTGCCGGAGGCGTCGGTGACCACGAAGACGTCATAGCCTTCCTCGATGGCCGACAGTGCCGGGAAGGCGACGCAGACCTCGGTGACCACGCCGGCGATCAGCAGCTGCTTCTTGCCGGTGGCCTTCACGGCGGCGACGAAGTCGGCGTTGTCCCAGGCGTTGATCTGGCCGGGGCGCGGAATGAACGGCGCCTCGGGGAACATCGCCTTCAGTTCCGGGGCGAGCGGGCCGTTCGGGCCATCCTCGAAGCTCGTGGTCAGGACGGTGGGCAGGCCGAAGTATTTGGCACAGTCGGCCAGCGCCAGCACATTGTTCTTGAACTTGTCGGGTTCGATATCACGCACCAGCGACATCAGGCCGGCCTGATGGTCCACCAGCAGCACGGCGGCTTGGGACTTGTCCAGGCGGTTATACGTTTTGGTCATCATGCGCTCCAATGGAAGACCTGGGCCGGGCGGACGGGCATCCGCCCGGCGGGGGTAGCCCTGCGGGCCAGGCTCCGCCGCGAAACGGCGGCGTGAAGTCCACTGTAGGCGATCCATCGGCAGCGCGGCAGTCATGAAATGCGGATCGCAGCGTCCTGGCAAAGGAACGCTGCGCGGGACTGCCATCCAACCAGATCGGGCCGATCAGACCAGATTGATCTCGATATGGATGTTGCCGGTGAGGGCCTTCGAGTACGGGCAGGTCTGGTGGGCCGTCTCCACCAGCGCCTGCGCCACATCGCGCGGCACGCCCGGCAGGCTCACGTTCAGGCGCGCCTGCAGCAGGTAGGCATCGCCGGCCTTGCCGAGGTCCACTTCCGCGTCCACGGCGGTGTCGCCCGGCAGTTGCACCTTGCGGGCCTTGGCCGCGAGGCCCATGGCGCCGATGAAGCACGCGGACCATCCGGCGGCCAGCAGCTGTTCCGGGTTGGTGCCGATGCCGCGGGTGCCCGGCGAGGCCAGCTTGATGTCCAGCCGGCCGTCGTCGCTGCGCGCCGCGCCGTCACGGCCGCCGGAGGTGATGTGGACCTTGCCGGTGTACAGGACGTTTTCGATACGGGTCATGTCGTTTTCCAGTTTGCGGGTTGAAATGCGTGGATCCAGTCGGGCGGATCAGGCGAATCAGTCGAATCAGGCGTAGGCGCCGTCGAGGTAGGGGTCGACCGTGCGTGCCGGGTCGGCCGAGACGCCGGTGCGGTCCAGGCCGGCCATGATGCGGGCGCCGTCCGTGTACGGATCGACATTGCGGGCGCCATCGGTGAACGGGTCGACGTTGCGGGCGCCGTCGCTGTACGGGCTGCGGGCGTCCTGCACGGAGCGGGCACCGTCGCTGTACGGGTTGCGCGGCTCCTGCACCGAGCGGGCACCGTCGGTGTAGACATCACGGGCGCCGGTTACGGCGGCTTGGGCGCCGGCAGCGGCGGCAACGAGGGCAACGGCGAGAACGAGGCGCTTGGCGATGGAGGTCATGATCGTATTTCCTTGAAATTTGGGTTCGGTAGTCATTCAGGTATTGCGAGGCGGGTTGCGGTGCGTCTGGTTTGTTCGCTTGCCGCGCTGCCACGGAATGCATTTAAGTCGACGGACGTATCGCGCCCGTAGCGATTTGGGGGCCTTACTGTCAGGGCACGTATCGCTGCGGGAGCCAGATACAAAGGCGTACAAAAAGGCGGCGGGGCGGAGGGGGGGAGCACCCCGATCCGGCGGGATTCGGGTGACGGGAACGGGCCAAAGCGGGCCAAACCGGGGACCAAATCGGGCCGGCTCGGACCAAATCGGGCAAATCGGGCAAATCGGACGCTACCGGGCCGATCGGCGAGCCCGCCGGACGCCGCCATGTATCACTCTGTATCTGGCGACGGCCTCGCCACAGTGGCATACGCCCAGCCGCGCTGGCGACACATCGGCGATATGCGCAGCGGGTCTGATCGAGGCAAGCCAATCTTCCTACCGGATGCCAATCATGACCCTGCTGATACTTGCCTATATAGGTGGCGCACTCACCATCCTGAGCCCGTGCATCCTGCCGGTGCTGCCCTTCGTGTTCGCCCGCGCCGGCCAGCCCTTCGTGCGCAGCACGCTGCCGATGCTGGCCGGCATGGCGCTGACCTTTGCCGCCGTGGCCTCGCTGGCCTCGGTGGGCGGCGCCTGGGTGGTGCATGCCAATCAGGTGGGGCGCTACGCCGCGCTGGTCCTGCTCACGATCTTCGGCGCGAGCCTGCTGCTGCCCGCGCTGGCGGACCGGCTGGCCCGACCCGTGGTGGCACTCGGCAACCGGCTGGCCGGTGATGGCGACACCTCCACGGTATGGCGCTCGCTGCTGCTCGGCGTGGCCACCGGCATGCTCTGGGCGCCCTGCGCCGGCCCGATCCTCGGCCTGGTGCTGACCGGCGCGGCGCTCAATGGCGCCAGCGTGCAAACGTCGCTGCTGCTGGCCGCCTACGCGGCGGGTGCCGCCAGCTCGCTGGCCGTGGCGCTGGGCATCGGCGGCCGGGTCTTTGCGGCGATGAAGCGGTCGATGGGTGCCGGCGAGTGGCTGCGGCGCGGCCTGGGCGTGGGCGTGCTGGCTGGCGTGGCGATCATCGGCACCGGCACGGACACCGGTCTGCTGGCGCGGCTGTCGGCCGGCAGCACCACCGGGATCGAACAGGCGCTGCTCAATGCGGTGGAAAAGGCCCGCGACATGCCGCCGCAGGCCGCAAAAAACGGCGCTAATGCCGCTAATGCCGCTAATGCCGCTAGCAACGCCAACCACACCAATGACGGCATGCTGCTGGCCGCCAACGACGCCCGCGTGGGCTTCCCGGGCGGTGTGTCGGGCGCGTTGCCCCCGCTGCCGGTCGAAGGCCGCCTGCCCGCGCTGGACGGCGCGGTGCAATGGCTCAACTCGGCCCCGATCACCCGGGAGCAGTTGCAGGGCAAGGTCACGCTGGTCTACTTCTGGACCTATTCCTGCATCAACTGCATCCGCTCGCTGCCCTACCTGCGCGCCTGGGCGGACAAGTACAAGGACCAGGGCCTGACCGTGATCGGCGTACATACGCCGGAGTTCGCGTTCGAGAAGCAGCCCGAGAATGTGCGCCGTGCGGTGGCGGACTTCCGCATCGGCTTCCCGGTGGCCATCGACAGCAATTACAAGATCTGGCGCGCCTTCGACAACAGCTACTGGCCGGCGGCGTATTTCGTCGATGGTCGCGGCAACATCCGCCATCACCAATTCGGCGAAGGTGGCTATGCGACGTCCGAACGTGTGATTCAAGCACTACTTGCGGAAGCCGGCGACAAGTCGGTGGCCACGGGGCTGGTCGCCCCGGAGGCGCGCGGCGCGCAGGCCATGCCTGACCTGAACAACGTGCGTTCGGGCGAGACTTATGTCGGGTACCAGCAGGCTACCAACTTCGCCTCCCCCGGCGGCCTGCGGCCCGATGCGGCGCGCGACTACACGGTCGGCAAGCTGGATCTGAACAGCTGGGGGCTGTCTGGCCGCTGGACCGTGGGAGCGGAGCAAGGGACACTTGACCGCGCCAACGGCACCATCGCCTACCGCTTCCATGCGCGCGACCTGCACCTCGTGCTCGGCCCGGCAGCCAATGGGCAGGCGGTGCGCTTCCAGGTGACCATCGACGGCAAGCCGCCCGGTGCCAGCCATGGCGCGGACACCGACGAGAACGGCAATGGCGCGGTCACGCAAACCCGGCTCTACCAGCTGGTGCGGCAGGCGGGCGAAGTTGGCGACCACACGTTCGAGATCCGCTTCCTCGATCCGGGTGTGCAGGCTTACGCGTTCACCTTCGGCTGAAGATGAATTAGCAACGTAATCGTCACTTTCGCGGGGCTTCCCCGCGCATGCGGTAAACTACGCCCCGTTCTGCCGGCCGGGGCGCCGCTGCATCCAGCCCCTCCCAGCATCATCTGCCCGGCAAACACCCCTCTGCTTCACCTTCGCTCCGGGGACTGCGCCGCCCATCGCGCGCAGCCGCCCGGTCATTGACCTGCGCCCCCCATCGGAGACCTATCCGGGAACCCTTCCGGGAACCCGTCGGCGACCCATCGGGGACCGCGCGCAGGACTGAATCCTCAGGCAGTTTGTCTGACTCCACCCTCCCGGGGCACGCGTGCGTGTGCCGCGGGCGGTCCGTTTTCCGGAGGACAACGCAATGAAGAAGCCAGCCAGCCTTTGGCTGCTTGCGGCCGGGCTCCTGCCCGTCGCCGCCCACGCCGCACCGGGCGTGACCCTGTACGGCATCGTCAGCTCGGCGGTGCGCTATACGTCGAACATCGACGGTCATCACAACGACCAGGCCGCGCTGGTCTCGGGCGGCATGGTCGGCAGCCGCTGGGGCCTGAAGGGCGATGAAGACCTGGGCGGCGGCCAGCACGCCATCTTCCAGCTGGAAAGCGGCTTCGCCAGCGACGACGGCCGCGCGTCCTACAACGCGCTGTTCGGCCGGCAGGCCTGGGTGGGCCTGAGCGGCGACTGGGGCAGCCTGACCTTCGGCCGCCAGTACAACGCGCTCAACAACATCGGCTGGGCGTTCGACCCGCTCGACCAGGGCTGGGGCAATTTCTGGTCCGATCCGCTCTACATCGGCGGGGACATCTTCTTCCAGGACTACCGCATCGACAACAGCGTGGTCTACCAGCGCACCGTGGGGCCGTTCTCCGTGCAGCTGGACTACGGCGCCGGCGAGCAGGCCGGCAGCATGGGGCGCGGCACCACGCTCGGCGGCGGGGTGAAATACCAGCAGGGCCCGGTGGTGCTCGGCGTGGCCTACGACCAGCGCCGCAGCGACGATGGCGCCAACACGCTGCGCAACTACTCGGTGGGGGGCTCCTACGCGGTCGGCAAGGCTACGGCCTACCTCGGCCACATGGGCCGGCGCGAGTCCGCCGGCGACGCGCGCTTCGCCATCTCGTTCGTCGGGCTCGGCTACCAGCTCACGCCGGCGTTCCACGTCTCGGGCGCCTATTACCGCTACCAGCAGTCCGGCGACGTGACCACGCAGTTCCAGGACACTCCGGTGCGGCTGGGCGGCGGCAACGCGGACAGCATCGCGCTGGTGGGCGACTACGCGCTCTCCAAGCGCACCAGCGTCTACGTGGAGGCGGATATCGTGCATGCGCGCGGCGGCGCGGTGGGGCGGGAGACCGAGTACTGGGCCGGCACGCCGGCCACGGACGTGGACGACTCCACCCGCATCGGCGTGATGGTGGGCATGCGGCACCATTTCTGAAGCCGCGCTATCATCGCCCGCTCAGTCCGTTACATCTGTTCAACCCGGGAGCCGGCGATGACCGCGAACATGGACACCATCGAGATCAAGGCGTTTCTGCCGGCGCAGGATTTCGACCTGTCGAAGCGTTTCTACCTCGACCTCGGCTTTACGGAGGCGTGGGGCAGCGACGAGATGGCCTACCTGCACGCCGGGCGCTCCAGCTTCCTGCTGACGCGCTTCTACGAGAAGCCGTTCGCCGAGAACCTGATGATGTCGCTGCTGGTGGTGGATGTGGAGGCGTGGTGGCAGCACGTGGTGGCCCAGGACCTGGGCGCGCGCTACGGCGTGCGCGTGAACCCGCCCGAGGACCGGCCCTGGGGCATGCGCGACTTCACGATCGACGATCCGTCCGGGGTGCTGTGGCGGATCGGCCAGTCCATCGACCAGCCGGCCTGATGGCTGCCTGATGGCTGTCTTGGCTCCCTTCCTTCCGCTTTACGCCTATGTCTTCGATACTTTCCCCCCGCGAGCCCGGCGACGCCGCCTACTACCAGCTTCTGGCCGATAGCTACCAGCGGCTGCTCGGCCGCACGCTGGTGCCCGAGCCGATGCCCGCCACCAAGGCGGCCCGCTGGCTCTACGAGGAAGCGCCGTTCGCGGTACTTGCCCACAACACGGCGCCCGATCCGGTTTTCGTCTACGGCAACCTGGCCGCCCAGCAGCGTTTCGAGTACGACTGGGCCGCCATCACGCGGCTGCCGTCCCGGCTCTCCGCCGAGCCGCCCAATCAGGCGGAGCGGCAGGCGTTCCTGGCGCGCGTGCAGCGCGTGGGCTACGAGACCGGCTACACCGGCGTGCGCATCACCCGCACGGGCAAGCGCTTCATGATCGAGGAAGCCACCCTGTGGCAGCTGATCGACGCCGACGGCGTGCTGCACGGGCAGGCGGTGATCATTCCCCGGACGCGCGACCTGTAGGGAAGCGCCGTGACCGTGCCTTGAACGTCACTTGACCGGCGCTACCAGCGGCACGCCCTTCCGGACCACATAGGTCGCCAGTTCCGACGCCTTGCCACGCCCCACGTTCTTGGCCACGTGCGCGGTGCCGTCCGGGATGAACAGCGCCTCGCCGGCCTTCAGCGTCACCGGCGCGCGGCCCTCCAGCTGGTATTCGAGTTCGCCCGCCAGCACGTAGGCGATTTCCTCGCCCGGATGGGCATGCTTGATCGAGACGGCGCCCGGGTCGAAGTCCACCCGCACCTGCACGGCTTCGCGCCCCGGCGTGCTCAGGTCGCTCTGCACCAGGTCCGTACGATGGAGGCCGACGTTCTGGGCGTGCGCGGCCTGGAACAGCCCCGCGCCGGCCAGCAGGACGGTAGCGGCGAGGATACGGCTGGAGATACGGGCGGGGGTGCGGGCGGGGGTGCGGGTAGCAGTCATGGGAAGCCTTTGCGTTGCAGTGGAATGAGTCGCCATTGCAACGCGCCGGTGTGTGGCGCGTGTATCGGGCCGGGGGCGGTTCTGTATGCCGATGTACGAACGCCCGGCGCCGATACGCGGCGATACAATGTCCGCCACGCCCGCCCCGGTGCGGGCCGGCGCCCTCCCCCAACGTAGGTTTCCGACTGCTACCCCATGACCGTAGACAAGCCACTCCTGGACGCCTTCGCCCCGACCGGCGTGCTGCGTGCCTCGATCAACCTGGGCAATCCGATTCTTGCGCACCGCGTTGACGTTCCCGCCGCTGGCGGCGCTGGCGGCGCTGGCGGCGTATCCGTGGACCTGGCCGGCGCGCTGGCCGAGCGGCTGGGCGTGAAGCTCGAACTGGTGGTGGTGGAGACCGCCGGCAAGTCGGTCGATCTGGTGGCGAACGAGCAGGCCGATATCGGCTTCTTCGCCATCGACCCCAAGCGCGGCGCCAGCATCGCCTTCACGGAGCCCTACGTGCTGATCGAGGGCTACTACCTCGTGCACAACGACTCGCCGGTGCGCACCAACGCCGATGTCGATCACGCCGGCACCCGGGTGGTGGTCGGCAAGGGCAGCGCCTACGATCTGTTCCTGTCCCGCGAACTCCAGCATGCGGAGATCGTGCACGCGCCGTCGTCGCAGGAGGTGGTGCGCACCTTCCTCGAACAGGATCTCGACGTGGCCGCCGGGGTCCGCCAGCAGCTGGAGGCCGATATCCGGGGCCTGCCCAACCTGCGCCTGCTGGACGAGCGCTTTATGGTGATCCGTCAGGCGATGGGCGTGCCGAAGTCTCGCGGCGACGCGGCGGCGGCCTTCCTGGCGGCGTTCGTCGAGGAGCGCAAGGCGTCCGGCGCGGTGGCGGCGGCGCTGCAAAAGCACCGCATCCAGGGCGCGACCGTGGCGCCGTTGGCGGCGGGCTAACCCATCGACGAGCCTCAGCGGCCGACGAAGGTGGGCTTGCGCTTCTCCGCAAAGGCCGTCGCCGCGTTCCGATAGTCCTCGCTCTGGTCGCTGCGGCGCGTGGCCTCCGCAATGGCGTGGCGCGCATTCGAGAATAATTGTTAGCGGATCGCAATACATCATTACTGCATTTGTCCGCACTGACCTATCCGTCGAACGCCCCGCTATGCCTTCAGGTCTGCTCCATGCCGCGCAGGCACAGGCTCATCAGCCCCATGCGCCCGCGCACGCCAAGCTTGGCGAAGACCCGGGCGACATGCGCCTGCGTGGTGGATGCCGTCAGGCCCAGCCGTGCGGCGATCTGGTTCTCGGAGGCTGCCGTCAGCAGCAACATCAGCACCTGCTGCTCGCAGGGCTCGAGCAGATTCAGCAAGGCGGTGGGAATCAGGTGGTCGCAGGTGGGCTGGCGCAAGGCGGTGACATCGTGCGCCACGCCCAGGCGCAGTTGATGTGTCTCCAGCCAGCGGGCGGACCATGAGAAGTGAACGTCACTGCCGTCGCGGTGCCGGTAGCGGTTCTCGAACCCCGTGCGCCGGTGCCCGGCCATCACCGCGCCCGCCTCACGGAGCGTCCGGTCGCGGTCATGCGGCGCCACCAGTTCGATCATGGTCTGGCCGATGATGGCGGCCTGGGACAGGCCCAGGCTCTCCGCGCACCGCGCATTGACGTAGCGGATCTTCCCAGCCTTGTCGACCAGGAACACCGTGTCTGGCAAGCTGTCCGCCAGCGTCAGGATCGCGTCTTCCGCCAAGCGTTCAATCATGTGTACCGATCCCCGGGGCCGCGACAAAGCCATCGCGACAATGTGGCCGATCATGCCAGAGGATCGGCGTTCACTCCAGCGGCACCGGCCCTACGTCTCGTCCTTGACCGCATGCACGATGTTGTCGCGCAGTGCGATGACCTCCTTCTGCAACTTGGCAAAGGCCGGCGGCGTCAGCCCGCATGCCGACATCAGGTCGGTGCTCGCGGCCTTCTCGCGCACGCGTCGCCCGCTTTTCGTCAGGCTCACGCGCACCTGCCGCTCGTTCTCCGGGTCGCGCTTGCGTTCGACATGGCCCATCGCCTCCAGCTTCTTGAGGATGGGCGTCAGCGTGTTCGACTCCAGGAAGAGCTTTTCGCCGAGGCCGCTGACGGTCTGCCCGTCCGCCTCCGACAGCGCCACCAGGGTGACGTACTGGGTATAGGTGAGCCCGAGCTTGTCCAGCACGGGACGGTAGAGCTTGCCGAAGGCGAGATTGGTCGAGTAGACCGCGAAGCACAGGAAGTCCGACAGCGGGGTATCCGCGGCGCTTGTCTCATCAATGGGTTTCATCTGCTTCCTCGTCGTGATGGGCCGATGGCAAAGAATACATCGTATGCGACGCAATCGTAAGCGCTGAGCGCCGTCCCCGGCCCACCGCCACGCCGCCCGCCGGGTTTCTTCACGCGCGCCGTACAAACGCCTTGACTTGTCCGGTCCCGTGAACCATTATGCAACGCATGCGATTACATCGCATGCGATTTGTTAAACCACACTAGTTTGAGAGAGACCCTCACCCATCATGACCAAGATCGAAAAAGTACTGTTCACCGGCAAGACCCACACCACCGGCAGCAAGGGCGGCCCGCGCCATCACGGCAACCTCGACCTCCATCTCACCACGCCCGGCAACGACACGGCGCCGACCTATGCCTATGAAGCGGTGCAGTCCCACCCGACGGCTGAACAGCTCTTCGCCGGCGCGTGGTCGGCCTGTTATATCGCCGCGCTGGGCCTTGCGGCCAAGGAGTTGAAGGTGGCGGTGCCGGCCGACCTGTCGGTCGAGATCGAGGTGGACCTGGGCATGACTGGCGCGGACTACTTCCTGCAGGGCCGCATCCACGTCAACCTGCCCGGCGTGGCGCAGGAGGCGGCCGAAGCCGTGGCGCACCGCGCCGATGCCATCTGCCCGTACTCGAAGGCTACGCGCGGCAATATCGACGTCGTGCTGAGCGTCGTCACCGCGTAACGGCGGTAACGGGGGTCATGGCGCAACCGCTTCCGCGTTGCGCCATGCCTGCCTTACTCCCGGTGAATCGCCAGCGGCCCGAACGACTGGGTGACCGGCATCACTTCCACGAAGTTGATGTTGACGCGCGCGGGCAGCGTTGCGGCCCAGAACACGGTTTCGGCGATGTCGTCCGGCGTCAGGGCGTCCGCGCCTTCGTAGACCTTCTCCACGCGAGCCTGATCGCCGCTGAATCGCACCGACGAGAACTCGGTGCCGCCCACCAGCCCCGGCGCCACGTCGGTCACGCGCACGCGGGTGCCTTGCAGGTCGGCGCGCAGGTTCAGCGAGAACTGGCGCACGAAGGCCTTGGTCGCACCGTAGGCGTTGCCGCCCGGATAGGCGTAGGCGCCGGCCGTGGAGCCGATGTTGATCACGTGGCCGCGGTTGCGCGCCACCATGCCGGGCAGCACGGCGCGCGTCATATACATCAGGCCCTTCACGTTGGTGTCGACCATCGTGTCCCAGTTGTCCAGATCAGCCTTCTGCGCCGGCTCCAGGCCCAGTGCCAGGCCGGCGTTGTTCACCAGCAGGTCGATCTCGGCAAACTCCGGCGGCAGCGCGGCCACGGCGGCGGCCACGGCTTCGCGGTCGCGGACATCGAGGATCAGCGGCAATACCTTGTCGCGGCCCAGCGCGTCGGCCAGCTCGGCCAGGCGGTCCGCACGGCGTCCGGCCGCAATCACGCGATGGCCCGCCGTGGCGAAACGGCGGGCAATGGCGGCGCCGAATCCTGAGGTGGCGCCGGTAACGAAAACGATCATCTTGCTCTCCAAACTGGGACGGGTTCGGGCACCGATACTACACCGTATCCCCTGCCCCAGCCGTGGCTGGCGACACGCACTGGCTGCCCTGAGACCTGCCGGCGTGGAAGGCCATGGCACTGGGCCGGCGTCCGCCATCCTGGCGGGCGAAACCCCACACGGTCTTCTATAGTTTCTGGACGACCGACCCCGCACCCAAAGGAGCTCGACCATGCCGACCGCGCACGATGACCCTGCCCCGAACGTCTTTGATGCGTGGTCCAGTTCCACGCGGCAGCTGATGCAGGACTGCTCGCGCTACTTCGTGTCGCCATGGCTGAGTCAGCCGATTCTGCCGAACTGGCGCTTTGGGGATACCTACATTGTCTCGGAGGACAATTCGAGGGACCCCGGCATGGAGCGCCGCATCCTCTCGGAAAACAGCTATGGCCGCCAGCTCGGCCGCATCATGGACGCCCTGGAAGTCCTGGTCAAACACCAGAAGCCTGCCGACGACCCCGACAGCAAGGCCGCGCTGAAGGCGTTCCTGGAACTGGCCGAACAGATCCGCCAGATCAAGGCCGAGACCCAGTCCGACCGGGTCGACCAGCTCAGGACCAGCCTGGAGCGGCTGAAGACGCAATGTCCTGATGACTTCCGGCGCCTGATGCACAGCCTGCCCAAGCCGTAGCCCAAGCCGTAGCCCAAGCCCCGTAGCCCCGTAGCCCCCCACCCGTTGGCGCGCCTGCTCACCGCCCGCCCGTGACATCGAGGAAGGTGCCGGTGCTGTAGGACGCGTCGGCGCTGGCCAGCCACAGGATCGCGCGGGCGACCTCTTCCGGCTGGCCGCCCCGGCCCATCGGGATCGAGTCCTTGACGCGATCCACCCGTCCGGGTTCGCCGCCGCTGGCATGCATCTCGGTGTAGATGTGCCCCGGGCGGATGCAGTTGACGCGGATGCCCTCCCGCGCGACTTCCTTGGCGAAGCCGGTGGTGAAGGTCTCCAGGGCGCCCTTGGACGCCGCGTAGTCGACATACTCGTTCGGACTGCCGAGCCGGGCCGCGCCCGACGAGATATTGATAATCACGCCGCCCCGCCCGTTGTGACGCTGGGACATGCGCCGGGCCGCCTGCTGGGCGCAGAGCATGGGGCCGATGGCGTTGACGGCGAAGATGCGCTGCATCCGCGCGAAATCGAGATCCTCCAGCCGGGACTGCCGTGCGAGGATGGCGGCGTTGTTCACCAGCACGTCGATCCGGCCGAACGTCTGGTCGATGGCGGCGAATAGCTGGGCGACCTGCTCGGGGTCCGCGCTATCCGCGCGCACGGCCAGCACCCGGCGGCCCAGCGCTTCCACATCGGCCACCACTGCGAGGGCGGCGGATTCATTGGCGACGTAGCTGATCGCCACATCGTAGCCCTGTGCGGCGGCCAGGCGCGCGGTGGCGGCGCCCACGCCACGACTGCCCCCCGTGATCAGAATCAGCGGTGCCTGCGGGACGGTATTCATGTTTTGCGCATCCTCATGTGATGATTGATTAACTATTGTGGCAGGCTCAAACCCCCAGGCACACCGCGCCGGCCGCGACGACGATGCAGGCGAGCCAGCGCGTACCGCTGACCGACTCCCGCAGGAACACCCGCCCGATCAGGACCGCGAAGACCACGCTGGTCTCGCGCAACGCCGAGACCGCGCCCATCGCACCCGATTGCAGCGCCCAGATCACGATGCCATAGGCGGCAATCGACACCAGCCCGCCGACCAGCGACGAACCCACCGCCAGCGGCTCGGACCGCACCGGTGCCCAAAGCGGCGCCAGCCCCCGCACCGCGACGAACAACACCGGCATCAGCCAGTAGAACAGGAACATCCACGCCGTATAGCTGAGCGGCTGGTCGCCGGACAACCTGACGCCGATGCCGTCGATCACGGTGTAGAGGGCAATCATCGCCCCGGTGGTCAGCGCGGCCAGCGCCCCCGCGCGGGACGCGCGGTGCCCCTGCAGGGCCATCACGATGATGCCACCCGAGACCATCGCGACGCCAAGCGCCCGCAAGGGGCCGATCGCCTCGCCCGCGAAGAGCGCGGCGCCAAGCGTGACCAGCAGCGGCGAGGAGCCCCGCGCAATCGGATACGCCAGCGCCAGGTCGTTGCGGCGATAGGACCGCACCAGACTCACGTTGTAGACGATATGCACGAGCCCCGACGCGACGATGTACGGCCAGGCGGCGCTGGCCGGCAAGGGGTTGCGCAGGACGACGAGCGTGGCGACGGCCGCGATGGCGATGCTCATCCACGTCATCGACAGGAACCGGTCGCGGTTGCCGTGCAGCATGGCGTTCCAGCTCGCGTGGAGCATGGCGGCGAGGAGCACGATACCGCCGGTATAGCTGAGCATTGGGGTGGGAGGGGAGCAGGAAATGCCCAAGAATATCTATCTTGAAGCGGCACGACAAACCAGATAAATTGCCACATCGCGTTAGAAAATCTATTGCCATGAAACGGGTATTGCCGCCGCTCAATGCCTTGCGGGCCTTCGAGGCCGCAGGCCGGCTGGGCAGCTTCAAGGAAGCCGCCGCCGCGCTGCACGTGACGCACGGGGCGGTGAGCCAGCAGGTGCGCCTGCTCGAGGAATGGCTCGGCGCCGCGCTGTTCGAGCGGCATAACCGCCGCGTGACGCTGACGCCGGCGGCGAAAGCCTATCTGGCGGAAATCGGCCCCTTGTTCGAACAGCTCGCGCAGGCCACCGCGCGCTACGGGGTGCCCGGGCCGGTCTCCCGGACCCTGTCCGTCAACGCGCCCGCGACCTTCACCCTGCGCTGGCTGGTGCCGAGGCTGGCCAAATTCCGCGCCGAGCATCCCGATGTGGAGATCAAGGTGGAGACGTCGAACGAGCCGCTGGAGAGCCTGAAGGACGACCATGACCTGATCATCCGAGGGGGTCCGGACACGTTCTACGGCTACGCGATGCGGCCTTTCCTGACCGAGGAGCGGCTGCCGGTTTGTAGCCCGGCGCTGTTGCAGCGCCAGCCGCTCGGGGTGCCGGGCGACTTGCGCCACCACACCCTGCTGCATACCTCGAGCCTGCCGCGCCTTTGGCCGGACTGGCTGGCGAGCGCGCAGATCCCCGGGCTGCGGCCGGCGGCCACGCTGACCTTCGACCACTTCTACCTGACCTTGCAGGCGGCCATCGACGGCATCGGCATCGCCATGGGGCCGACGTCGCTGGTCTCCGACGACCTCGCCGCCGGGCGGCTGGTCGCCCCATTCGCCGGCCCGCGCCTGCCGTCGCGCAGCTATTGCGCCTACGTGCCGGACGAGAAACGGGGCGATGAACTGGTCGGGCTGTTCCAGTCATGGCTGGAACGGGAGGGGATGTGATTCTGCGGCGATGCGCTACGGACCCATACGGATCTGGTATACCATCGCCCGCTAGTCCCCGCCCTCCCAAGACCCCGGCATGAAGTTCAAGGAAATCAGTGCGTTCCAGGCCGTGATGCGCTCCGGCTCGATGACCGCGGCGGCCACCGAGCTGTACACGTCGCAACCGAATGTGAGCCGGCTGATCGCGCAGCTGGAATCGTCCACGGGACTGACGCTGTTCACGCGCAGCGCCGGCCGCCTGATTCCCACCGAGGAGGGCCTGGCTTTCCTGCGCGAAGTGGAACGCGCCTTCGTGGGCCTGGACACGCTCAAGGACGCCGCCCGCAACATTCGCCAGTTCGGCAAGGGCCGGCTGCGCATCGCCACGGTCCCCTCGCTGGCCATGACCGTGCTCCCGCTGGTGCTGCAGCGGTTTCATGCCGACTACCCGGACGTCAACGTCGCCATGGAAACCAGCAGTACGCAGCTGGTGGCCGACAGCGTCGGCAGCCGCTACTGCGACCTCGGGCTGGTATCGTTCCTGCCCCCCGCCGCCGTCACCGATGCCCAGCCCGTGGCCGAACTCGCGGGCTGCTGCGTGCTGCCGCCCGGCCATCGCCTGGCCAGTCTGGACGTCATTACGCCCGCCGACCTGGCCGGCGAGTCCTTTATCTCGATGAGTCACGGGGATGGCCTGCGCGCCGCCGTGGATGCGGCGTTCGCCGCCGACGACCGGCGTGTCATGCACTTCGAGACCCCCTACGGGGCCACCATCTGCAAGATGGTCGGGCTGGGGCTGGGCGTGGGCATCGTCAATCCGCTGGTCGCCCGCATGCACGCCGCCGAGGTGGTGGTCCGGCCATTCCGGCCGCGTATACCGTTCGTCAGCTACCTCCTGCTGGCCCGGAACCGGCCCGCCAACGTGCTGGTGGACCGCTTTATCGAGCGGCTGAAGGAACTCATCGCTGCCGAAACGGCATCCCTGCCACCGGGGCTATCAGGTTTTCGTATAGACGCCTGACAGACTCGTATTTGCGCGCGCGGCGCGCGCTCCGCATACTGGCTCGCACTGACACACCGCTGTTTCGGCTGGTGTTTTCATGATGCTTGCGAGTACCAGACATGATTTCCAGCAGGGCCCAAGGCCCGCAATCCCCTCACGGAAGGCGCTGCAGATGACCGCAGCCTCCACCTCCCGACTCCCCGTGTTCGACGTTGCCGTCATCGGCGGCGGCCTGGTCGGCTCGGCCGTGGCCTACGGCCTGCGCGGCAGCGTGGGCACGATCGCCGTGCTCGACGAGGGCGATATCGCCCTGCGCGCCTCGCGCGGCAATTTCGGCCTGGTCTGGCTGCAGAGCAAGGGCTACGGCATGGGCGCGTACAGCCGCTGGACGCTGAACTCCACGCGGCTGTGGCCAAAACTTGCAGCCGGCCTGCTGCAGGAGACCGGCATCGACGTGGCCCTCGAGCAAAAAGGCGGACTGACGCCGCTGATGGGCGACTACGAGATCGAGGCGCGCCTGGCCTGGGTCAACACACTGATGTCACAGCCCGGCGTAGAGCCCTACGAATGGAAGTTCCTGGATCATCACCAGGCCGCTTCGCTCGTGCCCGGCCTGGGTCCCGATGTCACCGGGGCGATCTGGACGCCGCACGATGGCATCGTCAATCCGCTCAAGCTGCTGCGCGCCTTCCATACCGCGTTCAGCACCAGCGGGGTCGAGTACCTGCCGCACCACGGCATCACGGACATCGTGCAGCAGCCTGGCGGCGACTTCGTGCTGACCACGCCGAATGGCACCGTGCGGGCGCGCAAGATCGTGCTGGCCGGCGGCCTGCGCAACGGCGACCTGGGCCGCATGGTGGGCATCGACCTGCCGATGGCCCCGCAGCGCGGCCAGATCCTGGTGCTCGAACGCACGCGCCGCCTGCTGGACACGCCCATGGTCACGCTGCGCCAGAACGACGAGGGCAGCTGGCTGGTGGGCGACTCCCAGGAAGAGGCGGGCTACGCCGAACAGGTCACCACGCTGCCCATACTGGCCACGCTGGCCGACCGTGCCGTGCGCACCCTGCCCGCGCTGCGCGACGTGCGCGCGGTACGCGCCTGGTCCGCGCTGCGCGTGCGCGCCAAGGACGGCTTCCCGGTCTACGAACAATCGGCAACGCACCCCGGCGCGTTCATCGTCACCTGCCATAGCGGCGTGACGCTGGCCGCCACGCACGCGATGCACCTCGCCCCCATGATCGCCGCTGGCGAGCTGCCACCCGAGCTGGCCACTTTTTCGACCCGGAGATTCCATGTTCAGACGCATTGACGCGGCCGTCCTGCAAGCGACGGATCGCAAGGTACGGGTCACCGTGGATGGCACCGCGCTGGAATGCCGGGAAGGCGACAGCGTGGCGGCGGCCCTGTTCGCCGCCGGTGTGCTGGCCTGCCGCGACACGGCCGTTTCCGGCGCCGCACGCGGCCCCTATTGCATGATGGGCATCTGCTACGACTGCCTGGTCCGCATCGACGGCCGGCCCAACCAGCAGGCCTGCATGGCGCGTGTGCGCGATGGCATGACCGTGGAACGCCAGCACGGCGCGCGCGAGGTGGCGGCATGAGCATCGAGATCGCTACCACTACGTGCGACCTGCTCGTGGTCGGCGCCGGCCCTGCCGGGCTGGCTGCGGCCACCGAAGCTGCCGCGCTGGGCCTGTCGACGGTACTGATCGACGAGCAACCGGCCCCGGGCGGACAGATCTACCGCGCGATCAGCAGCACCCCGGTGCAGAACCGCGCGATCCTGGGCGAAGACTACTGGCACGGCCTGAGCCTGCTGGAGCCCTTCGCCAGGAGCGGTGCACGCCATCTGCCGGCGGCAACCGTATGGTCGGTCAACACGCTCGACGCGCAGCCTGGTACGGAGGGCGATGGCGACGGCGATACCGATACCGATGGCCGGGCCGCCGGCTTCGAGGTCGCGTATTCGGTGGCCCACCCCGGCCAGGACCCGCAGGCCGCGCTGCTGCACTGCCGCCACATCATCCTGGCCACCGGCGCGCAGGAGCGGCCGTTCCCCATTCCGGGCTGGACCTTGCCCGGCGTGATCACGGCCGGCGCCGCGCAGATCCTGCTGAAGACCTCCGGCGTGGTGCCCGAAGGGCGCACGGTGCTGGCGGGCGGCGGGCCCCTGCTCTACCTGCTCGCCTATCAATACCTGAATGCCGGCGTGAAGCTCGAGGCGATTCTCGAGACGACCGATAGCGCCCAATGGCGCAAGGCGCTGCCGCACGCCTGGGGCTTCCTTCGCTCGCCTTATCTCGGCAAGGGGCTGAAGCTGCTGCGCGCGGTTCGCAAGGCCGTGCCGATCGTGAGCGGCGTGACGGCGCTTGAAGCCATCGCCGGCGCCGGCGGCCAGGTCGCCGAGCTGCGCTATCAGGCGGCGGGCCAGCGCCACAGCATGGCGATCGACCAGTTGCTGCTGCATCAGGGCGTGGTGCCGAATACCAACCTCTCGCGCGCCATTGGCGCCGAGCATGTCTGGAACGAGCGCCAGGACTGCTGGGAGCCGATGGTGGATGCATGGGGCGCGACGTCGATGCCGCACGTGAGCATTGCCGGGGATGGCGCAGGCATCGCGGGCGCCGTGGCCGCCGAGCATCGGGGCCGCATCGCCGCCGTGCATGCCGCTGCCGCGCTGGGTCGCATCGGCAAGGCAACCCGTGACGGCAAGGCCGCCTCGCATCAGGCGGCGCTGGCGCGCGCCACGCGGGGCCGCGAGTTCTTCGAGGTGCTGTATCGCCCGCTGCCGCAGTTCCGCCGCCCAGTGGGCGACACCATCGTCTGCCGCTGCGAGGAAGCCACCGCCGAACAGGTGCGCCACGCCGCGCGCATCGGCTGTCAGGGCCCGAACCAGCTGAAGGCGTTCCTGCGCTGCGGCATGGGGCCGTGCCAGGGTCGTCTGTGCGGGCTGACCGTGACCGAACTGATCGCCGACGAACAACAGCGCCATCCGCGTGACGTGGGCTATTACCGGCTGCGGTTTCCCACCAAGCCGGTGACGCTTGGCGAGATCGCCACGCTGCCGCAGACCCAGGCGTCGCGGGACGCCGTGGTCCGGTTCAAGAAGTAAAGCGCAGTAGGCAGCAACATGAAAACAGAAGCGAGGACCGGGTCATGCATGGCATCCCGCGTCCCGCCAGTCGAACCAGCACAGCGACGACATCCTGAGAGCACTCCTCAACCCCCTTATCGAGAATCAACCATGGCGTTTTCCAAGATCGTCCCCGCTCTCGCCCTCGCACTGGCCGCCGCCCAAGGCATGGCCCAGGAACTGCCGCCGGGCCCGATGCGGATGCTGGTCGGCTTCGCGCCGGGTGGTGGCAACGATGTCATCGCCCGCACGGTCGCCACGCAGTTCCAGCTGAACACCAAGACCACCATCGTGGTGGAGAACAAGCCGGGCGGCGGCAGCACCATCGCCACCGCCGAGATGGCGCGCGCCAAGCCGGATGGCTCGGTGCTGCTGCTGGGCTCGGTGGGCGGCCAGGCGATTGCGCCGTCCATCTACAGCAAGCTGCCGTACGACCCCGTCAAGGGCGTGCAGCCGGTCTCGCTGGTGGCCAAGTCTGCCAACGCGCTGGTCGTGAACAATGACCTGCCGGTCAAGAGCGTGCAGGAGCTGCTCGCCTACGCCAAGGCCAATCCGGGCAAGCTCAATGTCACGTCGCCGGGCAATGGCACGATCTCGCACCTGTCGGCCGAACTGTTCAAGAGCATGGCTGGCGTCTCCATCACGCACATCCCCTATCGCGGCGATGCGCCGGCGATGCAGGATGTGATGGCGGGTCAGGCACAGATGACCTTCGCGAGCCTGCCATCGGCCAAGGCGGGGGCCGATTCCGGCAAGGTGCGCATCCTCGCCGTGACCAGCACCAAGCGCGTGGAAACCATGCCGAACGTGCCGACCATCGCCGAGTCCGGCGTGCCCGGCTATGAAGTGGTGTCGTGGTACGGCGTCTTCACCACGGGCGGCACGCCGATGCCGACGGTGAACCGCCTCGCACAGGAGATCGCCGCCGTGGTGGCGCAACCTTCCATCCGTGATTCGATCGCCAAGCAGGGCATGGAGCCCAGCGCGCTGGGCCCGGTGGAGTTCACGCAACTGGTGAACCGTGACGCCCAGAAGTGGGAGAAGGTCGTGAAGACCGTCGGCATCAAGCTGGACTGACCAGCGGGATGACCCAGGCAGGGCGGGCGTTGAGTGGCTCAACGCCCGTTACAGGGAGGATCAACGCAGCTCCCTTGCCAGATATCCCGCCGTCCGGCTCACCTCCACGCTTGCAATCTCGCTTGGGCGGCCGCAAGCCACGACGCGACCGCCCTGTTCTCCGGCACCGGGCCCCATGTCGATCACCCAGTCCGCCTGTGCCACGACACGCATGTCGTGTTCGACGACCACGACGGTGTTTCCCGCATCCACCAGTTCCTGCAGTTGCACCAGCAGGCGGTCCACATCGGCCGGATGCAGTCCATTGGTGGGCTCGTCCAACACGTAAAGCGTGTCGCCGCGCTGCGCGCGTTGCAGTTCATTGGCCAGTTTGATGCGCTGTGCCTCACCACCCGAGAGTTCGGTGGCGGGCTGCCCCAAGCGAAGGTATCCCAGTCCGATATCACGCAACGCCTTCAGCGATCGCATCACCGGCGGCTCGTCCGCAAAGACGTCGCATGCCGCATCGACGGTCAGACCGAGGATGTCAGCAATATTCCTGCCCTGCCAGGCAATCTCCAGTGTCTGCGGCTGATAGCGCGTGCCATGGCAGGTGGAGCACGGTGCATAGACACTCGGCAGAAACAGCAACTCCACGCTTACAAAGCCCTCGCCTTCGCATGTCGGGCAACGACCTTGTGCCACATTGAAGGAAAAGCGCCCTGGCGTGTAGCGCCGTCTGCGCGCCGCGGGGGTGTCCGCGAAAAGCTTGCGCACATGATCGAACAGTCCGGTATAGGTAGCGAGGTTCGATCGCGGCGTGCGGCCAATCGGTTTCTGATCGACGCGCACCAGGCGGCGCACCGCTTCCATGCCGCCCGTGATGCGCCCTTCCGTCGGCGCATCCGTTACCGCGAACAGCGGATCGCGCTCCTCGTCGGCATCGTTGTCGGTCGCGCGGCCCAGATGACGGTTCACCAGTTCCGGGAGTGCCTGGCTGATGAGGCTCGATTTCCCCGAACCCGAGACACCCGTCACCGCCGCGAAACATCCCAGCGGGATTGCAGCATCGAGCTTGTGCAGATTGTTGCGGGAGACATGCGCGAGCTGGAGCCAGCCTGCCGGATCACGCTGCATTCGCTGCGGCGCCTGGTGCTGGCCAAACAGATACCCTGCGGTACGCGATGCCGACACCGCCGCGAGTCCGTCAGGCGGCCCGCTATAGAGCACACGTCCGCCGCCCTCACCCGCGGCCGGTCCAACGTCTACGATCCAGTCCGCGTGGCGCATGGTCTCCGTGTCATGCTCGACCACGAACAGCGAGTTGCCGGCCGCCTTCAATCGTCGCAACGCCAGCAACAGCGCCTCGCCGTCGGCTGGATGCAGCCCGGCCGATGGCTCGTCGAGCACATAGACCACGCCGAACAGCTGGGACGACAATTGCGTGGCGAGCCGCAGCCGCTGCAATTCGCCCGACGACAGGGTCGGTGTGCTGCGGTCCAGCGACAGATAGCCCAGTCCGAGATCGATGAGCGTGGACACCCGCTCCATCAGCTCTTCCGCGATGCGTTGCGCGGCCAGCCGCTTTTCGTCGGAGAGGTTGGGCGTGCGGCGCACGTCGGGCGCCACCTTGTGCGCGGAGCCTCCCGCGGCGACGCGCCTCGCCGTGGCAGCGCGCATCGCTTTCGTGCTCAGCACCGCGCCGGATGCTACATCGGGGCTCGCCCACTCTCCGTGCGCAATGGGACGCATGATCTCCGCCACGCGGGCAAGGGGAAGGTGCGCGAACTCGCCGATGTCGATGCCCCCGAACGTCACCGACAACGCTTCCTTCTTGAGCCGCTTGCCGTGACATGCCGGGCATTCGCGCCCCAACATATATTGCGCCACCCGCTTCTTCATCAACGCGCTCTGCGTCGTGGCAAAGGTCTGCAACACATAGCGGCGGGCGCCCGTGAACGTCCCCTGGTAGCTGGGCTCCAGCTTGCGCTTGAGCGCAGCGCGCACTTCCCTGGGCGTAAAGCCAGCGTAGACCGGCACCGTGGGCTGTTCCTCGGTGAACAGGATCCAGTCACGATCCTTCTTCGGTAGCTCGCGCCAGGGCTTGTCCACGTCGTAACCGAGCGTGACCAGGATGTCGCGCAGATTCTGTCCATGCCATGCGGGCGGCCATGCCGCAATCGCGCGCTCGCGTATCGACAACGAATCGTCGGGGACCATGGACTGCTCGGTGACATCATAGATTCGCCCCAGACCATGGCAGGTGGGGCAGGCGCCCTCCACCGTATTTGGCGAAAAATCCTCCGCATACAGCATTGGCTGCCGGGCAGGATAGGTGCCGGCGCGCGAATAGAGCATGCGCACAAGACTCCCCAACGTGGTGACACTCCCGACGGTGGAACGTGCATTCGGCGTACCGCGCTGCTGCTGGAGCGCAACGGCCGGCGGCAGTCCTTCGATGGCGTCCACCTCCGGCACGCCGACCTGATCGATCAGCCGTCTGGCATAGGGGGCTACCGACTCGAAGTAGCGCCGCTGGGCTTCCGCATAGAGTGTGCCGAACGCCAGGGACGACTTCCCTGAACCCGAAACGCCGGTGAAGACCACCAGCGCGTTCCGAGGGATATCGACATCCACGTTCTTGAGATTGTGCTCACGCGCACCGCGCACGCGGACGAAGTTGCCTGCCACGCCGCCGGCGGCAGCCGGCAACGTGTCGTCCTGTGTCAATTGGCCCTGGCGTTTTTCATCCTTCATGCGAACTGGCCGTACTCGTTTCTGATTCGCTTGCTCGGAACCGGCACTCTTGCAGAAATTCCCGACGGAATCTACGGCTTTCAGCTAATTCGTACGTGGTCGGGGACCGCGAGCGGCGGCAATAGTCCCGCAAGGCAGGAACCATGCCAAGGAGGGGGTGAGGACGAGGAGAATATGAGAAAGCATCCTATCGGACGCTTCTGCGAGGGGCGCTGGGCTTGCGAACGCGTCGTGCGATAGCGTTCTTGAGCAGGACTGGTAAGCGACAATCGGGTGACGCTGGCGTCCGCCCGAGAGCCAGGAAGAGCAGCTTCAGTGTGCGACCGTTGTCCGCAACAGTGATGAGCTTGGGCCGGGCCGAGAAGACGCGGACGTCGACTTCATGACCCGGTGTGAGGGACGAACAAGGTTTGGAAAGTTCGTCCTCACACCACCTCACAAACGCCGGGCCCACCTCTCAAACGCCGGGCCGGCGGCGGCCCGTCCTCTCTTACAGATACTTGAACAGGTTCATCCCCTGGATCTGCATGAACGATTGCTGCGCGCCTTGCAGCGCGGTCTGGCGCTGGTAGAACTCGCTGATGGCGGCCGCGTAGTCCAGGTCTTGCAGGCCCGACAGCGTTTGCGCGTTCGAGAGCGCGCGGTTCTCGCCGATGGTGTCCAGCGCGTCGATTTCATTCAGGCGCGAGCCCACCGACGAACGTACCGTCAGCACGTTGTCCAGCGAGTTGCTGAACTGGCGGATGCCCGTGGCGATCACGTTCTGCAGGTTGGCGTTAGCCGCTTCCTGGTTCAGGCCGGTGTTGATCGGGGCCTTCAGCGCATCGATCACGGCCTTCAGGTTCGCGAACACGTCCGCGCCGGCCTGCTGCGCCGGCTTGGCGGTCATGGTGTCGCCGTCTGCCGGGGCGCCCTTCACCGAGAACGACACGCCAGCCACATTGATGGCCACGCCTTCCGCGTAGTCCGTCGGGGTGCCCACGGCGGTACCGGTGGTGGTGTCCATGATGCTGTACTGCATCCTGCCCGTGCCGGCATTGGTCTGGAACGTCAGCGTCAGCGAGTGGCCGTACAGCGGGTCGGTCGGGTCCGTGACGGAGATCGCGCTGTAGGTGCCCGTGCCGGTGTTGGTCGAATTGCCCTTGAGCACGTAGCCGGCGTTGCCGGTGACGCTCATGAACACTTCCGAACCGTTGTTGCCCGCTTCCATCTGGCGCGCGGCATCCACCTGCAGCAGCTGGTGGCCGGTGTCGCCCTGGTACAGCGCACCGCCCGCCGCGTTGAGCGAGAACGGCACGGTGCCCGACTGCAGGCCGGCGAAGATGTAGTTGCCGTTGCCGTCGTCGGCGTTGGCCAGGCCCATCAGCTGGTCGAACTGGCCCTGCAGCGCGGTGGCCAGCGACGCGCGGTCGTTGTCGCTCATGGTGCCGTTACCGGCGTTCACCAGCATGGTCTGGATGCTCTGGATCGTCGTGGTGACGGTGGCCAGCGTGTTGTCTTCCAGGCCGAGGGAGGCCGTGGCCTGCCTGCGCGACGTGGTGTACTGGGTATTCACTGCACCGGACTGCGACACACCCAGCGCGCGCGTGGCGGCCACGGGGTCGTCGGACGGCGTCAGGATGCGGCGGCCGGTGCCGAGCTGCTGCTGCACGTGCAGCAGGGCCGATTGCTGGCCGTTCATCGAGGCCAGGCCCTGGTGGTACAGGGTAGAGGTAGCAACGCGCATGGCGAGATTCCTTCGTATCCGTTGAGATCGTTGGCGGCCGCGATTACGCGCCGATGCCGATGAGGGTGTCGAACAGCGTGCTGGCCGTCTGGATCACGCGTGCGTTGGCCTGGTACAGCTGCTGGAACTTGAGCATGTTCACGGTTTCCTCGTCCATGTTCACGCCCGAGACCGACTGCTGGGCCACATAGATCTGGTTGGTGATGCTGTCCTGCGAGGTCGAGGCGATGGTCGCTGACTTCGTCGCGCTGCCCACGTCGTTGACCAGCTGCGCGTAGGCGTCGTTGAAGCTCGACGTGCCGTTGATGGTCTTGGCCGTCTGCAGCTTGGCCAGCGCCAGCGCGTTGCCGTTGTCGGCCACGGCGCCGGAGTTGTTGGCCAGCGTGAAGGTGTCGCCGTTCTTCGGCGCGCCGTCGAACGTGAAGGTCATGCCGTTGAAGGTCACATCGGTGCCCGTGCCGTTGGGCGCGGTGCTGGTCGGGGTGACTACCGCGCCGGTGGAGTCGGTGAAGGTGTAGGCACCCGCCACGCTGTCGTACGTGGCCGTGATCGGCGCATTGGCCAGCAGCGCAAAGCCCTGCGCCACGTTGGTGAGCTTGGCGGTGCCCGTGCCGGTGTTGTTCTTGTTGACGTCGGCGCGTGCCGGGGAGGCGGCGGCTACCTTGGCCGGGTCGGTGATCAGCGTGCCGAAGCTGGCAGCCGCGTTGCGCGTCGGCTGGATCTGGAACGAATCGTTGGCGTTCATCGGCGCGCTAAGGCTGATCGAGACACCATCGACGACCATCGGCGTGGCGGCGGTCGGGGCGGCCGCTTGCGAGGCCACCACTTTATTGTCCGACAGGCGCGTCAGCGTGTAGTTGGTACCGTCGAACTTCAGCGCGTAGTCGCTGGTCGTCAGGTTGCTGGCGTTATCGATGGTGGCCGAGGCAATCGCCGCCGAGGTGTTGTTCTTGTTGGCGTAGACCACCGGCGAGCCCAGCGAGAACATGTCCGTGCCGATGGCGCCGTTCAGGTCTATGCCCAGCTTGTGCTGGTTGTTGAAGGTCTGGCCGATGGCCAGCGAGAGGCGGCCGATGGCGTTCTGTGCCGGCTCCAGGGAGTCCGAGCGGAACTTCAGGATGCCACCGAGCGAGCCGCCCGTCACCGAGCCCTCGGAGGCTTCGATGATGTTGCCGCTCAGGAGCGTGTAGCCCACCGTCGTGCGGCCGGGGTCGGTGGCCGAGGGCAGCGCCACCATGTCGTACGAATCGCTACCCATGACCAGCGGCTGGCCGTTGCCGACGAACACGTTGTACGTGCCGCCGTCCTGCACCACCACCTTGGCGCCGACCAGTTCGGTCAGCATGGCCACGGCCTGGTCGCGCTGGTCGAGCAGGTCGTTCGGCGGCTGGCCACCGCCGGCGGCGGTCATGCGCGTGATTTCCTTGTTCAGGTTCGCGATCTGCTTGGTGTAGTCGTTGACCTGGGTCACCGTCGACTTGATCTGCGTGTTCAGGCCGTCCTGCAGCTGCTTGAAGTAGTCGCTCGAAGACTTGATCTGGCCAGCCAGCGCCTGGGAAGCCGAGAGCAGGCTCTGGCGCGCGGCGGTGTCCGCCGGCGTGTCCGACACGGCCTGCACGGCGGCGAAGAACTTCTGCATCAGCGGCGAGAGACCGCCCTTCTGGTCGGCCAGCAGGTTGTCGATCTGCGAGAGCTGGTCCGCGTACGTCGCCAGCTGGGCGCTGGCCGACGTGGCGCCACGCAGCTGCCCGGTCAGGAAGCTGTCGTACACGCGCTGCACGGTAATGGTGTTGGAGCCCTGGCCGTAGAAGCCCGAGCTGGTGTACTGGCCGCCCGCCGACGCAATAATCGTGTTCTGGCGCGTATAGCCCGCGGTAGCCGCGTTGCTGAAGTTGTGGCCGGTCGTCGTCAGCGCGTTCTGCGCCACGTTCAGGCCCGAAAGACCGATATTAAAGAGAGACATGTGTCTGACCCCGGATCTGTTGGTAGCCTTCGGCGTGCGGCCGGCGGCGGTGGATGAGCAAGTTAACGGCGCGAACCACGCGGGACTTTAGCGTCTCATCGGCCATTTCCACGTACTGGCCGGCGCGCATGTTGTGAGCGATCACTTGCATGAAGACGTAGTCTGGAAGCGACAATAGCGCGGCCGAGAGCGGGCCGCGCGAGGCGTGGTACGGGGCGTTGGGCGGCGAATGCGTTGCCATGCCGCCCACCCTTCAGGTCGAAACCTTCTTCATGATCCGGACCAGCTTCTCGCCGTAGGCCGGATCGGTGGCGTAGCCGGCGCGCTGCAGGCCATGCGCGGCTTCTTCCGCGCTGTTGGCGGCCACCACGCCCGCGTAGCGCGAGTTGGTGGTCAGCAGTCGCGCGTAGTCAGCGCACGCTTCGTCGTAGGAGCCGTAGGCACGGAAGCGGGCCCGCACCTTCTGCGGCTGGCCATCGACATATTCGGTGGTCAGCACTTCGGCGGTCGGCCCCTTCCAGTTGGCGCCGGCCTTGATGCCGAACACGTTGAAGGTGGTGGAGCCGTCCGGGTTGGTGATCTCGCGGCGGCCCCAGCCCGATTCCAGCGCGGCCTGGCCGACGATCAGCTTGGCCGGCACGCCCGAGGCGCGCGAGGCGGCCATGGCCGGTCCGGCCAGCCGGTTGACGAAGTTGCTGATGTGTTCGGGGGAGTCGTCCGGCAACTGGCCCAGTTGCGACTGGCCGTTCTGCTGCCAGTCTGCCTGGCCCTGGTATTGGCGCACGCCGGCGGTGGGGTTCCACGCGCTGCCGGGCAGTACGGTGCCGATCGGCGGCGGGCCGTCGGCGTCGGTAGCGCCGCGGCTATCGAGCAGGGCCGCCATCTGGGCGTCCTGCTGGCGTCCGCCCACCCCGGGCGCGGCCATGGTGTCCGGCAGCTGCGTGCCCGTGGCCCGCGCCAGCTGGCGGATCATCACATCGGCCAGGCCAATGCCGCGCGAGGACAGCTGCTGCGAGAGCTGCTGGTCCATCATCGACATGTAGAGCTTGGTCTGCTCGTTGTCGAACAGGCCGTCCTGCGGCGTGGCGTCGCGCATGCTCTTGAGCACCATCTGCGTGAAGACGGCCTCGAACTGCTTGGCGGCCGCCTGCAGGGTGTTCTGGTTGTTGCCGGCGCGAGCCTGGTTCTTGAGCGCCTCGAAGCCCTGCGTATCGAGCGCGAAGCGCTGCGAGACGTCGGTCTGCGAGGAAAGCGTGGCGCCCGACATCAGATGATCTCCAGTTCCGCGCGCAGTGCCCCGGCGGCCCGCATGGCCTCCAGGATGGTCTGCAGGTCGGCCGGCGTGGCGCCCAGCGCGTTCAGGCCCTTGACCACCGCGGCCAGCGAGGCGCCCGCCTTGACGATCTGGAGCGAGCCGCCGCCCTGCTTGAGGTCGATCTGCGACACCGGCGCCACCACGGTCTGCCCGTTGCTGAACGGGGCCGGCTGGCTGATCACCGGTTGCGTGTTGATCACCACCGACAGGTTGCCGTGCGCCACGGCACAGTCTTCCACGGTGACCGCCTGGTTCATCACGATGGAACCGGTGCGGGCGTTCAGGATGACCTTGGCGGCGGCCTTGGCCGGGGTGACGTCGAGGTTCTCGATCCGGGCAAGGAAGCCCACGCGTGCCGTCGGCGCCTGCGGGGCGCGCACCTGGACCACGCGGCCATCCATGGCGGCGGCAGTACCGGGGCCCAGGTTGCGGTTGATGGCGTCGACCACGCGCTCGGCGGTGCCGAAATCGGTGTCCTTGAGTTCCAGGTTCATGTAGCCGCCTTCTGGCTGGAAGGCCGCGACGGCGCGTTCCACCACGGCGCCGTTGGCGATGCGCCCTACGGCCAGCTGGTTGATCTGGACCTTGCTGCCGTTGGCCGCCGCACCCGCGCCGCCCACCAGCATGTTGCCCTGCGCGATGGCGTACACCTGGCCGTCGGCGCCCTTGAGCGGCGTCATCAGCAGCGTGCCGCCGCGCAGGCTCTTGGCGTTACCCATCGACGAGACCACCACGTCGAGCTGGCTGCCCGGCTGCGCGTACGGCGGCAGCGTGGCGGTCACCATCACGGCCGCCACGTTCTTCAGCTGCATGTTCTTGCCGGCGGGCAGCGTCACGCCGAGCTGCGAGAGCATGTTCGTAATGCTCTGCGTGGTGAACGGCGTCTGCATGGTCTGGTCGCCGGTGTTGTCCAGCCCCACGACCAGGCCGTAGCCGATCAGCGGATTGTCACGCACGCCCTGAAACGTGACGAGGTTCTTCAGACGTTCCGCATGCGCCGTGCCGGCGCCCGCCAGTCCGAAGACCAGCGCGAGCGCGAGCAACAGGCGAGGAAGAGAGACCGCGCGACCCCAGCGGGTAGAAAGGCCGGGCGGGGTGCCCAATAGCGAGCCTGGCTTGTGGAAAGGCATCGGAGGCAGAAACATGGCGGGATCAGAACGGTAAGACATTGAGGAAGAAGCGCTGCAGCCAGCCCATGTTCTGCACTTCGTCGATGTATCCCTTGGCGGTGTACTCGATCCGTGCATCCGCCACCTGGGTGGACGGCACTGCGTTGTCGCCGGTGATCGTGCGCGGATTGACCACGCCGGAGAAACGGATGAACTCCGCCCCCTGGTTGATGGCCATCTGCTTTTCTCCGGACACCACCAGGTTGCCGTTGGCCAGCACTTCCAGCACCGTGACGGTGATGGTGCCGTTGAAGGTGTTCGCGGCGGTGGCGCCGCCGCTGGCCTTCAGGGCATTGCTGCCGTTGACATCGGCATTCGACCTGGCGCTGAACAGACCGGCCAGCGCACGTGGCACCGCGTCGAACGACAGCGTGGTGCTGCCCGTGCGGCTGGCATTGGTCCCGGAGTTCTTGCTGGCGTTGACGTTCTCGCTGATCACGATGGTCAGGATGTCGCCAACGTTACGTGGCCGCCGGTCCTCGAACAGCGGATTGCCCGCGTAGGACGAGGCAAAGATGGAACCCGTGGGCGCGCCCACGGCGCGCGGCTCGGCGCGTGCCGTGGTGGGCGTCTGCACGAGGGGCTCCTTCGGCATCAGCGCGCAGCCGCCGCTCGCCAGCACGGCCAGGCCGGCAAAGGCGTACAGGGCAAACACACCGAGGCGATGCAGCTTGGCGGCCATGGTCACTCCCATCATCCCATCTGGGTCAGGCGTTGCAACATCTGGTCGGACGTCTGCACTGCCTTGCTGTTGATTTCGTACGCGCGCTGGGTCTGGATCATGCTGACCAGTTCCTCGACCACGTTCACGTTCGACGCTTCAACGTAGTTGTTCTGCAGCGTGCCCGCGCCGTTCAGGCCCGGCACGGTGGTGTTCGGCGCGCCCGAGGCATCGGTCTGCGCGTAGAGGTTCTCGCCCAGGCTTTCCAGGCCGGCCGGGTTCGGGAACGTGGCGAGCTGGATCTGGCCGACCGTGGCGGCGTTGGTCTGGCCCGGCTGCATCACCGTGACGGTACCGTCGCGGGCTACGTTCACCGAGGTGTAGTTGGCCGGCAGCGTGATGGCCGGGTTCAGCACGAAGCCGCTCGACGTCACCAGCTGGCCGTTCGGGTCCACCTGGAACGAACCGTCACGCGTGTAGGTGGTGGTGCCGTCCGGCATCGTCACCTGGAAAAAGCCCTGGCCGATGATGGCCACATCGCGCGAGTTGCCGGTCTGCGTGGGGTTGCCCTGCGTGTGGATACGTTCCGTGGCCACGGGGCGCACGCCGGTACCCAGCTGCATGCCCGAGGGCAGCACGGTCTGGTCCGACGACAGCGCGCCCGGCTGGCGGATGGTCTGGTACATCAGTTCCTCGAACACGGCGCGGCTGCGCTTGAAGCCCGTGGTGGACACGTTGGCCAGGTTGTTCGAGATCACGTCCATCTGCGTCTGCTGCGCATCGAGGCCGGTCTTGGCAATCCAGAGTGAGCGGATCATAGTTTTCCTTCGTGTTCTGTGTCAGCGCAGCGCGCTTCAGTTGTTGGACAGCAGCGCGTTGGCCCGCTGGTCGTTGCTATCGGCGCCGGTAATCATCTTCATCTGCATCTCGAAGCGGCGCGCGTTGGCGATCATGTCGACCATCGCCTCCACCGGATTCACGTTACTGCCCTCCAGCGCGCCGGAGATCACACGCACCGTGGGGTCCTGCTCCAGCGCGTTCACGCCGGGACGCAGGCGGAAGTAGCCGTCGTCACCGCGTGCCAGCCCTTCGGGCGGCGGCGATACCACGCGCAGCTTGCCGACCTGGGCCAGGCCGTTGGCGGCCTCGCCCGGGCCACGTGCCACCACACTGCCATCGGTACCGATGGACACCGTGGCGCCCGGCGGCACCGCGATCGCGCCACCGTCGCCCAGCACCGGCCGGCCGGCCGAGGTCTGGAGCTGGCCGTCGGCCGAAATTTGCATCGCGCCGGCGCGGGTGTATGCCTCGGAGCCGTCGGGCATCTGCACCGCCAGCCAGCCGTTGCCCTGCAGGGCGACGTCGAGGTCGCGGCCCGTGTACGTCAGCGGGCCGGCCTTCATGTCGGCACCCGGCGTGGAGGCCAGCGTGAAGGCGCGGGTCTGCGTCTCCTGCCCCACTACCGGCACGGCGCGATACAGGTTGATCTGCGCGCGGAACGCCGGCGTGGAGGCATTGGCCAGGTTGTTCGATACCGCGGCCTGCTGGTCGAGTATCTGCTTGGCGCCCGAGAGGGCGGTGTAAATCATGCGGTCCATGTCGGCGTTCCGGCGGAGAGATCAGCGTGGATCAGATGTTCACCAGGGTCTGCAGGACGGTGTCCTGCGCCTTGATGGTCTGCGCGTTGGCCTGATAGTTACGCTGCGCGACGATCAGGTTGACCAGCTGGCCGGACAGGTCCACGTTGGACTCTTCCACGGCGTTGGACTTCAGCGTGCCCATGGCGCCGCCGGCCGTGCCGAGCAGTTCCTGGCCCGAGGCACCGGTGGCGGACCACACGTTGTCGCCTTCCGGCTTCAGGCCTTCCACGTTGCCGAACGTCGCCATGGCGATCTGGCCCAGCGACAGCGTCTTCTCGTTCGAGTAAGAACCGAGGATCGTGCCGTCTTCCTGCACCGAGAAGCCCAGCAGCGCGCCCGATGCGTAGCCGTCCTGCACGATCTTCTTCGGATCGTTGTCCGAGCCGAACTGCGTGGAACCGGTCAGGTTCAGGTTGGCGGTCAGCGCGGCGGCGCCGTTGGCGGCCGGCAGTGCGAGCGTCGGGTTCGCCGGCGTGGTCGATTGCATCACGCCGTTGCTGTCGAAGGCCATCGATACCGGCATGCCGGCCAGCGTGTTGCCCGCGGAATCGGTCAGGTACATGTTCCAGTTGGTACCGCCCGGCACGGTCGGCGCGGCAGCCGACTTGGCGAAGTACGCGGTGACCTGCTGCTTGTTGCCCAGCGAGTCATAGACGCTGATCGCCGTGCTGTAGTTGAACATGTCCGACGTCGGCAGCGCACCCGGGGCGCTGGCGAAAGCCGTGGTCGGCACGGTGCTGCGCGAGTCGAGCTGGAACTGCGCCGTCACCGTCTGCGTGGCGCGCGGGGGCATCTGTGCATTGCTGATGGTGATCGGCTGCGGAGCCACGCCGCCGGCGGTGGTGCCAGCCGGGTAGCCCGTGACCTGCAGGCCCGTGGCGTTGACCAGGCGGCCATCGTCCAGGCGGTTCATCTGGCCGTTGCGCGAATAGAACACCGAGCCATCGGTATTGGTCAGGCGGAAGAAGCCGTTGCCGTTGCTGATGGCCACGTCCAGGTTACGACCGGACGAGGCGATGTTGCCGTTGGTGAACGACTGCACCACGGCGTTCACGCGCGTGCCCAGGCCGATCTTCGAACCGGCGTACACGTCCGCGAACTGCGCGGTGGATTGCTTGAAGCCAACCGTGTTGGCGTTGGCGATGTTGTTGCCAATCACGTCCAGGTTGGACGCGGCGGCGTTCAGGCCGCTTACCCCTTGACCAAAACCCATGATTTTCCCCTAATAAGGCTGTCGTTCGTGAATTGCCCGCGCGTATGCCGGACCGGGTGATACGTAAAAGTGGATCAGGAAATGCGGCGCACGTCGTCGACGTTGGCGGTCTTGCCGTCGCCAAGTTCGACCAGCACGCCGGTGCTGTCACCGCTGATGGACTGGACCTTGCCGTAGACCAGCGCGATGGCGCTGACGTCCTTGCCCTCGGCCGTGCCGGACACCTTGAAGGTGTACTCGCCATTGGGCACGGCGTTGCCCTGGTCGTTCTTGCCGTCCCAGGCGATGTCGTGCACGCCGGCGGTCTGGCCATTCATGTCGATGTTGCGGACCACGTTGCCGTTCTTGTCCAGCACCTGCACGGTGACCGAGTCAGCCGTGGACGGCACGTCCACGCCAATCTTGGTGGCCACGCCGTCCGCCACGGTGATTGCGTTGCCCGGCACCATCACGGTCTTGCCGATCAGGTTGGCGGAGTCCATCGCGCGGCTGGCCGCGGTCTGCGAGAGCAGCGCGGTCAGGGTTTCGTTCATCGTCTGCAGGCCGCTCACCGTGCTGATCTGCGCCAGCTGCGAGGTGAGCTGGGCGTTGTCCATCGGGTTGAGCGGGTCCTGGTTGTTCATCTGCGTCACCAGCATCTTCAGGAAGTTGTTCTGAAGATCTGCCGCGCTGGAGCTGCCGCCCTTGAGCGCGTCATTGACGGCGGAGTTGCTGTTGACGTTAGAGGTGGTCGTCATGGTGTCGGTTCCGGCGGTTCCTGGAAGGATTCGAAAGGTTGTGGGTTACTGACCGATCGTCAGCGTCTTCAGCATCATGGTCTTGGCGGTGTTGAGCACCTCCACGTTGGCCTGGTACGAACGCGACGCCGAGATCATGTTGACCATCTCTTCCACCGGGTTCACGTTGGGCATCGTCACGTAGCCGTTGGCGTCCGCCAGCGGGTGCGACGGGTTGTGCACCATGCGGGCCGGGGCAGCGTCTTCCATGACGCCGGCCACCTGCACGCCGCCCACGTCGGACTGGCCGGGCGTGGGCGCCATCTCGAAAATCACCTGCTTGGCGCGATACGGCTGGCCGTTCGGCGCCACGGCGCTGTCCGCGTTGGCCAGGTTGGAGGCCGTAACGTTCATCCGCTGCGACTGCGCGGCCATGGCAGAGCCGGCCACGTCGAAAATGTTCATGCTGGGCATGGTCGGTCCTCGTTAGCTCTGGATCGCCGACAGCATCGTCTTGATCTTGCTGCTCATGACCGTCAGGCCGGCTTCGAAGTGCACCGTGTTGTCGGCGAACGCCACGCGCTCGGTGTCCATTTCCACGGTGTTGCCGTCCATGCTCGACTGCAGCGGAATGCGGTAGTCGAGGTCGGCGCTGCTCGAAGTCGGCGCCTGGCCCGGCAGGTGGCGCTTCTGCGTGGTGGAAAGCGTCATGCCTTCGCTCTGGCGGCCGCGCTCCACCGACGTCGCCAGGGTGCTGGCGAAGTCGAAATCGCGTGCCTTGTAGCCCGGCGTGTCCGCGTGGGCGATGTTCGAGGCAATCACCGATTGCCGCTGGGTCCGGAGGCTCAGGGCTTCCTGCTGGAAGCGCAACGCCGCATCGAGTCTGTCGATCATGTCTGCCTTTCCTGCTCTGGCTTCAACTTCGGGGAGAAAACTGCCGTAGACCTGGGTATGCGTATACGCGTGCCGGTCCGGGGCTTCTTCAGGGTTGCCATCTTAGGGGCCGCCCTGTCACGCCAATCGTGCGAATAGGACCGAGAAATCCGCGCAATTCGCGCCGACCCTTCGCGCGAGGCTGCCTACAATTGCCCCACAGATTCGTTGTTGTATGCCGATGTCGTGGGGCGGCATCGCGCGGGCCCGCCCGCGCCGGCCACCCCCCATCCTTGCTGGGATGACCCCTATGAACCTCACTCGCCAGGCCGCCGGGCTGATGGCGCTGGCCGGCTTCGCGCTGGCCCAGCCGTCCGTCGCCGCGCCCGCCCAGGTCACGCCGGTGGCAATGCCGTCGGCTGCCACCCCGTTTGCCGACGACCCCGTGCGCGTGGTCGTCGAACAGTTCCTGCTGCGCCAGGCCACCGGCCTGCCGGGCAAGGTCAGCGTGCAGGTGGTGCCGCCCTCGGGCGGCCGCGCGCCCGATTGCCAGAACCCCGAACCCTTCCTGCCGTCCGGCGCCGCCCCGTGGGGCCGCGTGGCGGTGGGTGTGCGCTGCGGCGGCGACCGGCCCTGGACGCGCTACGTGCAGGCCCGGGTCTCGGTACTGACTGATTACTATGTAGCGGCCCGCGCAATGGCCCCCGGCGAGACCATCAGCGCCGCCGACCTCGAAGTGCGCCAGGGCGATCTGGCCGCGCTACCGCGCGCGGTTGTGACGGATCCGGCACAGGTAGCCGGCGCCGTGGCGGCCAACCGCATCGCGGCCGGTTCGCCCATGCGCACTGATCTGCTCAAGAAGTCGATTGCCGTGAAATCCGGCCAGACTGTCAACGTGACCGTCGAAGGTGACTCGTTCCAGCTCACCAGCGAGGGCAAGGTGCTCGCCGATGCCGCCACCGGCAATTCGGTGCAGGTGCGGCTACGCAACGGACAGGTGGTCAGCGGCCTCGTGCGCAGCGGCGACACCGTCGTCCTGCAGCAGTAATCGTCACATTTTTAACGGAAGAAGCCCGAAGTAGTCGCCAGGATTCCCGCGGAAGCAGGAAGAAAGAGCAGGCGCAGGCGGCGCATGCGAGAATGCCGCCCCACCCTGATCCGGATGCGAAAACCCTAAAGTTCCGGGTGGAACATCCGATAAGCCAAGGGAACCCAGCAAGGATTTCACCGTGAAGATCAACCAATCCACTCCGTCCCTGCCCGCCGATGCCGCGGCAACCGACAGCGCAGCCCGTCCGGCCGCCAACGGTGCCGCCTCGTCCGCGACTTCCGGCGCCTTGACCGGCGTGCGCGTCAGCCCGCTGACCGCGCAAGTGCGTGAGATCGGTTCGCGTCTGGTCAATGAGACCGACGACGACATCGATACCGCGAAGGTCGAGGAAATTCGCCAGGCCATCGCGGAAGGCAGGATCAAGATCGATCCCAGCAAGATCGCCGACGGCTTGCTCGCTTCGCTGCGCGAGTTGAGCCAGGGCGAAAGCCAATAACTCCCTGACATGAGCCAAGCCCTGATCCAGACCCTGAAGCTCGAAGCTGACGCCATCGCCGCATTTGGCCGCACTCTCGCCGAGGAGCGCGACGCCATCAAACGCCAGGATTTCCAGGCGTTGAGCGAGCTGCTCAACCAGAAGATGGAACTGGCTCAGGGCCTCACGCGCGCCACCGCGGCGCGCGAAGCGCAGATGATTGCGCTGGGCCTGCGCGTGGGCCCGGGCGGCCTGCTTGTGGGCGGGCTGGTGGATGCGGCCGTGGCTGAGGCGTGGCGCAAGGTGGTGTTCTTCGCCAGCAAGGCCAAGGACGCCAACGAGTTGAACGGCGCCATCGTCAACGCCCACCTCGAATTCACGCAGGAAGCCATCCAGGTGCTGCGCCAGGGCGGCGCCGGCCCCAACGAGATGTATGGCCGCGACGGCCGCGCGCAGAACGCCGCAAGCGGCGTGAGCCTGGCGGCCGGCTGAGTTACATACGCATCACACCGCCGGTCCCAATCCGGCGGTAGTCAGAACCGGCCTACGCAAGGCTAGGTCATCGACCGATCCCGGCCGGCAGGCACCTTGCCTACATTGACAGTCAGGCGCATCCGCACGACACGCGCGGATGCCACCACTTTCTGTCTGGGAGGTGTCACTCATGTCCTTCGCGCTCTATCTCATCGGGCTCATGCTGCTTGTCGGCGGCATCGCCTGGGGCCTCAGCATCGCTGGGTTGGCTCCGGTTTATATCGGTATTGCCTGCTTGGTGGTACTGGGAATTGGAGTGATGTCGGCGGTTTCGCGGACGCGAACTAAGGATCCGTCGTAGGGATGTGGGCGTGGGCGGGCTGGCGCGTGAGGGGCGCTCCGCCCTATTTCGCATCGGTTGCGATCGGAGGCGCTGGCTCCTCATCACTAAAAATAAAGTCATCCGATTCCAGGTTGTGGTCCACCCTGTACTGCTCCTCCCACTCCCAAAAGCCTTCCGGCTCCCTGGAGTCGATACCTCTCCACCAATAACACTCACCGTGCGCTAATATCATGGCCCAGTGATAGTCGAGGTCATGAGCGCGTACGACTATGGCCATATAGTCATCCAAAGCTTCTTCCACAAGCCAGGAATTCATTAGTATGGCGTCGGCCTCGTCTTCCGTTTTCCCCGCATATTTCACCATGATGGCCCTAATTATAGCCACCCAGGAACGAAAATTGAAAACAACACTTTCTCTGGGATCGCGGTCGTTAACGATGACGATACCATCGACAATTTTGCTTTCATCCATTGCTAGCTCATCACTCTCGTTATTTGCAATTTCTCGCCTGTTACGCTACTCCGGCGATTCGTCACTGTCACAAAGCTCCGGTCCTGCAGGTTATGCTCTTTTCTGTATTGCTTTTCCCAACCCCAAAAACCTTCGGGCTCACGCGAGTCGATACCCTCATCCAGATTGCGGACCATGCGCCAACAGCATCGCCCAATGATATTCAAGGTCGCGCGAACGCATAACAATAGCCATATGACCATTCAGAGCCCCACCAAATGAGGAGCGCACCAGACATTTCGCCTCAGCCTCTGTTTTGAATGCATATCTCGCTATGATTGCCTCCATGATCGAGACCCAGGTATGAAAATGACATCCCCCTGGATCCTCATCATCAACAACCAAGATGCTGTCCACGATCCTGTCTTCATCCATCGCACTAACCCTCCCCGATTTTGTGTGAACATCTCACCGGCTTTCGCCGAGGAAATTGCAAACTGACACCCTTTAGCCACAGGGTGCGCACCATTTTTTACGGCACCGGGATTTTTTACCAAGAGGCCACTTACTGCATCATATCCATGCGAAAGCTTTACGCCCACGCGTAAAAAAGCCGACGCACTTCATCTGTAGGCTTGACTACCTTTAATATCAAGCGCAGCCCCCCGCTCCAAGCGGAAAATACGGTGATCTTCGGACACTGGCATGGCGCCTGTTTACATCGCTATTGCCTGCCTCGTGGTGATGAGTATCGGGTAATGTCGGCGGTTTCGCAGACGAGAACTAAGGATCCGTCGTCGGGAAAGTGTCGGCTTTGGCCAGAGTGGGCCCAGCGCGTCTTGCGACGCGTTTCGACGATACGCCTTCGCCTAGCAGGGGTGTTGCGTCACGGGGGGATTTTTTGGTGGATGTCTGAAAATGAAGCTCTCCTGTTTCAGGTTGTGATCCCTTTTATATTCCGCCTCCCACTCCCAGAAATCATCTGGCTCGATCTCACTTATCCCCCTGTGCCAATAGCGCTCCCCATGAACGAGTATCATAGCCCAATGATAATCGAGTTCATGTGCCCGTACGACAATGGCCATATAATCCTCTAGAGCCCTCTTTACGAGCCAAGAATCCATAATTATTTTTTCGGCCTCGTACTCGCTCTTTTCCGAATATCTAACCATGATTGCCTTTATGATTGACACCCAGGTTCGAAAATTAAAAACGACGCCTTGCCGGGGATCGTGGTCATCGATGATGACGATGCCATCGACAATTTTGCGTTCGTCCATCCTAGCAGTCCTCCTGTTGGCTTTGTCGAAAATCAAGATCCCCTTCGCGGAAAATCTGCATCAGCAATGCTAGGTTGGTGCATCATCGTCAAATTCGAAGCTTTCGGCTTTGAGGTTGCGGTCTTTTCTGTACTGGGCATCCCATTCTTTATAGCCTTCCGGTTCGTTTGTGTCGATTCCCCTCAACCAATATCCCTCCCCATGGGCATAGAGCATCGCCCAATGATAATCTACCTCATGGGCACGTAAAACTACAGCCATATAGTTTTTCAGGGCGTTTTCTACTAAGGGCGACTCAAGAAGAATGGTCTTGGCTTCGACCTCATTTTTTCCACCATACTTGACCATAAGTCCCGCGATAATCTCCACCCACGTATGAAAGTTGAAAATAACGACTTCCCTCGGGTTCTTGTCATTAATGATTCGAATACCATCGACAATCCTTCCTTCGTCCATCATGACTAACAATCCTCCCTCATGGATGCATTAAATATTGAAATCGCCTTTGCGGAAAAAACTGCCATCTGGCAGCCACTACTTTTCGGATAAGCACCACTCTCTTTTACTGCTAGTGGGTTTTTAACCATAGGCCCGCTTACCGCATCGTACCCATGAGAAAGCGTACCCTTACGGCCTCGCGTGACAAAATCAGCCCACTCCGAGTCTGCAAAATCGAATACTTTTATATTCAATTTCTGTAATTCCGCATCCGGAACGGCAAACGTGGTAATGGTTGGGCGCTTTTTTGAACGCCAATCCTCTGCTTGCGCCCTATCTGTCGTCACATAAAATCCTCTTTTTCCTGCGGGGTTAAAATCCAGATTTGCGCGACTCCTTGCAGGATCAATTCCCCCTTTAATATCCCCTGCATGGTAGAAAGTTGTTGTCTTTTCAAGGGCTGAAAGTCCGAGGGGATCGAGATACTGCACCGGATTCGGTGCATACGCGTAGGCATTAATCCCGCCTTCCAGCCCAATCGGGTCCTTGCTCACAAACCGCCCGCTTACCGGATCATAGTACCGGTGCCGGTTGTAATGCAGCCCTGTCTCGGGGTCGTAATACTGGCCCTGGAAGCGCAGTGGGTTGGCAATGCCTGCCTTGCGCGCCGCTTCGGTGATGACCTCGCGCGCGGCGCCCCATGCCTTGTACTGGGCAGACCATGCAATCTCGCCGGTCTCGTCGGTCAACTCCTGCGGTGTGCCGAGGTGATCGCATTGGTACCAGGCGATGGCGTCGAACGGCCGGGGGGCGATGTCCTCGGTCCACAGCGGATCCTCATCGATGTCGTAGTCGCCCGCGTAGTCGGGCTGGCGATGCAGGGCGATGGCGTCATGGCGCACAGCCTGGGCCAGCGGTATGAAGGTGCCGGGCTCGTACAGATAGTGCGTGCTGCGGTCCGGCCGGCTTTCCCACGCCAGTTGGTCGCCGTCCCAGCCATAGAGCGTGACGCCCTGGGCGGAGGACGACTTGACGAGCCTACGCCCCAGCGCGTCGTAGATGTACTGCACTGACAGGTCCGCTTGGCGATAGCCGGCCAGCCGATTGAAAGCATCCCACGTGAAGGAGGCCGCCACGCCATGGTCCAGACGTCCGATGAGGTTGCCGCGTTCGTCCCATTGATATTGGGTGCCGGCGTATTGCCGGAGCAGGTTGTCCACCAGCCTCGGGCGGCCGGTCAGGCGACTATCGGTGGCCCGTCGTCCATGTGCCGGAGTAGCCTCATACAAGCGCGTATCGGGATCGTCGAGCAGGTTGCCGGCCGGGTCGAAGGCGAACGTTTCGCTGCCCAGTGCGCTGTGCGCAGCGAGCAGCCGGCCCACTGGGTCATAGCGATATCGCAGCGTGCCGCGCCGCATGTCGCGGATACCCGATAGCTGCCCGACCGCGTCGTACTGGTACTGGCGGTGCAGCAAGCGATGGCCCGCCCGGGCGCCCTCGATGTGGGATAGCGTCTGTTCCACCAGGCGCCCCGCCGGATCGTAGGCCTGCGCATGGGCGAGCCGGTTGCCCTGCGTGCGAAGCACCTCCCGGTGCAGGTCGTCGCGCTCCAGATGGACCAGTTCGCGGTCATCCAGCATCACGCCGTGCACGTGCCCCGCGCCGTAAGTCAGCGCGGCCACGCGGTGTCCGTCCGGACGGATCGTGGCGATGCGCTGGTGCAGCGCGTCTAACTCGTGCCGCCAGACCGCCACCAGCGGCTGCTCCAGGCACCGGTAGTGCTGATGTTCGCGCACCACATTGCCCGCGGCGTCGTGGAACCATTGCAGGCGGCTGTCCGCGTTCTCGGCCAGGATCATGCGGCCGTCGCCGTCATAGGCGAACGTCTCGGCCTGGCTGTGCCTGACCTGGCCTTGTCGATCCAGCTGGCCCGCCTCGCGGCGGATCAGGCGACCGGCTGCATCGAATGCGTACGTCGTCTGCAGTTGCCCGGCATCGACGCTTCTTGTCAGCCTGCCCGTAGCGGGGTCATGGTGGTGGCGCGTCGTCTTGCCGTCGAAGCCGGTTTCCTCGAGCAGGCGCCCTACCGGGTCGTAGTGGAACTCGGTCCTGGCGTCGTTCTCGTTGACGAGTGTAATGAGCCGTCCGAGCTTGTCCCACTGGTAGCCGAGCGTGCGGCCCGCCGCATCGGTGCGCCCTGCTATCAGGCCGGCCTCGCTGTAGTGCCAGGTGGTACGCCGGTGCAGCGCATCGGTGTACGCCAGCAGCCGGCCTTCAGCGTCGCGCTCGAAGTATTCCGCGCGCCCATCGGGGTGGCTGACGCTGGCCAGTTGCCCGGCCTCGTACTGGTACTGGGTCGCCTCGCCTGCCGCATTCGTGAATGTCACCAGCTCGCCGCGCGCGCCATACTGCCAGGTGCTGGTCTTGGCCGAGCAATCGGTATAGCTGGCGAGTTGCCCCGAGGTGGTGTAGGCCAACTGCTTCTTCCCGCCCCGTGCGTCGAGTATTTCTACCAGCAAGCCGGTCTGGCTGTAGGCATATTCCGTCTTGTGTCCGAGCGGGTCAGTCTCCTCGATCAGATTGCCGCGGTCGTCATGGCGGCGCTGCCACAGCCCGCCCTCGGCATCCCGGATGCCGATGAGTTGGTCGCCGTCGTCCCAGGCGTAGTGCACCGCGCTGCCGTCCGGGCGCAGGTGCTCGAGCAGGTTGCCGCGCCCATCGTAGGCGAACCTGTCCACGGCACCGTCCGTACGCACATGCCGCACAACATTCTTGGCGTCGTCGCGGAAGAACCATTCGGATCGTCCGTCGGGATGCCGGATCCGATAGGTGTAGCCGAGGATGTCGTAGTAATGCGAGGTTTCGTGGCCGAGCGCGTCGGTCACGCAGGTCACGCGGATGTCGGGGTCCCACGCCAGGCGGATGTCGAAACTGCCGTCATCGGCCCATTCGCGCACCGCCCGGGCATTGGGGCCGTCGCCGTGCCACTGCAGGTTCGTGCCGCGTCCGGTGCGGTCCGTGTAGCGCGTGAGCAGGTGATGCCGGTAGGTGTAGTCCCAGTGGGCGGCGTTCTCGTCCTGCGCCATCACGAGATCGCCCGCGCCGTCGTAGGTATAGCGCGAGAGCTGCCGCACAAGCTGGCCGTCGGCGATCTGCCACAGTTCGGCAATGCGCCCGGCCGCGTCGGGGCGGACGCCGATGTGGGCCATCGTCGCCGTACCTTGATAGGCGATCACATCCGACAGCACGGTGTCGCCGTGAACGCGATGGTCATAGTGCAGCGCCACGCCCGCGCCGCTGCGCAGCTTGATGCCGGTCAGGCGGAAACGCTGCCCGTGGCGGCGGTAGGTCTCCTGAGCTTCGAAACCCCGGGCGAGCGTCAGCGCGTTCTCCGACACCCGCACAAGCGTGATGTTCTCGATCGGATCGTGGTGGAACTTGCCAATCTCGGGGAGCGGATATGCATGGCTGCGGCCATCGCCGGCGTGATACACCACGCCCTTGGACACCTGATCGAAGCGGGTGGTGTACGGGGTGATCCAGCGCGCGCCGCATGGGTTCGATACACCGGTGTCGTAGGCGGCGAGGCTCGAGCGGTAGGTACGCGTCCAGGCAAGCGGCAACTGTCCCGGCAGGATGAAATCGGTGTGCGACAGCGTCTCGTCGCCGGTGGCGAAGCTGATGCTGCGCCGGCTGCCGGAGGGTGCCGGGCAGTTTCGGCAGCCGGGGCTGCCCCGTGCTGGCGCCTGACGGCCGATGGCGCCCAGTTCGCCATCCTGCGCGCGTTGCCGTGCCTCGCTGGTGTACTTCGGATGGACATTGGCGCTCTGGCCGGCGCGCCGCTTCTGGCGCCAGCGCGCCACCGCCTGGGCAAGTATCGCCAGCAGCCAGCCGAGGCTGTGCGCGGCCCGCGGATCAGCCAACTTCGCCAGTTGCGCCCGCAGCGTCGGGCCCATCTCGCGCAGGGCGCCCGCGCTGGCGGCCACCTGCTGCCGCATCTTCTCGGGCATCGCGAGCCGCACCGCCGTGTTGGCCACCGCCTTGCCCGACGCCTTGTGGGCATCCCACACCGCACCAAAGATATTGCCGATGGCCGCCCGGGGATCGTTCAGCAACTGCTCCGCCGCAACGCCGGCTTGCGTGCGGGCCGACCGCGCGTTGCCGGCGGCGTCGAGCCGGCCCAGCGCGACGGCTTCCATCCCGCCGGCAATCTCGCCCAGCAGCCTCTCGCCCAGGGCGCCGGCATCTTCCAGGATGCTGCCCAGCTTCGCCTGCGCCTGCTGCACAAAATCGTCAAGCTCGCCGATGATGGTGGCGTTCAAATGCCCGACCAGCACCTCGATCAACCCATCTCCGAGAGCAGCCGTGGCGGCGTGGCGCAGTTCCTGACGAACCAGTGCGAGCGTGGGCCGCAGGCTCATGCGTGCCGCTGCCATGCCCGGTGGCAACGGCAGGACGCCGATCAGGTTAATCCCCAGGCTGGCCCAGTCGAACACATCGCGCGAGCGGCTGCGCATCAGCGCGAAGATGTCGTTGAGCGCATCGACCAGTGCCATGATGTTGCCCACCACGGGCAAGCCGCCGGCCACGGCCTGGATGCGCGCCAGCGTCACCAGCCCGCCACTGGCCTGCCGCAGCCACGCATCGACCTGCGCGGCACCCCGGCCCACATCCTCCACGGCGATGGTATTGAGCGGGGCCACTACTGTCTCGGGCGGGCGCGGAGCAGGTGAAGGCGTCGGTTGGGACATGGCTGGGCGTGATGGCGATGGAGGGTTTCGGCGGGAATCAGGAGACAAATCCCGGCGTGGTCATCGAAGGCCGGGCGGGATGCGATACGGCCTTGGCCAACGCCGGCACCGCCATCGACGTCGGCATCGCGATCGGCATCGCCTGGCCCAGCAGCGCCTGGGCGCCGGACAGGCCGAATGCCGCAAGCCCATCGGGAATGCCCTTGACCGCCGTGGTGAGCTGTTGCGCGAACTGCAGTGCCTGGCTGGTCTCGCTGGCCCGGCTGGCGGCAGCGAGCACCTGCCCGGCGACAAACCCGGCGGCGCTGTCGGCCATCGCGCTGGCGCCCGCCTGCCCTGCCGCGCGCGGCGACCATGTCGGCTGGCCGACATGACTGGCCTCGACCCAGGTATCGGCGGGGTCCTTGCCAAAGCGCACCGTGGCAGGGCCCGGTGCAAGCCCGCCGACGGCCGCGAAGCCCTTGGCGTTCAAGCGGCCGGTCACGGCCTTGCCCAACGCGTCCTCCACGCGGAACTCCCCACCGATGCCGGTGCGGTTGGCGTAGTGGTTGAACAGTTCGAGATTGCCTTGCCCGGGCTTGCGCGGCGGCGGGAACGCCGCGGCACCGCGCTGTGCCGTGATCAGGGCATAGCTGGCGGTGCGAATGACATACGCGGCGCCGGTGCGATGCGTGATGCCGCCCGCGTCATAAGTGGTACTGCTGCCGCCGCCGCTGATGACGAGCTGCTGCCGGGCCGACAGCGTGATCCGGTCGGCGGTGGCCGTGATCCCGATCCGGGCCAGCAGGTTGATGCTGTCGCGCAGCGCGCGCAGGTCGATGTCGCCGCCGGCCGCCACCAGCCGCCACCCCATGCTCTGGATAAAGATCCGCACGCCCCGGCTCGCGCTGGCCAGCAGCCGCTTGCCCACGGCCAGGCTGGTATGCCCGCCGCTGGTGAGCGCCAGATGCTCGCCCGAAGCAAGATGCGTGGAGCGCGCCGTGGTGGCCTCGATGCCGGCCGGGCTGGCAAGCACAAGGTGCGGCGCGGCCAGTTCGGGAAAGCTGCCGGCATCCGCGTTGGCGACCCCTGTGCCGTGGATGTCGTCGTTCTGCTGCTGGATGGCGCTGGCCACTTCGGCCTGGTCGGCCGCGTCCTGCGCCGCGTGCTGCTGCGCCAGCGCGGCCAGCGTTTCCTGCTGTGCACGGGCCACCGCCAGCCGCTCCACGGTCTCGCCCAGGTCCTTGTGATGCGCGCTGGCGTTGGCACGTCGCTCGGTGGTCAGCAGCATGCCGTGGGCGCGCACTACGCCCTGGCCGTCCGTGCGCAGCTCGAAACCCTCGCCCCGCTTGTCCTTGCGCCCGGCGCCGTGCAGCACGCGCGTCAAGAAGCCGAGGCCAAGCCATGAGGTCTGATGGTCGCTCTGCAACTGGGTCTGGATTTCTCCCTGGGTATCGTCCTGGACAAAGGCGTTGGCGCGCTCGCCATGCAATTCCTTGCTGACAAAGCCGGACAGCGCGTGCTGCGCCGGCAGGGGCCACTGCGGCATATTGAGGCGGTTCGGTACGCGGCCGGTGACGATGGGACAATCGGGATCGCCATTCAGGTGCTCGACCACCACCTCCTGGCCGATGCGCGGCACGTGCACCGCCCCGAAGCGATTGCCCTGCCACGCCGAAGACACCCGCACCCAGCATGAGCTGTTGGCGTTGCGCTGGCCGATCCGGTCCCAATGCATCTGGATACGGATGCGCCCATACGCGTCAGTCCACGTCTCCTCGCCCTCCGGCCCTACCACCGTGGCGGTCTGCGGGCCACTGGCGCGCGGCTTGGGCTGCGTCCGCTCGGGCCGGAACAGCACGTTCGTCGGCTGCGCCGTGAAGGCGACCTCGCAACGCCACTGCTGGCCGATGCCCGACGCTTCGGGCACATCCTCGATCTCCAGATCGGCGCCGAGGATCAGGTACTCGCGATTTGCCCTGTCCTGGACGAAATGGCTCAGCTTGAACGTGCACCCTGGCACCATGGCGCGCACGTGGCCCCGTCCGCTCGCCCGGCTGCCGTGCTGGCGGAGGGCCTCCATCCGCAGCCCGGCGACATGGCCGCCTTCACGCCACGGGTCGTTGTCGGTGGCGGGCTGGCCATGATCGCCTGGATAGTCATAGACCTCTGCCTCGGCATGCGCGGTGTCGAGTGGCGCCGCCGAGCGCACCGCGAGATCCGCGCCTGGCTTGACGAAATCGTAGTCGGAACTGGCCCATTGGCCGGACACGAGGCGGTCGTGCAGCACGAACGCGTGCAGGCATTCCTCGTCGATGCGGTCCGCGCTGCGCTGCCAGCGAATGGTGTGGTAGGCGGCGCTGCTGTACGGCGCGAACGCACTGTTGGCATCGGTCAGCACCAGCCGGTGCTTGCCGTCGCTGTGCGCGATGTGCCAGGAGATGCCCCATTCCTGGGTCAGGCGCTGGAAAAAATCGAAGTCGCTCTCGCCGTACTGCACCTGGTATTCACGGCTGGGATAGCGCGCCGCGTCGACGCGCCATTCCACGGGGAAGGCGTAGGCGCAGAGCAGCGCGTCGAGGATCTCGACCACGGTTTGTTGCTGAAAGACGCGGTAGTCCGTCGTCAGCGTGGCCAGCCAGAGCCACGGGCGCAGCGTCAGGCAGTAAGCGATCTGCCGACCCTGCGGGATCGGGCCGCGCACGCCGGTAATCAGCCCCGTGATCTCCCGCGTGCCCGCGCCGATGCGGCCAGATGGCCCGGCGCCGCTGCCGTCGAGTTCAATCGCAACCGTCAGTTCCTGGCCGCGCAGCGCGTGCGTGTCGAGGTTCGCCGCCGGGCCGGACGGCGCGTGCCGCGCGTCGGGGGTTTTCAGTTCCACTTCGTATTCGAACAGCTCGCACAGCCGCTCCGTGCCGGACAGCCGCGAAAACACCAGCGCCGGTGTACCCATCAGCGTGGGCAGACCGGCGCAGCGGACAGAGACGGTACGGGACGGCAGCGGCGATGGCTCGCGCATATCGGAGCGGTCGATACAGGATGAAGGCTGGGCGGCGGTATGCGCCGGCTTGCCGCACGGCGCAGCAAGCACAATGCGGCGAAAGGCCCGCATCATCGAATATGACAAGTTCGAAAGTGCGCTTAGATATACTTCAATGAGATCTGCATGACTCGAGATGGCAGCCAGGAGCGTGCGGTGTTAAGGAACCGGCGGCCCATGTTGCGGATCGTGCGCCGGGCTCTATACACTACAAGCGTCCCGGCCCCCCCCGAAAGGTGATCGCCCCCATGCTCGAGGCCCTGCGAAATACAACAAGCGCGCTGTTCGACCCCGATCGCCGATTCCGCCAGGCCCGCATCTTCCACGCCACGCGCGTGGCGCTGGCCCTGCTGGTCTCCATCGCGCTGACCACCGGCATCAACGTGCCGCATGGCGAATGGGCCTCGATCACGGTGCTCGTGGTCATTGGCGGGCTCCAGCATCACGGCAATATCCGCCGCCGCGCCGCCGAGCGCGGGGTGGGCACGCTGATCGGCGCCTTCGTTGGCCTGTTCCTGATCCTCCAGGAAAGCTACTTCCGTATTCCGCTGCTGACCTACCTGCTGATCGCCGTGGCGTGCGGGTATGCGGCCTACCATGCGGTCGGCAAGGGGGGATATATCGCGCTGCTGGCCGGCATTACGGTGGTCATCACGGCCGGCCACGGCGACCAGAACGTCTATGACGCGCTCTGGCGCACCGTCGATGTCATGATCGGCACGGCCATCGCGCTGGTCTTCTCGTTCGCGCTGCCGGCCTATGCGTCGTATTCGTGGCGTTTCAAGCTCGCCGGGCTGCTACGCGCCTGCGCGGCCGTCCACGCCAAGATCGAACGGGGTTTTGCGGATGAGAGCGAGCGCCAGCAGGCCATGATGAAGCTGGGCCCGCCGCTGGTGCAGCTGCGCAGCCTGATCCCCTCGGTGGCGAAGGAAACCGGCACGCCGCCGGCGGATCTGGAGGAAGTCCAGCACTGCGCGCGGGTGTGCATCAGCGCGCTGGAGATGCTGGCGACGATTCCGCCCGAGAGCATGGATGCCTGCGGAGAGGAGCACTGCATCCGCGACCTGCTGCTGGAGATGGCCAGCGCGCTGGAAGCCGGCGACGAGACCATGGTCCGCCAGAACATCACCCTGCCAGCGCCGCACCCGGACGATCCGTCCATCGGCCATAGTTCGTTTGCGTTCCTGACCCTGCAGCTGTCGGCCGAGCTGGGCCATCTGCGCGACCATCTGTCCCAGATGGCGGCGCAGCATCACTTTCCCTACGCCACGCGCTGAGCCGGGTTACTTCCGGTCCGTCAGCGCGATGCGCATGGCCAGCGCGCCGAGTACCGTTCCCATCACATAGCGCTGCGCGCGCAGCCATCGCTCGCTGCGCGACAGGAACGCGGTAATCCCGGACGCCCCCATCACCAGCAGGAAGTTCACCGCACCGCTGACGCCGATCTGCACCGCGCCCAGTTGCAGGCTCTGCCACAGCACGGAGCCCTGCTCGGGATGCAGGAACTGCGGGAAGAACGACAGGTAGAACATCGCCACCTTGGGATTCAGCAGATTGGTGACAAAGCCCATGCTGAACAGCTTGCGCGGCGGATCGGCCGGCAGCGCGCGGGCCTGGAACGGCGCCGCGCCGCCGGGGCGCACCGCCTGCCAGGCCAGCCAGAGCAGATAGGCCGCGCCGGCCAGCCGGATGGCATCGAAGGCGAACGGCACCGCCATCAGTAGCGCGGTCAGCCCCAGCGCGGCGGCCATCAGGTGGACCACAAACCCGAGCAGCACGCCCGCCAGCGAGACCAGCCCAGCCGCCCGGCCCTGGCACAGCGCGCGGGACACGCAATAGATCATGTTCGGCCCCGGGGTCAGCACCAGGACAAGGGCGGCCAGGGCAAAGAAGGCCAGGTCGTGCCAGTCGAGCATGTCGGATTTCCTTCAAAAAGGGCGACTTCGGGGGATCGGGCCATTATAGGAACGGGTGCCCTCGTCGAGTGGATACAGATGCGCATGGCTTTCGGCCACATCTGTACAGCACCGGCCGCCGTGTCGGACAAACTCGCCTTGCCGGGGCACCGCTGATGGGCCACATTGGGGCCACATTGGTCTGTGACGCCTCCTTGCCTCCCATGCCCATCCTCGACACCCGCATCCGGCACGTCCTTCAACACCCCGGCCGCTTCATCCTGACCACGCTCCGGGAATTCCGCGCCAACCAGGGCCTGCTGCTGGCCGGGGCGGTGGCGTACTACGCGCTGCTGTCGATCGTGCCGTTGCTGATCCTGATGCTGATTGGCCTGTCGCACGTGATCGACCCGGCCCGGCTGCTCGATACGCTGGCGCGCTACCTGGAATGGCTGCTCCCGGGGCAGTCACGCGCGCTGGTGGCAGAACTGGCGCGCTTCATGGAGCACCCCGCCCTCGGCTGGGTGCTGCTGGTGACGATGATCTTCTTCAGTTCGCTGGCCTTCACCGTGCTCGAGAACGCCATGTCGGTCATCTTCATCCATCGCGTGGCCATCCGGCGGCGCCATTTCCTGGTCTCGGCCATCCTGCCCTATTGCTACATCCTCGTGCTCAGCGTGGGGCTGCTGGTGGTGACACTGGTGGCGGGCGGGCTCCAGACCATCGGCGAGCGGCACCTGGAGGTGCTCGGCCATGACTGGTCGCTGGACCGCCTGTCCGGCACCCTGCTCTACCTGCTCGGGCTGGCTGGCGAGATCCTGCTGCTGACCTCGATCTACCTCGTCATGCCGGTAGGCCGGCTCTCGGTGCGCCATGCACTGGTGGGGGCGGTGTTCGCCTGCGTGCTCTGGGAGGTGTCCCGCCACGTGCTGGTCTGGTATTTCGCCACGCTGTCCCAGGTGGGGCGGGTGTACGGCTCCCTGACCACGGCCATCGTGGTGCTGCTGAGCCTGGAGATCGCCGCCACGCTGCTGCTGTTCGGCGCGCAGGTCATCGCCGCCGTGGAGCGCTCCGGCGCCGACCCGGCGCCGCAAGGCTTCCACACCTAGCCGCCAATCGGCCATTTGGCGGTAGATAACCGACAATTGCCGGATTTGTCGGCATGATGGATGACACAAACAACTTCGACATCTGAATGCCTTTGCATACATCCGCGCAAAAACCGCAATGGTTCGCCCCTCCCGACACCAAAAATAAGGCAAAATTCGGGTCTTGCCCCCGGCTGTGACCCACCCGGGGCATTTTCCAACCTGATTCTTGATGCGAGATAAGCAATGAGTACCCAGCAGCCAACCATCATCTACACCCTGACCGACGAAGCTCCGCTGCTGGCGACCAGTGCCTTCCTGCCCATCATCCGCACGTTCGCCGCCCCGGCTGGCGTGAACGTCGAAACCAGCGACATCTCGGTGGCGGCCCGCATCCTGGGCGAATTCCCCGAATTCCTGACCGAAGACCAGCGCGTGCCGGACAACCTGGCCGAACTGGGCCGCCTGACGCTGCTGCCGGATACCAACATCATCAAGCTGCCGAACATCAGCGCCTCGCTGTTCCAGCTGGTCAGCGCCATCAAGGAACTCCAGTCGAAGGGCTACAAGATCCCCGACTACCCGGAAGATCCGAAGAACGACGAGGAAAAGGCCATCCAGAAGCGCTACTCCAAGTGCCTGGGCAGCGCCGTGAACCCCGTGCTGCGCGAAGGCAACTCCGACCGCCGCGCGCCGGCCGCCGTGAAGAACTTCGCCCGCAAGCACCCGCACAGCATGGGCGAGTGGAGCATGGCTTCGCGCACCCACGTGGCGCACATGAAGCATGGCGACTTCTACCACGGCGAAAAGTCGATCACGCTGGACCGCGCCCGTGAAGTGCGCATGGAACTGGTCACCAAGAGCGGCAAGACCATTGTCCTGAAGCCGAAGGTGGCCCTGCTGGACGGCGAAGTCATCGACAGCATGTTCATGAGCAAGAAGGCCCTGCTGGCCTTCTACGAAGAACAGATGGAAGACGCGCGCAAGACCGGCGTCATGCTGAGCCTGCACGTGAAGGCAACCATGATGAAGGTGTCGCACCCGATCGTGTTCGGCCACGCCGTGAAGGTCTTCTACAAGGACGCCTTCGCCAAGCACCAGAAGCTGTTCGACGAACTGGGCGTGAACGTGAACAACGGCCTGGTGGACCTGTACACCAAGATCGAGGCGCTGCCGGAGTCGAAGCGCGAAGAAGTCATCCGCGACATGCACGCCTGCCACGAGCATCGCCCGGAACTGGCGATGGTGGACTCGGCCAAGGGCATCTCGAACCTGCACGCACCGAACGACGTGATCGTCGATGCCTCGATGCCGGCCATGATCCGTATCGGCGGCAAGATGTGGGGCGCCGACGGCCGCACCAAGGACACCAAGTGCCTGATCCCGGAATCGACCTTCGCCCGGATCTACCAGGAAATCATCAACTTCTGCAAGACCAACGGCGCCTTCGACCCGGTGACGATGGGCACGGTGCCGAACGTCGGCCTGATGGCCCAGAAGGCCGAAGAGTACGGCTCGCATGACAAGACGTTCGAGATTCCGGAAGACGGCGAGGCCCGCATCGTCGACAACGCCACCAATGAAGTGCTGTCGGCGCTGACGCAGAAGGTCGAGCAGGGCGATATCTGGCGCATGTGCCAGGTCAAGGACGCCCCGATCCGTGACTGGGTGAAGCTGGCCGTGACGCGCGCCCGCAACTCGGGCACGCCGGCCGTGTTCTGGCTGGACCCGTACCGTCCGCACGAGGCCGAGCTGATCAAGAAGGTGGAAACCTACCTGAAGGACTACGACACCAACGGCCTGGACATCCAGATCATGTCGCAGGTGCGCGCCATGCGCTACACGCTGGAACGCGTGATCCGCGGCCTGGACACCATCTCGGTGACCGGCAACATCCTGCGCGACTACCTGACCGACCTGTTCCCGATCATGGAACTGGGCACCAGCGCCAAGATGCTGTCGATCGTGCCGCTGATGGCTGGTGGCGGCCTGTACGAGACCGGCGCCGGCGGTTCGGCACCGAAGCACGTGGCCCAGCTGGTGGAAGAGAACCACCTGCGCTGGGATTCGCTGGGCGAGTTCCTGGCCCTGGCCGTGTCGCTGGAAGAGCTGGGCATCAAGTCCGGCAACGTCCGCGCCAAGGTGCTGGCCAAGACGCTGGACGCCGCCACGGGCAAGCTGCTCGACAACAACAAGAGCCCGTCGCCAAAGACCGGCCAGCTCGACAACCGCGGCAGCCAGTTCTACCTGGCCATGTACTGGGCCCAGGAACTGGCCGCGCAGAAGGACGACGCCGAACTGGCCAAGACCTTCGCACCGCTGGCCAAGACGCTGACCGACAACGAGAAGACCATTGTTGGCGAGCTGTCGGACGTGCAGGGCAAGCCGGCCGACATCGGCGGCTACTACATGCCTGACTTCGACAAGCTGGATGCCGTGATGCGCCCGAGCAAGACGCTCAACGCGGCCCTGGAGGCCGTGAAGGGCTGATGACCGCCCCCTCCGCCCCGGCACCCGGGGCGGAACCGCCAGAACGGCCGGGCCCGCGCAACCGCGTGGACCTGGCCGTTTTGCATTGACCACCACACAAGCCACATCGTGCAGGAATCCCCGCACTCCCTCGCCGCCGCCGGACTCGACAGCGCCGCCTTCCACGCGCTGGCGGACGCGCTCGACCAGGCGTTCTGCATCATCGAGGTGATTTTCGACGGCGACCGGGCAATCGACTACCGCTTTGTCACGGTCAACCACGTGTTCGAGGCCCAGACCGGGCTGCATCAGGCGCAGGGCCGCAATATGCGCGACCTCGCACCCGGGCACGAGGCCCACTGGTTCGAGATCTATGGCGAGGTGGCGCTGCGCGGCCATCCGCGCCACTTCGTCGAGCAGGCGCGCGCGCTGGACCGCTGGTTCGAGGTGCACGCCTTCCGCGTGGGCGATGGCGTCCGCCCGCTGGTCGGCGTGCTGTTCCGCGACATCACCGCCCGGCGCGAGGCCGAGGCGGCGCTGCGCAAGACCGAAACCCAGGCGCAGCTGGCCGTGGCCATCGCCCGGCTCGGCACCTTCCGGCAGGACACCGAAACCGGGCTGGTCTATATGGATGCGCGCATGCGCGAGTTGCGCGGCGGCGGCGAGGCCGAAGTCATGCCACTGGCCGAGACCCTGCAACGCGTGCACCCCGATGACCGGCCCCGGCTGCTGCAGGCCGTGGAAACCGCCATCGCCACGGCCGACGAAAGCGGCGGCGGCGGCTTCGAGGTGGACTACCGCATCCTCTGGCCCGACGGCAGCGAGCACTGGCACGCGGCCAACGGGCAGGTCGAGTTCGAGGGCGAGGGGCGCAGGCGGCACCAGGCCAGCGTGCTGGGTACGGCACTCGACATCACCGTGCGCAAGCAGGCCGAGGCCATCCTGCGCGAGGCCGACGCGCGCAAGGACGAATTCCTCGCCACGCTGGCGCACGAGCTGCGCAACCCGCTGGCCACCATCCACAACGCGCTCCAGCTCCAGCGCGCCGATGCCGCCCGGGTGGACGCGCCGCGCCTCCAGGCCATGCTCGACCGCCAGGTGGAGCACATGATGCGGCTGATCGACGAACTGATGGAGGTCTCGCGCATCACGCGCGGCGTGATCGAGCTGAAGCATGAAGCGCTCGACTTCGCCGACGTGCTGCGCAATGCCGTGGAAGCCGCCCGCCCCGCCGCCATCCAGGCGGGCCACGTGCTGACGCTGCAGCCCGCCGACGGCCCGCTGCCGGTGCACGGCGACGCGGTGCGGCTGGCGCAGATCCTCGGCAACCTGCTGGCCAACGCGGTGCGCTACACCGATCCGGGCGGCCGCATCGACGTGCACGCGTGGCGCGATGCCGCCGGCATCCACGCCGCCGTGACCGACACCGGCATCGGCATCCCGCCCGGGCATCTGGGGCGGCTCTTCGCGCTGTTCGGTCAGTTCGACAAGAACGCGCCGCGCTCGCAGGGCGGGCTCGGCATCGGGCTCGCCACCGCGCGCAAGCTGGCGCAGATGCATGGCGGCGACGTCCAGGCCGCCAGCCCCGGCCCGGGGCTGGGCAGCACCTTCACCGTCACCCTGCCGGCCAGCGACGCCCCCGCCGCGGCCGACGACGCGAAAAGCCGACCCGGCTCCCTGCCCAACCCGGTGCGCGTGCTGGTAGTGGATGACAACCGCGACGCCGCCGACAGCGTGGCGATGCTGCTGGACATGTACGGCGCGACCGCGACGGTGGCCTACGATGGCGCGAGCGCGCTGGAGTCCCTCGCCCAATGGTGGCCGGACGTGGTGCTGCTGGACCTCGGCATGCCTTCAATGGATGGCTACGAGGTGGCCACCCGCATCCGCCAGACCTGGCCCGATCGACCGGTGACGCTGGTGGCGCTGACCGGCTGGGGCCAGGCCGCCGACCGCGACCGCACCCGCGCGCATGGCTTCGACGCCCACCTCGTGAAGCCGGTGGGGCTGGACGCCCTGCTGGCGCTCCTTGCCGGCTGCGGCGGCGCTGCATCGCCCAAATAGGCCCCATTCGTCACACGTTACGCCGATGGTCTATGGTGATAAGCCCAGGACCCAGCGGAGCGAGTGCCATGGCATACATCGACGGATTCGTGCTGGCCGTGAAGACGGCCAATCGGGAAACCTACCGGCAAGTGGCGCAGAAGGCGTCTACCGTGTTCAAGGAACACGGCGCGCTGAAAGTGGTGGAATGCTGGGGCGACGATGTGCCGGAAGGCAAGGTCACCTCGTTCACCATGGCCGTCCAGCGCAAGGACGACGAGACGGTGGTGTTTTCGTGGATCCTGTGGCCCTCGCGCGAGGCGCGCGACAAGGGCATGGCCGCCGCGATGGCGGACGAACGGCTCAAGGAGGGCATGGACCCGATGCCGTTCGACGGCCAGCGCATGATCTTCGGCGGCTTCGAGGTCATCGTGGATGCCTAGTGGATGCCTAGCGGACGCCGGGTAGCAAAGTGCGCTCCACGGCCTCGGTGAGCGCCTGCAGCACCCGGCTGTCCTCGTCGGCCTTGCGCGACACCAGCGAGATCTGCAGCGTCGGCGCGTCGGCCCCCAGCCGCACGCGCCGCACGGGATAGCGGTCGCAGACCGTCGGGTCCATCAGCTGCACCACGGAGACGCCCAGCCCCGCGCTGACCATGGCGACGATGGCGATCACGCTGTCGAACTCCATCGCACTGCGTTTCTCCGGCATCACCCCGTGCACGTACCGCGCCGCCATGGCGCCGGTGACGGTGGCGCGGTCGTAGCGGATCCAGTCGTAGCGGGCGAGCAGATCGGCTGCGCTGGCCTCCCCCACGTCCGGCGGGGCGATCAGCACCATCTCCCGCGTGCCCACAGGATGCCAGCGCAGGCTCGCCACGCGGCCGGCTTCGGGCCGGGCCACCACCGCCGCATCGAGCTGCCCCGCCTTGACCAGATCCAGCAGCCCGGCGCTGCGCCCGCGTACCGGCCGCACGCGCAGCTTGGGATAGTGGTCGCGCAGGTGGCGCAGCGTGCCCGGCAGCAGCACCGGCTGGATCGACTCGATCACCCCGAGCCGGACCGAGCCCTCCACGGCCACGGACACCCGGCGCCGCAGCGCATGGAGGTAGCGCAGCCCGCCCTCCATGGCGGCGGCCACCTCGTGCGCTACGGCTGTGGGCCGCACCTGCAGGCCGGAACGGTCGAACAGGGGCTGGCCGACGTACTGCTCCAGCTGCTTCATCTGCATGCTGACCGCGCTCGGCGTGAGGTGCATCGTGGCGGCAGCCGCCGCGAACGAGCCCTCCTCGATCACGGCGGCAAGGGTGGCGAAGGTCTCCAGCTTCATCAGTTTTCCTTATCAGCGACGTCAAGGAACGTCACTTTTTCTTAGCTGTGCGGAAGCTTAGACTGGCTGCACGACGTCATGCAAGGCGCTCCGCCGGCGCCCGCATCCGACGTCCCTTCCATAAGACTCCGAGACACCGCCCCCATGACTGCCGATCACCCTACTGATCACCCAGATCACCCCCCCTATCGCCCCACCGCGTGGCTGGCCGCCGATGCCGACCGCGACACCTCCTGGATCCAGCGCCTCTCCGCCGCCGAGATCGCCAGCTTCGACGCCGCCCTGCACCACGCCAGCGCGCTGGACAAGCCGCTGCTGGAGATGACCGCCGATGACTTCCCGCTCGATGCCGCCGCGCGTGACGCGCTGGCCCGCGCCATCGACACCACGCAGGGCCGCTGGGGCATGTGCCTGGTCAAAGGCTTTCCCGTGCACCGCTGGACCGAGGACGAGACCCGCCTCGCCTACTGGGGCATGGGCCTGCACATGGGCGTGGCCCGCACGCAGAACCGCGCCAGCGACTTCATGAACGATGTGCGCGACGTGGGCGCCGCCTACAAGAGCAAGAACGGCCGGGGCTACAACACCAACGCCGGCCTCGACTTCCACACCGATTCCTGCGACGTGGTGGGCCTGCTGTGCCGCCGCGCCGCCCGTACCGGCGGCGCGAGCAAGGTGGTCAGCTCGATCGCCCTGCGGGACGCCATGCTGCGCCGCCGCCCGGACCTCGAAGCCGTGCTCCACACCCCGTTCCACTACAGCTACCAGGGCGCGCAGGCCCCCTCCCAGCCGCCGCACTATGCCTGCACCATCCTCGGCAACCATCCGTGGGCGTTCGCCATGCGCACCAATCGCAAGAACGTGGTGGCCGCCCAGCGCGACTTCGACGATGTGCCGCGCCTGACGCCGGCCCAGGAAGCCGCCCTTGACGAACTGGACACCCTGCTGACCGACCCGAGCCTGTGCTTCTCGATGCAGCTGGAGCAGGGCGACCTGCAACTGCTGAACAACTACGTCACCGTGCATTCGCGCACGAACTTCGAGGACTACGAGGAGTTCGACCGCAAGCGCCACCTGCTGCGGCTCTGGCTGGCCGTGCCGGGGGCCCAGCCGCTGCCCGATGAGTGGGCCGACTACTTCACCGACGTCCGCGCGGGCGCGGTGCGCGGTGGCCTGCGCGGCAGCGCGCGCAGCGCCGCGTTTGACGCCTACGAGCGCCGCCAGGCCGCCGCGCTGGGCATGCCGCTGATGCCATGGGCGCCGGCCACCCGGCCCGCCACGGCCTAGGCGCCAGCATCGCCCCACAAAAAATACAAAGATAAAAACGGAGACAACCATGGAACGACGCGATTTCCTCGCGCTGCTGTCGGCGGCGCTGATCCTGCCCCCGGGTCTGGCGCGCGCGGCGCCGGCCGTCACGAAAGTCCTCGTCGGCGCCACGCCGGGCGGCGGTACCGACATCGTCGCGCGCTCGCTCTCGGCGGAGCTGGAGCAGCGGCTCAGGCATCCCTTTATCGTCGAGAACCGGGGCGGCGCGGCCGGCAATATCGCGGCCATTGCCGTGGCCAAGGCGGACCCCGATGGCGGCACGCTGCTGCTGAGCTACACCAGCCACGCCATCAATCCGGCGCTGTTCGAGAAGAAGCCGTTCGACGCCATCAAGGACTTCACGCCGATCTCGCTGATCGCCAGTTCGCCGCTGATCCTGGTGTCGCGCCCGGACCTTGGCGTCACCAACCTGCGCGAGCTGGTGGCGCTGGCGAAGGCCAAGCCGGGCAAGCTGAGCATCGCCGTGGCTGGCGTGGGCAGCGCCAACCATCTGGCGGGAGAGATGCTCAAGCACGAGGCTGGCATCGACATCGTCAGCGTGCCGTACAAGGGCGCCGGCCCGGCCGTGGCCGATGTGGTGGGCAGCCAGGCCGACCTGCTGCTCGGCAACGTGGCCACGGTGCAGCCGCTGCTGGCGGCCGGCAAGCTCAAGGGGCTCGGCGTAAGCAGCCCGCAGCGGCTGCCGGCGTTCCCGGACCTCGCCCCGATTGCCGATCTCGTGCCGGGCTTCGACTACAGCTCGTGGTATGGGCTGCTCGGCCCGGCCGGCATGCCGCCGGATCTGGTGCGGGAGCTGGAGACGGCAGTCCGCGCTGCCGTGGCGGCGCCGGCCATGCGCAAGCGCTTGCAGGGGGAAGGTCTGGTACCGGTGGGGAACAGCGCCGCCCAGTTCGCGCAGTTCCTGCAGGCGGAAATGGCGCGATGGGCGAAGGTGGTGGCCGTCACGCACACACGCGTGGCGTGAGCCAGCAGATGGGGATTGCGGGGGACGCGCCGCTGACGGTTAGCGGAAGCTGACCGTCACCTCGTTGCTGCGCCCTTGCAGCGACGGCGCCAGACCGCCGCTTCCCGGCACGCGGAAGGCGAACACGAAGCCCTTGCTGGCATCGTCACCGACGAAGGCGTTGGTCTTGCCCTCGGCGCCCGGCAGCATCACGCAGCGGTCGGCATTGCAAAGGTAGGCTTGCAGGTCCGGCGGCGGCACGCGTGTGAAGCTGTAGCGCCAGCGCACCGCAGTGATGACGCCAGCCGACTGGGGCAGCACCCCGCCCGGCACGATCGGCGCGGACAGCGCGCGCTGGCCCCGGTTCGCAATCATCGGGCCTACCGCCGAGCCGGTCCAGGCATGGCGCGACGGGCCGATTTCGAGCGTCGCCTTCGTCAAGCCCTGCGCCGCCAGGATCGCCGGCAAGAAGCCGCAGAGCGCGGCCACCGTCATCGACAGCCAGGCTCGCATTACAACAGGCCCCGCAGCTGGTTGCGCAGGCGGGTAATCGCCTGGCTGCGGATCTGGCACACGCGCGACTCGGTCACTTCCAGCACCGCGCCAATCTCGCGCAGGTTCAGCTCCTGGTCGTAGCACAGCGACAGCACCAGCTTCTCCCGCTCGGGCAGCTTGTCGATGGCGCGGATCAGCGCCTCGCGCATGCCGGACTCCATCAGCACGGTCAGCGGGTTGGCGTCGTCGGTCACGCCAAGGTGGCGGTCCAGGAAGTCTTCCTCGCCGGAACGCTCGAAGTCCTCGTAGTGCAGCAGCTGGCAGCCGTAGACCTCGTTGAGCAGCTCCTGGTACTCGTCGAGCGGCATGTCCAGTTCCTTGGCCACCTCGGAGTCGATCGGCGTGCGGCCGAGCTTCTGTTCGAGACCGCGCTGGGTGCGCTCGATCTTGCGCGTGAACTGGCGCAGGCTGCGCGACTGCCAGTCGTTGGCGCGCACCTCGTCCAGCATTGCGCCTCGGATGCGCTGGCTCGCATAGGTCTCGAAGCGCGCGCCATGGTTGTCTTCATAGCGCTTGGCGGCATCGAGCAGGCCGATCATGCCGGCCTGGATCAGGTCGTCGATCTGGACACTGGCAGGCAGCTTGGCCGCCAGTTGCAACGCGATCCGTCGCACCAGCGGCGCATGTGACTTGACCACGCCTGCCTGTTCGAGCTTTCCCTGAATCGTATACATGGTGGAATTCTCGGTAAGAACTTGGTTCGGTGCCAGCGCCCCGCCTGGCATGGTGGCCTGCGGGGCGGACTGGCTGGCTGAGTGTCGGTCCGGTTGTTGCGACTTCTTGTTCTGTTGTCAGGCGGGAACGGCCGCGGCCATTCCCGGAGAGACTGCTTCCTGGCGCAGCGGCCATGCCCCGATGCCGCTGGCCACGTGGCGCAGCGCGCCGGTGGCTGCGGCGGCCGGATAGGCCTCCACGACGCAGCGGCCCAGTTGCAGCGCGCGCGCCACCAGCGGGTCCAGCGGCAGGTAGCCCGCCAGGCTTGCCTCCACGCCCAGGTACTGGCTCGCCGTGCGGGCCAGGTTGCGCGAGAGGGCCATCACCGTCGCTTCCTTGTCCGCCATGTTGACGATCAGCTGGAAGTGACGGCATGCGAACTCATGGTGCAGCCGCTTGATGCAGGCATAGGCTGCGGTGATCGACGTGGCCTCGGGCCGCATCACGATCACGAAGTTGTGCGCCGCGCCGGCCATGGGCGACAGCGCGCCGGTCTCGCTCGACTGCGCATCGACCAGCACCGTGCGGATGCCCGGCAAGGCGCGGTCGTCGATCTGCGCGCCGGCAGGCACGTTGCCGGCCGGCAGCACCGCCACGCCACTGGCAGCGCGGGTGCCGAGCGCTGCGTCGAACGGCATCCGTCCGCCCAGCACATCGGCCAGCGTGGCCTTCGGCGCCGCGCCGGCCAGCCGGATAGCGCGCGCGGCGGCGCGATCTTCATCGGCCAGCAGCACGCGTTCGCCCTGCATGGCGAGCGCGTTGGCCAGGCCGAGCGCCACGGTGGTGGTACCGGCGCCAGCCTCGCAGCCCACCACGGCGATACGCCGGGTGACGCGCGGTGCCAGCATGCGGCGCAGGCTTTCCGCCTGGTCGGAGCCCATCAGGTTCAAGGCTTACTCTCCTGCCGGGGCCAGTTGGCGCGCGGCACTGGCGCCGATGGCGTCCATCGCCTGGCGTGCCGCGTCGGGCGTGTCGTCGAAAGCCGGCGCCGGGGCCGCGTTGCGGCCCGGGTAGTTCTCGAGCACATCCAGCAGCGCCAGCAGGCGGCCCATGCCTTCGTTGAGCACGGCGCCGGACACCGGCGCGTTGACGCGGGCGGAAGCACGGCCTGCCAGGCGCGACAGGAACGCCGGGGCCGTCGGCGTGGGGTTGTGTTGCAGGCGCAGCGCGGTCAGGCCGAGCTGCACCGAGACCAGCGTGCCGAGCGTGTCGCCATCGCCCTCACCGTCGCCCTCGTTGCCCTGCGCGAAGTGCTCCATCGCGTGGCGCAGCGTGCGGAACTGCTCTTCCGCGTGGTGCGTCCACTGGGCCCAGCGGGCCACCTGGGCCGCCACGTCGGCCAGCGCCGGGTCACACAGCACGTAGTCCACGGACAGCATGTCGCCGGTTTCGCGATCCACCAGACGGGACACCACGAGGCAAGCCTCGGTGCCGGCTTCGGCACCGGCGCCCTGGCCACGGCCACGCGCGGCGGCGCGCACCTGGCCTTCGGGTACGCGCACCATGCAGTGGCCGAGCCAGTGCACGGCATCGCGGTCGCGGCAGCTGGTGTCGCCGATGGCGAGGAAGGTGAGCGTGTCTGCGATGGTGTCGAGCTTGTTGGCAGCGCCGTCGGCAATCACCCGCGTGGTCTTGCGCGTGCCGGCCACCCAGCGCTCGCCCAGTTGCTGCCAGCGCGCCAGCGTGGCGGCGGACGGCAGCGAGGCATTGAGGTTGACCACGGTGCGGGCAGCGGCCAGCGTGGCGCGCACGGTGGCGGCTTCGGCTTCCGCCTCAGCCTCGGCCATCGACTGGCGCGTGCGGCCGGCGGGCACCACGGTGGTGGCCAGCGGCGTGCCGTCACGGTCGGCCAGCCACAGCGTCTGCTGCAGCAGTTGTGGGGCGCGGCGGCCCGGCACGGTCTGCGAGGCGGTGCCGGTTACGGCGAGTACATAGCGGTCGCACGCGCGGCTGGCGTCGCGGCACATCGACAGGCGCACCTGCTGGGCCATCTGGCGCAGCGCCGGCGCACCGGCCCCGCGTTGCTGCCACAGCGAGCGGGCCACGTCGAAGCCGTACTGCGCGCCGTTGAGTTCCTCCACGCATACGCCCACGGCGTTGGCGCTGTCGGTCAGCGAGCGCAGCACGTCGTCGGCGCCGGCGCGCTCGGTCTGGGCCGGCTCGGCGGCGCTGGCCTGGCGGCGCGCCACATCGGCATCGGCGAACAGCGAGCCACGGCGCGGCGTCAGGAAGGCACGTTCGACCAGGGCATCGGCCTGGGCCAGTTCGAGATGCTCCGGCACGCGCTGGCCGGTGGAGGCGTAGAACACGGGCAGGCGGTGACGGATCACCACATCGAGCACCGAGCCGAGGTGGGTGGCTTCGTCCAGCTTGCTGATGATGCAGCCGTCGATGCCGGCGGCGTCGCCAGCGGTGTCGTTACGGTAGGCGTGCACCACTTCATTGAGGGTGTCGCCGTGCGCGGCGCCGTTGAGCAGCAGCACACGCTGCATCGGGGCCTGCACGCCAGCCAGCATCGAGATCTGGTCGGACAGGCTGCGGTCGCGCTGGCTCATGCCCACCGTGTCGATGATGACGAGGTGCTTGTCCTTCATGGCCGACAGCGCGAAACGCAGGTCGGCGGCGTCCTTCACGGCATGCACGGGCACGCCGAGGATGTCGCCATAGATGCGCAGCTGCTCGTGCGCGCCGATCCGGAAGCGGTCGGTGGTCAGCAGCGCGAGCTTGCCGGGGCCGTGGCGCAGCACGAAGCGCGCCGCCAGCTTGGCGGTGGTGGTGGTCTTGCCGACGCCGGTCGGGCCAATCAGCGCGAGCACGCCGCCCTGCGCGAACAGCGTGTCCTCATCGGCCAGCACCGGCACCTTGCGAGCCAGTTCCTGGCGGATCCAGGCCATCGCGGCCGGACGGTCCGTGCCCACGGGCAGGTGGGCGAGCAGCGTGCGCGAGAGCTGGCCCGAGAAGCCGGCGTTGACGAGCCATTCGAACAGCGACTCGCGCAGCGGGTCGCCAGCGGCCACGCCGGCGGGCGTGTTAGCCAGGCCGGCGAACTGGCGCTCCAGCATGCTGCGCATCGAGGCCAGCTCGCCGCGCAGGTCGCCGAGTGCGGCCGGCTCGGGGGCGTCCGCGGCCATCATCGACGGCATCTGCGCCATCGGTGCCGGTGCGATCTGCGACATCGAGGGCAGCGAGCCCATCGGGCTCATCGCGCTCATCGGGTTCATCGCCAGCATCGGCGCGGAAGGCGATGATGGCAACGAAGGCGCGTACGGCTGCGCCGTGGCACTGACGGCGCCCAGGTCCGCATCGCGCATCGCCACGATCTCCACGCCGCCCTCGACGGCCCGGTTGGACAGCACCACGGCGTCGGGACCCATGGCCTCGCGCACCTTGCGCATCGCTTCGCGGCCATTGGCCGCCACAAACTTTGCCACGCTCATGTTCGTTCCTTACGCCGCGCCGCCGATCATTGCGGTAATGCGGATATTGCGGTTGTCCGGGACTTCGGCATGCGACAGCACCTTCAGTTGCGGCAGCGTGCGGCGCAGGAAGCGCGCCATCAGCGGCCGCAGCGGCGACGGCACCAGCAGCACGGGGTCGAGCCCCATCTGCTCCTGGCGGCCCACCGCACCCTGCGCCTGCTGGAGCAGCGCGTCGGCCAGGCCCGGCTCGATGCCGCCGCCGTTGGCCAGCGCCTGTGTCAGCACGCGTTCCAGGCCGGCGTCGAGGCTGATGACCTGCAGGTCGGCATTGTTCGGGAACAGCTGCTGCGTGATGGCCCGGCCCAGCGCCACGCGCACCAGCGCCGTGAGTTCGGTGGGGTCGCTGACCTTGGTGGCATGCTCGGCCACCACGTCGAGGATCGTGCGCATGTCGCGGATCGGCACGCCTTCGTCCAACAGGCTCTGCAGCACCTTCTGCAGGCCGGTCAGCGAGATCGTCTTCGGCACGAGGTCTTCGGTCAGCTTCGGCGATTCCTTGGCGATGCGGTCCAGCAGCGACTGCACTTCCTGGCGGCCCAGCAGCTCGGAGGCGTGCATCTGGATCAGGTGGTTCAGGTGGGTAGCCACCACGGTGCTGGCATCGACCACGGTGTAGCCGTAGGCCTGCGCCTGTTCCTTGAGGCTGGCGTCGATCCACACCGCCGGCAGGCCGAAGGCGGGGTCGCGCGTGACCGGGCCCGGCAGCGTGCCGCTGACCTGGCCGGGGTTGATGGCCATCCACTGGCCCGGCGTGGCCTCGCCGCTGCCGATCTCCACGCCCTTGAGCGTGATGCGGTAGGCGTTGGGCTTGAGTTCGAGGTTGTCGCGGATATGCACCACCGGCACCAGGAAGCCGATGTCCTGCGCGATCTTCTTGCGAATGCTCTTGATGCGGCCCAGCAGCTCGCCGTTCTGGCCACGGTCCACCAGCGTGATCAGGCGGTAGCCCACTTCCATGCCCAGCGGGTCGACCATCGTGACGTCTTCCCAGGTGGCTTCGGCGGCCTCGGCGGCCACGGCCGGCTTGCGCTCCTCGCGGACCTTGGTCTCGGCCTGCACGGCGTCACGGCGCAGCATGTAGCGGCCGAACCAGAACATCGCGCCGGCCAGCAGCAGGAAGGCAAAGTGCGGCATGCCGGGGATGATGCCCATCGCACCGATGATGCCGGCGGTCAGGAACATCACGCGCGGGTTCGAGAACAGCTGGCCGGTCAGCTGCTGGCCGACATCCTGCTCGTTCGACACGCGCGACACGATCACACCGGCGGCGGTGGAGATCACCAGCGCCGGGATCTGCGCGACCAGGCCGTCGCCGATGGTCAGCAGCGTGTAGTTGTGCACGGCGGTGCCGAAATCCAGGTCGTGCTGCACCATGCCCACGACCATGCCGGCCGCAACGTTGATGAACATGATGATCAGGCCGGCGATGGCGTCGCCGCGCACGAACTTCGAGGCACCGTCCATGGCGCCGTAGAAGTCGGACTCCTGCGCCACCTCGGTACGGCGCTTGCGGGCGCCTTCCTCGTTGATCAGGCCGGCGTTCAGGTCGGCGTCGATGGCCATCTGCTTGCCGGGCATGGCATCGAGCATGAAGCGCGCGCCCACCTCGGCGATACGGCCGGCACCCTTCGTAATCACCATGAAGTTGATCACGACCAGGATGGCGAACACCACGATACCGACCGCGAAGTTGCCGCCCACCAGGAAGTGGCCGAAGGCCTCGATCACCTTGCCGGCGGCGTCCGGGCCGGTATGGCCCTCCAGCAGCACCACGCGCGTGGAGGCCACGTTCAGCGACAGGCGCAGCAGCGTGGAGAACAGCAGCACGGCCGGGAACGCCGCGAAGTCCAGCGCCGTGCGGGTGTACATGCCCACCAGCAGCACCATGATGGACAGCGCGATGTTGAACGTGAACAGCAGGTCCAGCACGAACGCGGGCAGCGGCAGGATCATCATGCCGAGGATCATGACGATCAGCAGCGGTCCTGCCAGCGCCTTCAGCTGGGCGCCCGAGCGCAGGCCCGGGGTGTTGAAGAAATTCGTCAGTGCGTTCATGCGCGGGCTTCCGGTACGGCAAGTTCGTCCGGCACCACCAGCTCCGTCGGGCCAGAAGGCTGCGGACCGTTGGAGTAGTGCCAGTGTTTCAGTTGATAGACCCAGGCCAGGACCTCGGCCACGGCGGTATACAGGCCCGCCGGGATTTCATGGCCCAGCTCCACGTGCCGGTGCAGCGCCCGCGCCAGCGGCGGCGCGGACAGGATCGGCACGCGATGTTCGGCGGCCAGTGCGCGAATGCGGGCGGCCACTTCCTCGGTTCCCTTGGCCACCACGCGCGGCGCGCCCATGCGGCCTTCCTCATAGCGCAGCGCCACGGCGAAGTGCGTGGGGTTGGTCACCACCACATCGGCCTTGGGCACCTCGGTCATCATGCGGCGACGCGCCATGGCCCGCTGCTGCTGGCGGATGCGGGCCTTGATGTGCGGATCGCCATCGGTTTCCTTCAGCTCCTGCTTGACCTCTTCCTTGGTCATGCGGAGCTTCTTGTAGAACGTCCAGAGCTGCCAGGGCACGTCCAGCGCCACCACCAGCAGCAGCGAGCCGGACACCACGCCGCACACGTAGAGCACCAGCTCCATCAGGTGCAGCAGCGCCTCCTGCACGGGCGCGTTCATCAGCGCCACGGCCTCGGGCAGCTTGCGCCAGACCATCCAGGCGCCCACGCCGCCCACCAGCAGCGACTTGGCGATGGCCTTGCCGAGTTCCACCAGCGAATGCGAGGAGAACATCCGGCCCAGCCCCTGCAGCGGCGAGAGGCGCGAGAAATCGGGCATGAACGACTTGCTCGCGAAGAGCCAGCCGCCCAGCGCCAGCGGCGCCACCAGCGCGGCCACGCCGAACATCAGCAGCAGCGGCATGAAGGCCAGCAGGCTGTCCCAGATGGCGATGCCGAACTGCGACAGCATGCGGTTGGTGTCGAACGCCGTGGCCGGCTCGAAAGCCAGGCTCTTGTGCATGACGGCGTCCAGCCGGCGGCCCAGCGTGCCGCCCATGACCCACAGGCCGATCACGCCCGTCATCAGCATCACGAACGTGCCGAGCTCGCGCGAACGCACCACCTGCCCCTCCTCGCGCGCCTTTTCAAGGCGCCGGGGTGAGGCGGGTTCGGTTTTCTCGAGATCGCTTTCCTCGGACATGGACGCTCCAACGCGAAGCGCGCAGGCGGCACTTCGTCAGCGAGGATTATCAAATCCCGGGGGCGCTGGCATTCAGGGGAAAAGGGAGGGAAACAGGTGCCTGTTTCAGGAATGAGGGGGGCAGCGGAGTTAACGGTCCGGGGGGTGCCGACCTTTAGGGGAAAGGTGCGCTTCCGGCCGCTTGGGCGCCGTTTCGGCACCGATCGGGCGGCCATCTTGCCATGTCTTGCCGATACCACGCAATGATGTGTTTTCGTTAAGGATTGCACCAAACATGTGATCTCAACAGCAATTCGACTGTCTTTGCGGGTTATCCGGGTAGTGTGGAGCGGCTTTCGCGAATCTCGTCAGGCTGTTGTGAACTGGCAGCCAAACAATAGATATTTGGTAGCATATCCTCCGTATCGATCACTTTCAGGGGACATGCGATGACGGCACAGACGGCGACTATCGACCAGGCCATGCTGGAAAAACTGGCCGCATCCGGCAGCCTGCAGTGCGTACGCGTCGTGGCGCAGACGGGCGGCTGGCGGATCGTGGTCCGGTACGGGACGAGCGAGAGCACCCTGGTGGTCCGGCGCGGCAACATCCGCGTCTGGCCGAAGCTCGACACGTTGGTCACCTTTCTCGTCCGTATGCAGATTGCAGAATTTGAAGTCGACGCCACGGCGTTCCAGCCTGGCACCCCCGTCGCCCGTCCACGCCTGGACGCCGCCGAGCGCATGCGCGCGGCCCATGAGGCGGCGGCTTATGACCGGTGGTTCAAGGGGCAGGTGCAGGGGGGGCTTGAGGACAAAGGCCCCACCGCAACCCACGAAGAGGTGGAACGGGAGATGGACGCACTGAAGGCTGCCGTCCGGGCCCGGGCGGGAGAACCGGGAGACAAGGCTTGATCGTCGTGTGGCGGGCCGCTGCAAGAAAGGACCGCCGCGCACTGTTCGAACGAACCCTGATACATAACCCGACGGCAGCCGTACGATTCGACGATCTGATTCGCGAGCGGGTCGAACGGCTGATGGCCTTTCCGGCCATGTACGCGGTCGGTCGCGCGCCCGGCACGCGTCAGATCGTGCTGGACGAGGAGCATATCCTCGTCTATCGGATCAAGCCGCGGCGCGAGATTATCGAAATTGTTCGAATCGTGGGCGCCCGCCAAGCGTTTCCGGGGCGTCGCGCCTGATGACGCAGCGCCCCGGCCCGACTTGCCGCGACGGCCTTACCGCACCACGTCCGCGTGGTCCGTCGACTCAGCCAGGGTGCGCCAGGCGGCCAGTTCGGCTTCCACGAACTTGTGCTTCTGTTCGATGCGGGCGATGGCGTCGGAGCCGAGCGGCAGGCGCAGCGGCGGGTTATCGCTGTCCACCAGCTGCAGCATCGCCTCGGCGAGCTTCTCCGGGTTGCCCGGCTGGTTATGGTTGGCACCGGCGGCGAACACGCGCATCGCGCCCACGGTCTCGGCGTAGTCGGCAATCTCGGTCTTGGTGGCGACCAGCGAGTTGTCGTTCAGGAAGTCCGTGCGGAAGAAGCCCGGCTCTACCACCGTGGCGTGGATGCCCAGCGGGGCCAGTTCCTGGGACATGGCTTCGGTCAGCCCTTCCACCGCGAACTTCGAGGCGCCATAGACGCCCCAGCCGTGATAGGCCGAGTAGCCGCCCAGCGACGAGATGTTGATGACATGGCCGCTGCGCTGCCGGCGCATCTGCGGCAGCACGGCCCGGGTGACGGCGAGCATGCCGAAGACGTTGGTGTCGAAGTTAGCCTTCGCTTCGGCGATGCTGGTCTCCTCCACCGCGCCGAGCACGCCGTAGCCGGCGTTGTTCACCAACACGTCGATCCGGCCGAAGCGGGCCACGCCCTGGCGCACGGCCTCGATGGCGTCCGCTTCGCTGGTTACATCGACCTTGACCGCCAGCAGGCCAGGCTGGTCGCCAATGGCATCGACGATGGCCTGGGGGTTGCGCGCCGTGGCGATGACGCGGTCGCCGCGCGCCAGCGCGTTGCGGACAAACAGCGTGCCGAAGCCGCGCGATGCACCGGTGATGAACCAGACCTTGCTTTGGGATTGTTTCGAATCGGACATGACTGACTCCTGGGATTTGGGTGGCTCGGTTCCGGCCTTCGCTGCGTTCGCCGCGGCGCGTCGGTTACCGTTGAGACCCATGGTAGGTAGTCAGGCTTCCACAAACAATGGTGATGTGGATTGCATGAAAAGCAACTACTGGTTGTGAATCGACCTCACCCGGAATGAGCACTTTCGGCCGTGACACCGCCACGCACCGTCTCGACGATCGCCTGCCGCAGCAACGGGGCGGCAATCGGCTTATGCAGCACCCGGAGGCCGCTGGCGTGGAGCGCCTTGAGGCGGTCCGGCGCCGTGTCACCGGTGACGATCAGCCCCGGTACCTCGGTGTCGAGGTATTCGCGCAACCACGCGATGGCCTGCCGCCCGGTCACCTGCGCGGCCAGCCGGAAATCGGCCAGGATCAGGTCCACCGGGGCCGGGCCGGCGATGCGGGCGCGCTGGTGCGCCGCGCAAACTGCTTCAACCGTGGCGCCCGCATAGACGGTGTGGCCCCAGAACGCGAGCAGGTCGCCAAGCGCTGCAAGGATCTGCGGATCGTCGTCGACCAGCATCACGCCATAGCGCGCCTGGAGGTCCGCCGGAGCGAGGCCTTCGGCGCTGGTCAGGGCCGGCGCTTCCGGCTCGGCATCGCGCGCCAGCGGCACGGTCACCGAGAAATTGCTGCCACGGCCGGGCGTGGAGCGCAGCGTCACGGGGTGGCCGAGCAGGTCCGCCAGCCGGCGCACGATGGCGAGGCCGAGGCCCAGCCCGTGTTCGCTCTGCACATTGAGCAGCTGGGCGAATTCCTCGAAGACCAGCGCCTGTTGCGAGGGGTCGATGCCGGGCCCGCTGTCCAGCACCTGGATCTCGATCGCGCCGGGCCGGCGCCGGGCGCCCACCACGATGCGCGACCGGGGCGCGTAGCGCAGCGCGTTGCTCAACAGGTTGTCCAGGATGCGCCGCAGCAACTCGGGGTCACTGTCGATCCACGCCTGCGTGACCCGCACGCGCAGCGTGCTGCCGCGCTGGCGGGCCTGCTCGGCGTACTCGTCACGCAGATCGGCGAGCAGCTTGCCGAGGGGCAGCGGCCGGCGCCGGGCCGGCATCAGGCCGGCGTCCAGCCGCGACACATGCAGCAGCCCGTCGAGCAGGCCGCCCATGCGATCGAGCGTGCCATTCAGGCGCTGGCTGATTTGCGTGGCCGCGTCGGCGCGGACATCGCCACGCTCCGCCACCGCCGCCAGCGAGGCGGAAAGCAGCCCCAGCGCATGCACCGGCTGGCGCAGGTCGTGGCTGGCGGCGGCCAGGAAGCGCGTCTTGGCCATGTCGGCAGCGGTCGCCCGGTCGCGCTCATGCTCGAGCTGGCCGATCAGGGCGAGGTTCTCGAAGCGCAGCTTCACGCCGGTCAGCAGGGTGTGATAGGTGACGCGGCTGAAATAGCTGTTCACCACGATCATGGCAATGCCGAACGCCGCGTAGACGTTGTAGATGGGCTCCGGCTGCATCGCGTTGTGGACGATGAACGGGCCGCCCATCAGCAAGACCATGCCGACGTAGATGCGCGGCTGGGCAGACAGCGCCGGCACGGCACCGCACGTCATGCCGGCCAGCACGATGCAGGCGAAGGCCGTCCACTCCGCCCCGGGCGGGAACAATGCAGTCGAGCCGACCCATCCCCACAAGGCGGCCGATACCCATGACATTGCTGCGAAGCGGTTGGCCCAGACGCGCGGCGTGGCGCTGGACTCATACCGATAGAACACCATCGAAAGCAGGATGCGCGCGAGCGTGACGGCATAGACCAGCGCCATCCACCACAGCAGCGGGCCGGCGTACGTGCTGTGGCGCAGCACGAACACGACGGCCACCGGAATCACGAAGTTGGCGAACAGGACCCCGTGCGACTGCCGATACAGCAATCGCACCATGGCGGACTGGATGTCGCCACTGGGCTGGCTCATGAGGATTCCGGGAAGGCGCAGGCAAACAGGGCCGTGTGACGGCCGACGCCCCTTTATAGCATCGAACCCCTCACGCCGAGACGCAAACGGCGCCCGGCGCGCGCGGACTGATTCCTCCCCGCAACACCCCCACGTTGGCGGGGCGGCGGGTTTAACGCAACTGCCATCAAGCGTGGAAACTGTCTGGCTGGGTGGGTGGGTGGGTGCCTAGGCGAGCCGCCCGGGCTCCACGTCGATGCCGAGCTGTGCGGCCATCTCTTCGACCAGGGACTGCAGCCGCGCCACCTTGTCGGCCAGCTCACGATGGCTGATGCGCAGCGCTTCCAATTCCGACGACGAGCCGGCTTCCGGCGCCGAGGCCCCACGTGGTGCGGCCAGGTCCGCCACGCTGACCTCCCCGCAGAGCAGATGCATCCAGCGGCTCTCCCGCTCGCCCGGGGCGCGCGGCAGGCGGATGACGAGGGCCGGATTGCGCTCGGCCAGTTCGTCGAGAAACGCCTCGACGGACGAGATATCCGCGAAGGCGTGCAGGCGCGCCGTGTTGAGGCGCAGCTCCGCCGCCGTCTGCGGGCCGCGCAGCAACAGCGTGGACAGCAGCGCCGCCGACTGGCTCGGCACGCCCAGCACCTTGGCCATGTTCTGCTCGAAGCGCGGCACCCGGCTGCTGCTGCCCTCGAACACCAGACTCAGCGACTTCAGGCCGTCGATAGCCGTCAGGATCTCGTCCTCGGACACGCTCATCACAGGGGACCGCGCGGTCTTCTGGTTGCAACCCGCCGCGAGCGCATTGAGCGAAAGCGGATAGGTGTCCGGCACGGTGTACTGCTTCTCCAGCAGCACGGCGAGCACGCGGCCTTCCAGCGCCGTCAGCGCGCGCAGCGGCGGCCGCGCCGGGATTTCTGTCGTAGCATTCATTGATGACATCAAGGTGAGAGGCGCGATCACGCGAAGACGCCCATTGGATCGCAAGCACGGGGACGATGCAACCGCCGCGTGATCAAGCCATCATCAAGGCAGAATCACCTCCGCAGAGAGTCCGCCGCCTTCGCGGTTGCGCAGCGCCAGCTTGCCACCGAGCGCCTGCGCCAGTTGCTGCGCGATGGCCAGCCCCAGCCCGCTGCCGCCGGTGTCGCGGTTCCGCGAAGCCTCCACGCGATAGAACGGCTGGAGCACGGCATCGAGCTGTTCCTCCGGGATGCCGGCGCCGCGATCCATCACCATCAGCCGCAGGGCGCCATCGGCGTCGCGCCGGGCGACGATCTCGGCCGCGCCGCCGAACTTCAGCGCGTTGTCGATCAGGTTGGTCAGGATGCGCCGCAAGGCATGCGGGCGCGTGACGATCGCCCCGCCCACGCATGCCTCCATGGTCACGGCCTTGCCGGTGTCCTGATAGTCGTAGACCAGGCTTTCCAGGAACGATCCGATGTCGATGCGTGTGTCGGCCTCGCCATCGACGTGCGTGCTGCGCGCGTACGCCAGCCCTTCGCGCACGAGCCGCTCGATCTCGGACAGGTCGCTGATCAGCTTGTCCTTCTCCACGGACTCCTCCGCCATCTCGGCACGCAGCTTCATGCGCGTGATGGGCGTCTGCAGATCATGGGAGATGGCCGCCAGAATGCGCACGCGCTCCTCCACGAACTGGGCGATGCGGTCACGCATGGCGTTGAACGCCACCGCCGCGTGGGCCACCTCGCTCGGGCCGGTCTCGCTCATGCGCGGCGTGGTCTGGTTCGGGTCGAGCGTGTTCGCCGCATCGGCCAGCGTCGCCAGCGGCCGGATGGCCTGCCGCACCGCAAGCCAGCTGCACAGCACCAGCAGGGCAAGTTGCGCCACCATCACATAGGGGAGCCAGCGCGCCAGCGGCGCCATGGCCGGGTGGACGTCGATGGTCAGCGGGCTGCCGTCGCTCAACGTCAGGTGCGCCTGCAGGCGCTTGCCGTCGCCCGGAATCATCTCGACCCGGACCGGAAAGCGCTGGCCGGCCGCCTCCTCGATCTTGGTGGCGATGTCCTTGGCGCGCATGGTCATGTCGGGCACGCCCGGCAGCCCCGGACCGAGGATGTAGCGGTACGTCGGCCGGTCCAGCCGGTGGATCCAGTCAGGGCGCTCGGCGGCAGGCAGGCGGTCGAGAATGGCAATGGAGGTCGCCACTTCATTCTCCAGCGTGCCCAGCATGACCGTGCGCGCGGTGACGTAGCGTTCCATGAACAGCACCGTGAACGACATCGCATAGGCGATGACCAGCCCCGCCAGCAGGATCAGGAACAGCCGCGCGCTCAGGGTGCCGGGCCACCAGCGCACCCGCGGCGGCGCTACCAGGGCGGACATGGTCATTCGCGTGCCTCGGTGATCTCGACGGGCATCGCCAGCACATAGCCTTCGCTGCGCACCGTCTTGATGTAGATCGGCTCGCGGGCGTGGTCGCCCAGCCGCTGGCGCAGGCGGCTGACCAGCAGGTCGATCGAGCGGTCGAACAGCTCGGCGTCGCGGCCTTGCGTCAGGTTCAGCAGCTGGTCACGGTTCAGCACGCGCTGCGGATGGTCGACAAACACGCGCAGCAGGCGGTATTCGGCGCCGCTCAGCGCCACGACGGTGCCGTCCTTGTCCAGCAGATGGCGTGCCGTGGTGTCGAGCCGCCAGTCGCCAAAGGTGAGCAGCCGGCCCGCTTCGGACACCTGGAGGTTGGGCGGCAGCATCCGTGTGCGCCGCAGCACCGCCTTGATCCGCGCCATCAGCTCACGCGCGGCGAATGGCTTGGCGAGGTAGTCGTCGGCGCCCATTTCGAGGCCGATGATCCGGTCCGTCTCGTCGCTACGGGCGGTCAGCATCAGGATCGGGGTGCTCTTGTGCTTGCCGGCGCGCAGTTCGCGGCACAGCGTCAGGCCGTCGTCGCCGGGCATCATGATGTCCAGCACGATCAGGTCGACGACGTTCGACTCCAGGAACTGCCGCATGTGGCGGCCGTCCGGCGCAATGGTCACGCGCAGGCCGTTGCGGGTCAGGTAGGTGGAAACCAGCTCGCGGATTTCGCGGTCGTCGTCAACAACAAGGATATGGTCGATGTGGGCGTCCATCTGTCGGCGCTCTCGGTAGGTTTCGGTGGCGATGAGCGGAGTTTGCCCGCTCTGGCGATTGGTTGCACTTCCCTTTGTATGCCAATGTATCTGGCCAAGCCGGGCAGACAATACCTTACCTGGCGGCCGGCGGGCGATACATCCGGTACACGCGCACGGTGTCTGATAGCGACCATACACCACCTGAACGGAGCGCACTGCCATGACCACCCCCTCTTCCTTCTCGCGCCGCACCTTTGGCGCCATGGCGCTGGCGGCAGTTGCCGCCGTCGGCATCAGCCTGGCCAGCGGCCAGTTTCCGGGGCTGGGCGACGCCCGTGCCGCCCGTACGGACGCCCCGGCGCCCCCGCTGGACGGCGCGACGACCTGGCTCAACTCGTCCCCGCTGACCCTCGAACAGCTGCGCGGCCGGGTCGTGCTGGTCGATTTCTGGACCTACTCGTGCATCAACTGCATCAACACCCTGCCGTATGTGCGCAAGTGGGCCGAAAAGTACAAGGACCAGGGGCTGACCGTGATCGGCGTGCATACGCCCGAGTTCCCGTTCGAAAAGGACGTGGGCAACGTCCGGGACGCGCTGAAGCGGTTCAAGCTCACGTACCCCATCGCCGTGGACAACGACTACAAGATCTGGCGCGCCTTCCAGAACAACTACTGGCCGGCGCTGTACTTCATCGACGCGAACGGGCGCATCCGCCACTACCACGTGGGGGAAGGCGACTACGAGCAGTCCGAGCAGATCATCCAGTCGCTGCTGAAGGAAGCCAAGGCTGGCGGCGCGGCACAGGCGCCCGCTGCGGCACCGGCGCAGTAAGCCGACGGCCAACCCAAGGAGATTCCGCATGAAGCTTTACGCAAACGAGATTTCGTCGGCCACGTCGCGCGTGCGCATCGCGCTGGCCATGAAGGGTGTGCAGGTGGACATCGTCAACGTCGGCATCCTGGGCGACGGCGCCGAGAACCGGCAGGCGGACTACCTCGGCATCAATCCGCAAGGCCTGGTGCCGGCGCTGCAGACCGACGACGGCGAACTGCTGACCCAATCGCTGGCCATCGTCGAGTACCTGGACGAGCGCTTCCCGCTGCCGCCACTGCTGCCCAAGGACGGTGCGGGCCGCGCCTTCTCCCGCTCGATCGCCCTGGCCATCGCCAGTGAAATCCATGCGCTGGTGCCGCCGCGCGTGGCCGCCCACCTGGCCAGGATCCCCGGCATGGGCGCGACGGGCGTCGTGGCGTGGAACCGCCACTGGATCCTGGAAGGCCTGGGCGCCGTGGAAGCCCGCCTCGCCGCCCGCCGCACCGGCCCCTACGTGGCCGGCAACACGCCGACGATTGCCGACATCTTCCTGTTCCCGCAATCGATCAACGCAGAGCGCGCGGGTATCGAACTGGAGCAATGGCCAAATATCGCGGAGATCATGGATCGGCTGCGGGACATCAAGGCGTTTGCGGAGAATGCGCCGGCGGCGCGGCGCTGATCCGGGGGCGTCCCGAGATTGCCCGCCCGCATAACAAAGCGCGAAAACATTCGTTCGCATCGCCGGGGGCACGGCGTAGGGTCTTGGACTATTGGCCAGTCCGGCCTTGTTCGAACGGATTCCGATGACCGCTTCCCGCCGCCAGTTCCTGCGCTTTGGCGCCACGCTTGCCGCTGCACCCGCGCTGATTTCCACCGCGCGGGGGCAGTCGCGCCCCGTTCTCAAGGCGGGGGATCAAAAGGGCGGCCTGCGCGCGCTGCTCGAATCCGCCGATGCGCTCAAGGGCATTGGCTATGACATCCAGTGGACCGAGTTCCCGGCCGCCGCGCCGCTGGCCGAGGCGCTCAATGCCGGCGCCGTGGATTGCGGGCCGATTGGCGATGCGCCGGCAATCTTCGCGCTCGCGGCGGGTACGCGGATCAAGCTTATCGGGGCCAATCGGTCCGACCCTTACGGCACCGCCATCCTCGTGCGCCCCGATTCGCCGCTGAAGACCGCGGCCGACCTCAAGGGCAAGAGCATCGGCACGAACCGGGGTTCGATTGGCCATTTCGTGACGCTGAAGGCGTTGGCGTCGGCCGGGCTGAAACCCGAGGACACGAATATCCGCTTCCTGCCGCCGGCCGATACCAAGCTCGCGCTGACCAACGGCTCCGTCGATGCCTGGGCGACCTGGGAACCGTACACGGCCATGGCGGAGACCAGCGGACACGCCCGCGTGCTTGTCAGCGGGCGCGGCCTGTGGTCGGGGCTCAGCTACCTGGCCGCCACCGACGCGGCGCTGGCCGCCAAGCGCGCGGTGCTGGCGGACTTCCTCCAGCGCGTGGTGCGCGCCCAGGTCTGGTCCTATGAACACGTGGCGGAGTTCTCCGCCACGCTGGCCCGCATCATCGGCATCTCCCCTGAGGCGGCGCGGCTGCAGTTCGAGCGGCGCCACACGACCTGGCAGCCGATCGATGCCAGCCTGGTCGCCATCCAGCAGCAGACCGCTGACTTCTACCTCAAGTCCGGCCTGCTGAAGCAACGGCTCGAGGTGGCATCGACGTTCGACACCCGCTTCGGACTGCCCACCTGACAGGCCCGAGGGCAGCGCCCTACTTCGCCGGCCGCCTGGCGAGCAAGGGCTCGCTCACGCCGTCGACACCTACCAGCCCGAGCACCGTGGTGAGTGCCCACTGGGCGCCCTCGTGGGCGTTGGTCGGGTCGAACCATTCGTCGCGCGAGTGGGAACCGCCCGACTTGCCGCCACTGCCGAGGATGACCGCCGGAATCCCGAGCGACATCGGCACATTGGCATCGGTGCTACCGGCGCGCAGGCTGGGCGCTTCCTTGCTGTTGGCCTTGATCACGCGCACCGCCGACTGCACGATGACCGAGTCCGTGGCGGTCTGGCCCGCCGGCCGGTCGCCGATCTGCTTTGCCTGGAAGGTGATTTCGTTGCCCTTGGCGGGCGACCAGCGGCCGTTCTCGTCGGCCACGCCCGATGCGATGGCGGACATGATGTGCCTCTCGGTCTCGAGCAGGGCCGGTGTGCCGTTGGAGCGGATATCGACGGCCATCCTGGCGTCGCCAGCGATCGCATTGACCGATGTGCCGCCCGCCACCGTGCCCACCGTGAACGTGGTCTTCGGGTCCGTCGGCGTGCGCACGTCGCTGACCTTGCCGATCGCGCGGCCCATCGCCTGGATGGCGCTGGGCAGGCCGAACGCGCCGAAGCTGTGGCCGCCCGGGCCACGGAACATGATTTCGTAGCGATGGCTGCCGGTGCCTTGCGTCAGCACGCGCTCGCCGGTGCCCGGCTCCAGGCCGATCATGCCGTCGATGTCGGGATGATCGCGGAACAATGCCTTCATGCCGCGCAGGTTGCCGAGTTCCTCCTCGCCGACGTTGCCCACGAACACGATGTCCCCTACGGTGCGGACGTTGTTTTCGTTGAGCACCTTGAGCCAGGACAGCAGCACGGCCAGGCCGCGCGTGTCATCGCCGATGCCGGGCGCGTAGAGCTTGCCGTCGCGGGATTTCACGGTGACGTCGGTGCCTTGCGGGAATACGGTGTCAAGGTGGGCGGAGACCAGCAGCTTGGGCCCCTTGCCGATGCCCTTGCGGATACCGATGGCATTGCCTTCGGCGTCGATGCGCGCATCGTCCAGCCCCAGCGCCTTCAGGCGCGACACGAAATACTGGGCGCGTGCGGACTCCTTGAACGGCGGCGCGGGAATCTCGGTCATCGTCTTCAGTTCGGCCAGCGCGCGGGCGTCGTCCGCCTTCACGTCGTCGAGCAGCTTCTTCACCACCGGCGAAGCCTCGAGGCGCGTATAGGTGCTGTCAACCTGGGGCGAGACCTGCGGCACCGTCAGCGTCTGCGCGGCGGCGATACCGGCGAAGGCCAGCGTGGCGAACGGAACAGCGTGACGGGCGAAGACGGTACGGCAAACGGCGGGCATGGCGACGGTATCCTCTGGCAGTGATACGACACGAAGGCCCGGCCCGGGACCTGCTCGGTACCGCGAAGCCGGGGAGCGGTCACATTCTGCCAGCGAACGCAGCGATGTGCTCGACGCGCCGTCTCCAAAAACAAACGGGACAATCGCCCGACGCGATTGTCCCGTTGCATCCTGCCATTGACCTGATGCGGCGTCAGAAGCCCAGGCTTGCCAGCAGATCGTCCACCTGCGACTGGTCCGACACCACGTCGGCCTTGCCCTCGGGGTTGATCTGCGGGCCGTTCATCAGCGTGGGCGGTGCTTCCACGCGGCGTTCGGCCGGTACATTGTCGATCAGTACCTGCAGCAGCTCCTGCTCCAGCGAACGGATCATGTCCATCATCTTCTTGATGACCTGGCCCGTCAGATCCTGGAAGTCCTGGGCCATCATGATGTCGAGCAGGTGGCTGCCCGTGGCCTTGGCCTTCTGCGGCACCTCGGTCAGGAACTCGCGCGTATCGAGCACCAGGGCCCGGGCATCGCCCAGTTCCACGGGGGTCTCGAACCACGCTTCCCAGCGCTTGTCCAGCGCGTTAGCCTTGGCTTCGAGATCTTCCTGCAGCGGCTGCGCCATTTCCACGGCCGTGAGCGTGCGCTCTGCGGCCTGCTCGGTCATGGCGGCGATGTAGCTCAGGCGGTCGCGCGCGTCAGGAATGGCCTGTGCGGCCCGCTCGATTTCCTTGTCGAGCCCCAGCTCCCGCATGTTATCGCGCAGCATCCGCGTAAGGTTGCCGATGCGATGGATGATCTGCTCGGCCGATTCATTGCTGAAAGTCGGAGTCGTCGACATGTCGTGCCCCTCTTACTGACCCAGCTTCTCAAAGATCTTGGTGATCTTCTCGTCGAGCGTCGCCGCGGTGAACGGCTTCACCACATAGCCATTGGCGCCAGCCTGAGCCGCAGCAATGATGTTTTCCTTCTTGGCCTCGGCCGTCACCATCAGCACCGGCGTCTTGGCGATCTCGGGAATCGCGCGGATCGACTGCAGCATGGTCAGACCGTCCATGTTCGGCATGTTCCAGTCGGACACCACGAAGTTGAAGCTGCCGTCCTTCACCTTCTCCAGGCCGGCGGCGCCGTCCTCGGCTTCTTCCACGTTGGTGAAACCGAGTTCCTTGAGCAGGTTACGGATGATCCGACGCATGGTCGGGAAGTCGTCGACCACGAGGATCTTGATGTTCTTGTCCACTTTACGGCTCCAATACGGTTGTGGATAACAAATACGAAAACTGCGCCCGGCGCGTGCCCAGGGTCTGTGCCCTACACGCGCTGCGCCCGCGCACCGAAGGTGGCCAGGTGCGCCATGACGCGCTGGCTCATCGAATGCAGGGGCACTACTTCATGCACGCCGCCGGTGGCGATGGCCTCCTTCGGCATGCCAAACACGATGCAGGACTGCTCGTCCTGCGCAAGGTTGTAGGAGCCGGCCTCGCGCATGCGCAGCATGCCGCGCGCGCCGTCCTTTCCCATGCCGGTCAGGATCACGCCCGTGACGTTCTTGCCGCCGTGCACGGCAGCGGAGTCGAACAGCACATCCACCGACGGGCGGTGCCGGTTCACCGGCGCTTCCTGCGACAGGTGCGCCACGTAGTTGGCGCCGCTGCGCGCAAGCAGCAGATGCGAGTCACCCGGCGCGATGTACGCGTAGCCGGGCAGCACACGCTCGCCGTGCTCGGCCTCCTTGACCGTGATGCGGCACAGGCCGTTCAGCCGCTGCGCGAACGATTTGGTGAAGCCGGCCGGCATATGCTGGACGATCATCACGGCCGGGCAGTCCGGCGGCAGCGGCATCAGGAATTCCTTGATGGCCTCGGTGCCGCCCGTGGACGCGCCCACAATGATCAGCTTTTCCGTCGACAGCAGCGGCGTGCGCAGCAGCGGCGCAGGCGGCGCGCCTTCTGCCGCGCCCTCGGCGCGGGGGGCCCGCACCCGGGCACGCGACGCCGCGCGGATCTTGTCGGCGATGGTGTCCGTGTACTCCATCAGCCCGTCGCGGATGCCCAGCTTGGGCTTGGTGACGAAGTCCACCGCACCCAGTTCCAGCGCGCGCATGGTGATTTCGGACCCGCGCTCGGTCAGCGACGACACCATCAGCACCGGCATGGGCCGCAGGCGCATCAGACGCTCGAGGAAATCGAGCCCGTCCATGCGCGGCATTTCCACGTCCAGCGTCAGCACGTCCGGGTTCAGGCGCTTGATGAGGTCGCGCGCCACCAGCGGATCGGGGGCGGTGCCCACCACTTCCATGTCTGTCTGGCTGTTGATGATCTCGGTCATCAGGCTGCGGATAAGCGCGGAATCGTCCACGCACAGCACCTTGATCTTCGCGGCGGTCATATCTGGTCTCTACGTCTCATTTTCAGGTCGGCGCCCTTGCCGTGGCCTGCCGCGTAAACAATTCCACTGCGCCTCGTACGGGCGCCTTCGTGGAGGTGGAAATCGCGCGTGCCAGCGCACGCTCCTCGCGTTCCACGCCTACCGTATCGTCTTGTCGAGTCAGCCGGCGCACCAGCGCCAGGCCGCTGCGCGGGAAATAGCTCACCCGTCGCGCGTGCGGGCCGCGCAGGTCTTGCGCCGCCACGCGAATCTCTTCGGTCTTCAGGTACTTCAATACAAAATCGGCATTCCGATCCCCAATATTGAGGGTCGTCATGTTCGCCAGTACCGCGCCGCCACCAAAAACCTTGGCTTCCAGGCGCTCACGCCGGGCGCCCATCTTCAATAGTTCATTGATGAGCACTTCCAGCGCGTAGCAGCCGTAGCGCATCGAGGCGGACAGCATGCGGTCCGGCCCGGCGTTCTCGTCGTCCGGCAGCATGAAATGGTTCATGCCGCCTACGCCCGCCACCTCGTCACGGATACAGGCGGCCACGCACGAGCCGAGCACCGTGGTGAGCACCACGTCCTCGCCGCTCACGTAATACTCGTTCGGCAGCAGCTTGATGGCCTGCTTGCCGAACTCGCGGTCGAAGTACTTGCGGGTGGCAATGGCTTCCGGCATCTGGGGCGTACGCATCATGCACCTCCGCTGCCGCCCTTGCCGGCCAGTTCGTAGACGGTCTGTCCGCGCAGCTGGAACGCGCGCGTGACATACGAGAAATTCTCGGAATGGCCGGCGAACAGCAGGCCATTCGGCTTGAGCAACGGGGCAAACCGTTCCAGGATGCGGCCCTGGGTCGGCTTGTCGAAGTAGATCATCACGTTGCGGCAGAAGATGGCGTCGAACTTCTCGCGCAATCCCCATTCCGGCGCCAGCAGGTTCAGCGGCTCGAAGGTGATCGTCGAAGCCAGGTCCGGCTTCACCTTGACCGAGCCCGAACGTGCGCCGGTGCCCTTCAGGAAGAACCGCTTGAGCCGTTCCTGCGAAAGTCGCCCCACCTGCTCGGCCGTGTACACGCCGGCGCGGGCCTTGGCCAGCACCTGGGTGTCGATGTCGGTGGCCAGCACCGTACCCGCGCGGTCGCCCAGCGCCTCGGCCAGGGTGATGGCGATGGAGTACGGCTCCTCGCCCGTCGATGCCGCCGCGCACCACACGCTGTAGGGCCGGCCAACCTTCTTGGCGTGCTCGGCCAGCAGCGGGAAGTGGTGCGCCTCGCGGAAGAACGAGGTCAGGTTCGTGGTTAGCGCGTTGGTGAAAAACTCCCATTCCTGGGAGCGATCATCAGACTCGAGCAGGGCCAGGTAGCTGCCGAAATCGGCCAGTCCCAGCGAACGCAGGCGCCGCGCGAGGCGGCTGTAGACCATCTCGCGCTTGTGACTGCCGAGCGAGATGCCCGCGCGCTTGTGAATCAGCGCGCGCACCTTCTCGAAATCATGCTCGGTGAGCAGGAAGTCACGCATGTCGTCGCGCAGCGGCGCCAGCACCGGTACGGCGGGTGCGGCAACCGCGCCTGGCTTCCCGATGGCGCTGGAGGAAGAACGGAGCGGCGTCATGGTGTGTATCTTCGTGGAGTGCCGGGGGTCGGCGGGTAAATCTTATGGGGCTTCTGGGCGATCTTGCCGGCTGGCCCGATCAGGCCAGTTCGGCTTCCACCAGCTCCATCTCGGAACTGGTCATCATGCGTTCGATGTCGATCAGGATCAGCATGCGGCCTTCCACCGAGCCGAGTCCGGTAAGGTGCTCGTTCGAGACCGACACGCCGAACTCCGGCGCCGGCTTGATATCGTCACCGGTCAGCGTCAGCACGTCCGAGACGCCATCCACCACGATACCGACCACACGGCCCGCCACGTTGAGGATGATCACCACGGTCTGGTGGTCATAGCGCACGTTGCCGAGGTCGAACTTCAGGCGCAGGTCCACGATCGGGACGATCACGCCGCGCAGGTTGGTCACGCCCTTGATGAAGCCGGGCGCGTTGGCGATGCGGGTGACGGTCTCGTAGCTGCGGATCTCCTGCACTTTCAGGATATCGATGCCGTATTCCTCGGTGCCGAGCGTGAAGACCAGGTATTCCTGGCCAGAGGCTTCGCCCGCCTGAGTATCGATGTGTCCGATGCCGGCCATGTCAGTGCTCCTTTGCTGTCGCTATGCTGTCAGTTACTGTGCAACCGCCGCGTCCTGGCGGCGCACGCCGGTGCGCTGCAGCGCGCCCACGTCTACGATCAGGGCCACGCTGCCGTCGCCGAGGATCGTGGCGGCCGAGATGCAGGGCACCTTGCGATAGTTCGTTTCGAGGTTCTTCAGCACCACCTGGTGCTGGCCGATCAGCTGGTCCACCAGCAGCGCGAAGCGCTTGCCCTCGGCGGCCAGGATCACGGCGATGCCCTGCGTCGGCTCCTGCAGCGCGCCGGTCACGTTGAAGACCTTGTGCAGTTCCAGCAGCGGCAGGTATTCGCCACGCACATTCATCACGCGCTCGCCGTTGGCGGCGGTGTGCACATCCTCGGACTTCGGCTGCAGGGACTCCATCACGCAGTTCAGCGGCAGGATGAAGGTTTCCTCGCCCACGCGCACCGACATGCCGTCCAGGATCGCCAGCGTCAGTGGCAGTACGATGCGGGTGGTGGTGCCATTGCCCGGGCGCGACGCGATTTCCACGTGCCCGCCCATTTCCTGGATGTTCCGCTTGACCACGTCCATGCCCACGCCACGGCCGGACACGTCGGTGACCACCTCGGCCGTCGAGAAGCCCGGCGCGAAGATCAGCTGCCAGACTTCCTCGTCGCTGATGTTCTCGGACACCGGCAGGCCGTTCTGGATCGCCTTGGCCAGGATGCGCTCGCGGTTCAGGCCGCCACCGTCGTCGCTCACTTCGATGACGATGTTGCCGCCCGCGTGCTGCGCGGAGAGGATCAGCTGGCCCGTCGGCTCCTTGCCGGCGGCCACGCGCTTTTCCGGGGTCTCGATGCCGTGGTCCAGGCTGTTGCGCACCAGGTGGGTCAGCGGGTCGATGATCCGTTCGATCAGGCTCTTGTCGAGTTCGGTCGCCTTGCCGAACGTGACCAGGTCGATCTGCTTGCCGAGCTTGCTGGCCAGGTCGCGCACCAGGCGCGGGAAGCGCGAGAACACGTAGTCCATCGGCATCATGCGGATGGACATCACCGCTTCCTGCAGGTCACGCGCGTTGCGCTCCAGCTGGCCCATGCCCGAGAACAGGCGGTCGAACAGCACCGGGTCGAGCGAGGAGGCGGTCTGCGCCAGCATCGACTGCGTGATGACCAGTTCGCCCACGAGGTTGATGATCTGGTCGACCTTCTCGGTCGGCACGCGGATCGAGCCGGAATCCGGCGCCGCAGCGCCGGCGGCCGGCTTGGCCTTTTCCTTGTCCTTGGCGGGTGCGGCGGCAGCCGGGGCAGCGGCCACGGGTGCCGGCGCGGCCACCGGGGCCGGCGCGGGTGCCGCGGCGGCCGGGGCAGCGCCACCGTCCACGGTTTCCACGGTGATCTGCTTGTCGTCGATCACGAAGCAGCAGACCGCGATGATGTCATCGGCGCTGCACTGGCTGTTCAGCCAGATGACGAGGTCGCCGTCGGCTTCCTGCTGGCCGGTGATCTCGCCCAGGTTGGCGATTTCCTCGCGCAGCAGCGCCTGGTCGCCGGCCGATACCTTGAGCAGGCTGATCTTCAGGTTACCAGCGCCACCACCGGCAGCGGGTGCGGCGGCCACGGGGGCCGGAGCGGCAGCGGCCACCGGCGCATGGCCCGGCTCGCCGCCGGCTTCCTCGGCCAGCTGCTGCAGGACGGCGCAGATGCGCGCCAGCGTTTCCGGATCGGGTTCGGTGCCGTTACGGTAGGCGTTGAGCTGATCTTGCAACACGTCCTTGGTTTCCAAAAAGGTGTCGATGATGACCCGGTTGAGGGCCAGTTCCCGCCGACGCGTACGGTCGAGCAGGTTCTCGAAAATATGGGTGGTCGCGGTCAATGCCGCGAAGCCGAAGGTGGCGGCGCCGCCCTTGATGGAGTGCGCGGCACGGAAAATGGCGTTCAGCTCTTCCGAATCGGGGGACTCGATGTCCAGCCCGAGCAGCAGCTGCTCCATTTCCACGAGCAGTTCTTCCGCCTCTTCAAAGAAGGTCTGATAAAACTGCGTGATATCGATATCGACAGACATGACCGTCCTGACTCGCTAAATTGCTCTGGAAGATGTGCCGCCCTGTCACGGGCGGCACGCCTCATTCGATCTTGCCCTTGCCGGCGGCGCCGCTGCCGGACGGCCTGGCCGCCGGAGCGGAGGCCGCCTGCGCCTGCTCCACCTGTGCCTGCAGTTCCTCTGCGGCACGGCCCTTCTGCGCCTGCACGGACACTTCGGCCGCGCTCGCGTTTTCGGATTCGAACTGCGCCTGGGCCCGCTTGTTCAGCACCACGATGCTGATGCGGCGGTTCACCGGGGCCAGCACGTCGTTCTTTTCCAGCGGCATGGTGTCCGCCAGGCCCAGCACGCGCAGCACCTTGCCTTCCTGCATGCCGCCGGCAATCAGCTCCTGGCGGGAGGCGTTGGCACGGTCCGCCGACAGTTCCCAGTTGCTGTACGCGCGCTCGCCCATCATGTACGTGGCCGAGTCGGTGTGGCCGGACAGGCTCACCTTGTTCGGCATCTCGTTCAGCACCGGGCCGATCTCGCGCAGGATGGTGCGCATGTACGGCTCCACCGAGGCGCTGCCGGTGCGGAACATCGGCCGGTTCTGCGTATCCAGGATCTGGATGCGCAGCCCTTCGCTCGTGATGTCCAGCAACAGCTGCGGACGGAACTGGCGCAGCACCGGGTTGTTCTCGATGATCTGCTCGAGCCGGCCCTTCAGGGCGCGCAGGCGCTCGGTGTCCAGCTGGTCGCGGCGGCGCTGGGCGTCCGACGGATCGTTGGTCTGCGCGCGCATCACTTCGCCATCCTTGGCCTGCACGTCCTTGCCGCCGCCGGGAATGACGCTCTTCGACAGGCTGCTCTTGTCGCCGCCGGCAATCGCCACCTTGAGCGGGGTGCGGAAGTACTCCGCCACGCCCGCCAGCGTCTTCGGCGAGACCGAACTCAGCAGCCACATCACCATGAAGAAGGCCATCATCGCCGTCATGAAGTCGGCGTAGGCAATCTTCCAGCTGTGGTTGCCATGCGGCTTGGAATGCGACTTGGCCTTGCGGATGACGATCGGGCGCAGATCCTGGGCGCTGCTCATGACGTCTCTCCGGTCAGGTCAGGCTCTTGACTTCGCGGACGTGGTCATCGAGCTCGAGGAACGACGGCCGCACCGTGGAGTACAGGACCTTGCGGCCGAATTCCACCGCCACCAGCGGCGCGTAGCCGTTGAGCGAGGCGAGCAGCGTGACCTTGATGCACTCGTACATCTTCACGCTCTCGGACACCTGGTGCTCCACGCGGGAGGCCAGCGGCGAGACGAAGCCGTACGCAAGCAGAATGCCGAGGAACGTGCCGACCATGGCGTGGGCCACGAGGGCGCCCAGCTCGGCCGGCGGCAGGTCTGCCGAGGCCAGCGCGTGCACCACGCCCATCACCGCGGCCACGATGCCGAAGGCGGGCAGGCCGTCGCCAACGCGCGACAGCGCATGGGCGGGAATCTCGGCCTCGTGGCGGTACGTTTCGATTTCGTGGTCCATGAGCGCCTCGATCTCGAAGGCGTTCATGTTGCCGTTGACCATCATGCGCAGATAGTCGGTGAGGAATTCCATCATCACCGCATCGGCCAGGATGCGCGGATACTGGCTGAACACGCTGCTGGCCGCCGGGTCGGCGATTTCCTTCTCGAGGAACAGGATGCCCTCGCGGCGGGCCTTGGAGAGCAGCACGTACAGCAGCGCCATGATGTCGAGGTACAACTCCTTGTTGTACTTCGAGCCACGCAGCAGCATCGGCATGGCCTTCATGGTGGCCTTGATGGCCTTGCCGCTGTTGGAGCTGACGAAGGCGCCCAAGGCGGCACCGCCGATAATGATGAGCTCCGCCGGTTGATAAAGCGCGCCCATGTGGCCGCCGGTGATGGCATAACCGCCCAGCACCGATGCCACCACGACGACATAGCCAATAACTACTAGCACGATCGGATCCCCGTCTGAAAAACACGCGTCAGGCACGCACGGGCATCCTGTAGGGGCGAGCGGGGTCACCGCTCACCCGTCCCGGGGAGCCCGATTGCCGCGCGGACATCTGGCCCGATGGAATCAGGCTTCGGTCAGCGTGGCTGCGGCGTCCTTCGAGAGCTTCTTCACTTTCCCAGCACGCGACGGCGGACGGCACAGGCTGCACACGAAGTTCGCGTGCGGCTCATAAGCGTGCGTCACGAACTGTCCGCCGCAACATGTGCACGAGGAAAGCTGCAGCATATTGCTCTCGAAAAACCGTACTAACGTCCAGGCACGGGTGAAACTTAAGACAATTTCGCCGCCCAGCAGCGAAACGTGCTCGAGGTACAGACGGTAAGCGGCCACTACGGCACGAATGCCCGACGTCTCGCCTTCCTGCACCATGAACTGGTACGCGGAGAAGAACAGGGACGAATGGATATTCGGCAGCCAGGTGGTGAACCAGTCAGTCGAGAACGGGAGCATGCCCTTGGGCGGCGACGCGCCCCGCAGCTCCTTGTAGAGGCGGATCAACCGGTCGCGCGAGAGCGTGGTCTCGGCTTCCAGCACCTGCAGGCGCGCGCCCAGGCCAATCAGCTCGATGGCGAGCTGGGTCTGGTTCGCGTCCTGCAGGACGCTTTTCCGGTTGGGGGCAGGGGTGGCCGTAAAGCTGCGGGCCGGCTGGGCCTGTAGGAGCGCGGTCAATTGAGCGACTCCACAGGTTGCCGGGCCAGCAGGATAGCAGCGTGGATCTGCTGCATATCGTGGCTCTTGGCCGTGTGGGTGAGCGTGGATAGCAGCGCATGATCGTCAAAGCGGAAACGGCACAGCACCATGTTCGATGCTGCCAGCTTGACGAGTTGCGCCGAGGTCAGTTTGGCAAGAATGTCGGCAATTTCCTTGCTGACGCCAAGCCTGAACATGGCTTCCACCTGGTTTTCGCGCACCAGTCTTTGCGCGAGCAGAAGATAGGCGAGATTGACCTCCCTGATCTCCTGGAGAACTTCACTGCTTTCCAATTTTTCCCCGCTACCAAAACCCTTCGACCGCTTGTCCGGCGCTTACCGGCTTCGTGTCCCTGGGGACACTGGCCGGCGACCAGATCGTTTAGTGCGTGTTCGATGGGTACGACGTACTACGAAAGAACTTCGCCCGGTTACACCTTCTCTCTGAAACGTTACATCTGTTACAGAGTGTAAGTGAAACTGTTACGTTTATATCGGCAATCGGCCCGGAATGCCAATCCCTACTTGAGTTGGGGTCCGGCAAATGTCGCACGGAAAAGACATGGCCCGCCGAATTTGTAACACCAGCACGCGCCTGCTTGTGGTTTACATCAAGCGCGTTCAAGCACGTAACGCATCGTGTACCAAACGGATACACGCCTTGTGCGGTGGACATGACATGGCCAGACGGAGGCCAGCAGATTCCACTATTGACGAACCAGCGCGCCTTGGCTAAACACGCGCCGCAGCCATGCGGCAAGCCGCGCAAAGACGTCGTCAGGCGCCTCACGGAACAGCTGCGGCCGCGCCCGCTCCACTTGCTCGAGCATGCGCGCGGCTTCGTCGGCACTGACCGAGCCGTACTCGAGCGCAAGGCCCAGCAGCGCGCGCATCTCGCCCACCTTGCTGCGGCCCAGCGCCTCGCTCTGCTCGGTCTGTAACGCATACATGACGTCATACGCGCGTTGGCGAAGACTGTCGGCAATCCGCCACGCCGGGGTACGCATGCGCTCCTCCAGCGTGCGGATGTCGATGGCCGACGCCGAAATCTGCGCAGCCAGCGCCTCGGTGAAGGCGGCGTCGGCGCCGGCCTCGGTGAGGATCTGCGTGGCCCACTCGCGCGCGTGCTCCACGCGCTGCTGCGGCGTCCAGTCGGGCTGGATGGCCAGGCCGAAGCCGAAGCGCTGGGCGTCGCGCATCAGCGCGGCCAGCGCGTTGGGCAGCTGCTTGTCGAAGACCTTCTTGGCCCAGCCGTATTCGCCGCTGGCCAGCAGCCGCATCACGGCGCGCTCGGTCAGCGGGCCGTCCTGCTGCATCAGCCGCGCCCGCAGGAAGTCGTCGAACGCAGGCGGCACGAACTGCGGGTCGATGCCAGTGGAAACTTTTACAAAGGCGTCGAAATCCGCGCGCAGCCTTGCCGTGGCTTCGGCCGACAGCGACAGGTTGATATCGGTAGTCATGATGTCATCGCATGCAAACGCGCCCCGGCGCAGCTTTTACAACGCTGCAGCCGGGGCGCACGGCGCGACTGGGCACGGCAGTCAGAACGGCGTGAGGCCGGTCAGAATGCGCTCCAGTCGCCGTTGTCGGATCCATTACCGGCCGCCGTGGCGGACGGACGCAACAGCTTCGGCTCGGCCGCTTCCGTGTCGTCGGCGGCTTCCGCTGCCGCCGCACCGGCACCCGCCACGACCAGCGCCGTGCCAGCCGCCTTGTTACGCGCGCCACGGGCCTTGGCACCCTTCGCCGAGGTTACCGCCTTGACGCCGGGCCGGGCCACCGAACGCGCCGCAGGCGCGGCCGACAGGCCCAGCGCGGGCGCCGTCGTCGCCGCATCGTCATGCGACAGCTTGTAACCCGACACCGAATCCTGCAGCTTCATCGCCTGATCCTGCAGCGAGCCCGCGGCAGCCGCGGCCTGCTCCACGAGCGCCGCGTTCTGCTGCGTCACCTCGTCCATCTGCGCCACGGCCTGGTTCACCTGTTCGATGCCCGAACTTTGCTCGGCCGAGGCCGCGCTGATCTCGCCCATGATGTCGGTCACGCGCTTCACGGCCTGGACGATCTCGCCCATGGTCGTGCCCGCCTGGCCCACCAGCGCCGCGCCGTTGTCCACGCGCGCCACGGTGTCGCCGATCAGGCCCTTGATTTCCTTGGCCGCGTTGGCGCTGCGCTGCGCCAGGCTGCGCACCTCGCCAGCCACCACGGCAAAGCCGCGGCCCTGTTCGCCGGCACGCGCCGCTTCCACGGCGGCGTTCAGCGCCAGGATGTTGGTCTGGAAAGCGATGCCTTCGATCACGCCGATGATGTCGACGATCTTGCGCGAGGCCTCGTTGATCTCGTCCATCGTCTGCACCACGCGGCCCACCACCTCGCCACCGCGCACGGCGGTCTCCGAGGCATTGGCGGCCAGCCCGCTGGCCTGACGTGCGTTATCGGCGTTCTGGCGCACCGTGCTGGTCAGCTCTTCCATGCTCGAGGCGGTTTCCTCGAGCGAGGCTGCCTGCTGCTCGGTACGCTGCGACAGGTCGTTGTTGCCAGCCGCGATCTCGCGCGATGCCGTGCCGATCGATTCCGCCGATTCCTTGAACTCGCGCACCATCGACGACAGTTGCTCCTGCATCTGGCTCATGGCCAGCAGCAGGCTGCCACGGTCGCCGTTGCGCAGCGCCACCTTGCCCGAGAAGTCGCCGTCGGCGATCTGCGAGGCGATGGACGCCGCATAGTCGGGCTCGCCGCCCAGCTGCTTGGACAGCTGCCGCGCCAGGAACCAGCCCAGCAGTACGGAAAGCCCCAGGCCACCCACCACCAGGATCAGCATCAGCACGCGCGAGCTGTTATAGACGCTGGTCGATTCGTCCATATTGGCCTTGGCGCGCTCGTCGCGACGCTTGACCATCTTGAACAGCACGTCTTCCAGCGCGCGGCTGTCCTTGAGCAGGTCAGCGCTCTCGGTGAACACGGTGGACTCGAACTGCGACGTGTCCAGCGGCTGCTTGCCGACCAGCGCCACATACTTCTCCATGCGCTCGCGGAAGGCCGGCAGCAGCGTTTCATACTGCTTGACCATTGCCTGGCCTTCCGGCGCCGAGAACGAGTCCTTGGCGGCCTTCACGCGCGACTCCATGGCGGCCAGCGATTTCTCGATGGTCTCGCGCTCGGTGGCGCGCTCGCCCATCGTCGAGGCGGACAGCAGCGCGATCTGCGAGCGGCTGGCGTAGACGAGGTTGATATTGCCGTCCTGCACGGCCTTCAGTGCCTGCAGGTCGCTGTTGTAGATCTTGCCGGTCCATTCCGCCATGCGCCCCATATTGACAACGCCCAGCAGGCCGACGATGGCGCCGATTACGGAAACGACCAGGAAGCCGGCAATGAGCCTGGTCGTAACGCGCAGTTGATTGAACCACTGCATAGAACTACCCCCTTCTGTCAAAAAAGACCGGGATGGGCATCGGTTGCCGCCTCCCGCGTTGTTATCGCGGCCGCAAGGCCGCTCTTACCCCGTTCCTGGCGCCACGTTGTGCCCGTGGCGTCTTGACGTTCAGATACTTGCGTACCCGGCTCCGCTCCCCACTTCCGGCGCCGGCAGGCCCTTGCGCGGGCGCGCCGGCCGGACTTCGGCCTGCAAGCTGACGCGGAAGGTGGATACCGACTCGCGCAACCGGTTGGCCTGTTCTTCCAGTGCGCCGGCCGCGGCAGCGGCCTGCTCCACCAGCGCAGCGTTCTGCTGCGTCACCTCGTCCATCTGCGCCACGGCCTGGTTCACCTGTTCGATGCCAGAACTCTGCTCCGCCGATGCCGAACTGATCTCGCCCATGATGTCGGTCACGCGGCGCACGGCCTGCACGATCTCGTCCATGGTTGCACCCGCGTCGCTCACCTGCGCCGCGCCGTTCTCCACGCGTGCCACGGTGTCGCCGATCAGGCCCTTGATTTCCTTGGCCGCGTTGGCGCTGCGCTGCGCCAGGCTGCGCACCTCGCCCGCCACGACGGCAAACCCCCGACCCTGCTCGCCGGCCCGGGCTGCTTCCACGGCGGCGTTCAGCGCCAGGATGTTGGTCTGGAAGGCGATCCCTTCGATCACGCCGATGATGTCGACGATCTTGCGCGAGGCCGCGTTGATCTCGTCCATTGTCTGCACCACGCGGCCCACGGCGTCACCGCCGCGCACGGCGGTGTCCGAGGCATTGGCAGCCAGCCCGGTCGCCTGGCGCGCGTTGTCGGCGTTCTGGCGCACCGTGCTGGTCAGCTGCTCCATGCTCGAGGCGGTTTCCTCGAGCGAGGCCGCCTGCTGCTCGGTGCGCTGCGACAGGTCGTTGTTGCCGGCCGCCACCTCGTGCGTGGCCGTGGAAATGTTCGCCATGCCTTCGTGGATGTCGTGCACCACGGACAGCAGGCTGCGCTGCATGGTGCGCATGGCCCGGGCCAGCGCGCCGATTTCATCGTTCGATTCGTGGTCGAAGCCAGTGGTCAGGTCGCCCGCGCCCATGCGCAGGGCGAAGTCGAGCATCTCGCCCACCGGGCGCTCCACCCGCGTCACCAGCATCGAGCCCGCCGCGAACGAGGACAGCACGGCGAGCCCGAAGGCGCCCCACAGCCACGGCCACAGCTGCGCCGCGGCCTCCGGCGCGAGCCAGTGCGCACCGCCCGCGGCGGCCAGGAACCAGACCAGGCCGGCCAGCTGGGCCCAGAGGATGCGGCGCTTGAGGTCCACGCGCGTCAGGCGGCCCAACAGCCCGGCGAGGCCCGTGCGCACCACGGCGCCATCGCGAATCGCCAGCCCGCGCGCCCGGTTCTCCCGGAAGCGCTGGTACAGCGCGGCGGTGGCATCGATCTGCTCCCGGCTGGCCATCGCCCGGACCGAGGTGTAGCCCACTACGCGGCCCGCCACGCGCGTGGGCGTGACGGTGGCCAGCACCCAGTAGTGGTCGCCGTCCTTGCGGCGGTTCTTGACCAGGCCGGTCCAGGACTGGCCGGCCTCCAGGGCGCGCCAGAGATCGGCGAACGCCTCCGGCGGCATGTCGGGATGGCGCACGAGGTTATGCGGCGCGCCGAGCAGTTCCTCCGCCGTGAAGCCGCTGGTCTCGATGAACGCCCGGTTGGCGAAGGTGATCCGTCCCTTGAGATCGGTTCGCGAAATCAGATAGTCGTTCGGCGAGAGCAGGTGCTCGCGTTGGGTTACAGGCTGGTTGTTGCGCATGTCTCGTTGCTGCGTAAATGCCGTGGGCGCCAGCGCGCTTTGTCAGGCGTGCGCGCCGTAGGCCGGTGTGAAGTGGGGGGTCAGTGGCTGCTGGCCGCGGCGTCGATGGCGGCGAGGTCGTCGATGTTCATCAGCTTCTCGATGTCCGCCAGGATCAGCATGCGGCCCTCGAGCGAGCCCAGCCCGCGGATGTATTCGGTGTCCACGCCGCCGGAGAGCGCCGGGGCGGGCTTGATCTGCGCCGGCGCCAGCGTCAGCACGTCTGACACGCCGTCCACCACGATGCCGGTGGTGCGTTGATTGAGATCAACGATGATCACCACGGTGTACTGGTCGTAGCTGACCTCGGCCTGGTTGAACTTGATGCGCAGGTCGATGATGGGAACGATGGTGCCGCGCAGGTTGATCACGCCCTTCAGATAGGCGGGCGCGTTGGCGATCTGCGTCACCGATTCGTAGCCGCGAATCTCCTGCACCTTCAGGATGTCGATGCCGTACTCTTCGCGACCCAGGCGGAACGCGAGGAATTCCTCACCCGCGCCGTCTGCCTTGTTGATGCTCGTATTCATGGTTGCCCCCGCTGGCTGGATGGGTCGAGGCCGGGGTTCCGTGCCCCTTGGCTTGTGGCGACCCGCGATTTGCGACCCACAATATGCGGCCAGAGGCAGCCGGCACACGCCGGACACCTGCTATGGCCCTCCAGTATTTACGGCATCAAACGGGGTGAATGAAGGGCGACATGGACCCGGACATTACCCCTCCGTGGGAGGGGTCAGCAGGGCTTCCACCGACGCCATCAGCTCGTCCGGATCGAACGGCTTGGCCAGGAAACCGGACGCACCGGCCTCGCGGGCCTGGTCGCGGATGCGGTCGTCGTGCTCGGTGGAGAGCATCAGGATCGGCACGCCGGCATAGGCCGGCAACGCCCGCAGCGCGCGGATCAGCGTCAGGCCGTCCATGCCGGGCATCACCTGATCGGTCACCAGCATGCCGAAGCGCCCTTCCAGCGCCACCTCATGGGCTTCCTTGCCGTCAGCGGCCTCCGTCACCGTGTAGCCACCAGCCCGCAGGCAGGCGCCGATCATGCGGCGAAGGGAAGGCGAGTCGTCGACGACGAGAATGCTCGGGAGGGACATTGGGGGGACTCCGGGGGTAAAAGTTGGTCCGCCTGCGTGCGTGCAACGGGCGCGCGGGCGCCCAGGCGGCTGGCGACGGACGGGCCAGCCGTGTGCACGCGGTACGCGTGCCACTGCCCTGTCTTCAGCATAACGTCCCGTTCGCGCACGGATTTGAGGCAACAACACGCCAATTAGAGGGAAGCCTCTAATCCGGGAGACTGGCGCGGTGTCAGGCGCGCAGCGGTTCGGCGCCGTACAGGGTATCGGCGAAGGCCGAGGGCTCCAGCGGCAGCGCCATCAGGAAGCCCTGCACTTCGTCGCAGCCCATGCCGTGCAGGATGTCCAGCTGCGAGTTCGACTCCACGCCCTCCGCCACCACCTTCATGCGCAGTTCGTGCGCCAGCGCCACCATCGAGCCGACGATCGCGCGGCCCTGCGGGTCCGTATCGAGCCCGCCAATCAGCGTCCGGTCGATCTTGAGCGTGCCCACGCGCAGCCGCTTCAGGTAGCCCAGGCTCGAATAGCCGCTGCCAAAGTCGTCCAGCGCCACCTGGATGCCCAGCGCCTGCAGCTCCGCCAGCGTCTCCAGCGACTTGCCGATGTCCTTCATCGCCGCCGTCTCGGTAATCTCCAGCGTGATGGCCGAGGGCGGGATGTCGTGCTGGTGGATCTGCTCCAGCAGGTACTGCGGGAAATTCCGGCTCGCGAAACGCAGCCCGGACACATTGATCGCCACCGGCACGATGGGCAGCCCCGCGTCGTGCCACTGGCGCACCTGCGCGCAGACCGTGGCGATGACCCAGTCGTCGAGCTTGTCGATCTGGCCCGACTGCTCCGCCACCATGATGAATTCGGCCGGATTGACGGCGCCCAGCGTGGGATGGCGCCAGCGGCACAGCGCCTCGGCGCCCACCACGCGGCGGGTCTTCACATCGAACTTCGGCTGGTACATCAGCTTCAGCCCATCGTCCTGGATGGCCAGCCAGAGGTCGCGCCGGATCACGCGCATGCGGCGCGCGCGCTCGCCGGCGGCGGAATTGAACACGCGCACCTGGTTGGAGCCGCTCTCGCGCGCCTCCGCCAGGCTCACGCGGGCGGCCTGCATCAGCGCCTCGGAGGTCTGCGCGTCGCGCGGATAGATGGCGATGCCGATATTCACGCCGATCTGCATCTGCAGGCCCCGCGCCGCCACGAACTCGGCCAGGGAACCGAGCACGCGCGAGCCCAGTTCATGGGCCCGGCTGTGCTGCACCAGTTCCGGTACACCCACCGCAAATTCGTCGCGCGCCAGCCGGGCCAGGAAATCGTGCGGCTCCAGCGCGGCCTGCGCCAGCGCGCCGGCGTCCTGGGCGAGGATGTCGTCGGCGCGCACCTCGAATACTTCGTCCACCTCGCGGAAATCGGCAATATGGATCAGCAGCACCGCGCAGCCGGTCTCGGAGAGCCGGGCATGGGCGATGGTCTGGTCGAGCCAGCGCGCGAACGCGTTGCGGTCCGGCAGGTCGGTGGCCACGCTGTACTCGCCGACCGGGGCCTGTCCACGCGCGGCGGGCCGCACGGTCAGGCCGGGAATGCGCGGCGGACCGCGCCGCCCCGCGCGCTGGTCCTGGCGCGAGAGCATGCCGGCCGGCAGTTCGTCGATGCCCTCGCCCGCCAGGGCCGGCTCCACGCCAGCCGGTACGGGCAACCAGCCGCGCGACTGCGCACGGTGCACGGCGAACATCGCGGCGCAGAGCAGCGCCAGGCCGCCAGCCAGCCAGGCGGGGGCGGGCAGTCCGGTGGCTTCCACGCAGGCGCGGGCGCTCAGCGCCGTGCCGCCGCACACGCGCCCCAGGCGCGCGCCGGCCACGGCCACCAGGCCGGCGCCCGAAGCCATCGCCAGCGCCACGGCCACGCCCCAGCCGCGCCGGCCCTGGCGGAACCAATGGAAGATGGGGGGAATCACTTGCGCGACGATCGCCGTCGCCGCCAGCGTGGCCACGAACGTGGCGGCCATCTTCACGCCGTCATTGGCGGCGGTGAGCGTGCCGGAGGCGATGGCCACCCAGACCGGCATGCCGAGCGTGGCCTGCGACATCAGTGCCGCCGACCACGTCAGGCTGCGCGCGACCTTGCGACCCGGCGTGCGGTCGCCCGAAGCCGTGCGGCGCCAGCGCGCGGCGGCAAGGCCGAGCACGGACGCAAGCAGCAGGAGGCTGTAACTCGTGGCAGTCATGGGGGCGGCGCGTTGGTGGCGGGCACGGATGCCGGCATGTCCTCGATGCGGGCCATCGGGCAGCCCGCATCACGGCATCCTGTCTCCGCCATGTGAACAGTCAAGCGCTTGCTTCGAACGAGGATCGGGACGATCAGAACGCCGCCCAATCGTCGTCCGCACGCGAGGCCGCGGGGGCACCCCCGGCTGCCGACAACTGCGGGCGCACCAGCGCAGCCTCGCGCGACTTGCGCACCACCGGCGGCCGCGCGCTGGCGGGGCGGGCAGCGGCCCGTGTCGGGGCCGGGGCCGGCGACGACATGGCCAGCTTCGGCGCGGCATGCAGCGGGGCCGGCACGGCGGCGCGACGGCCGTCCTCGCCACCCAGCGTGAACACCGACACCACGTTCTTGAGCTTCTGTGCCTGTTCCTCGAGCGCGCCGGCGGCTGCCGCCGCTTCCTCGACCAGCGCCGCGTTCTGCTGCGTCACCTGGTCCATCTGGTTCACGGCCTGGTTCACCTGCTCGATGCCGGTGGTCTGCTCCTGCGACGCCGCGCCAATCTCGTTCATGATGTCCGTCACGCGGCGCACGGCCTGGACGATCTCGCCCATGGTCTGGCCGGCCTCGGCCACCAGACGCGTACCGCTTTCCACGCGCTGGCCCGATTCGCCGATCAGCGTCTCGATTTCCTTGGCGGCGTTGGCGCTGCGCTGCGCCAGGCTGCGCACCTCGCCGGCCACCACGGCAAAGCCACGGCCCTGCTCACCGGCTCGCGCCGCTTCCACGGCGGCATTCAGCGCCAGGATGTTGGTCTGGAAGGCAATGCCCTCGATCACGCCGATGATCTCGACCACCTTGCGCGAGGCGCCGTTGATCTCGTTCATCGTATCCACCACGCGGCCCACCACGTCGCCGCCCTTCATGGCGATCTGCGACGCCTCGCCAGCCAGCACCCCAGCCTGGCGCGCGTTGTCGGCGTTCTGGCGCACCACCGTGGTCAGCTCCTCCATGCTGGCCGCGGTCTGCTCCAGCGACGACGCCTGTTCCTCGGTGCGCTGCGACAGGTCCGTGTTGCCGGCGGCAATCTGCTGCGTGGCCGAGGCAATCGAATCGGTGCCGCCGCGCACTTCCGCGACGATGCCCGACAGGCTCTCCTGCATCTTCGCCAGCGCCTGCATCATCCGGCCGACCTCGTTCTTCGACATGCTGACGATGCGCGAAGTCAGGTCGCCGCGCGCCATGCGCTCGAACACGTCGAGCGCTTCCTCCACCGGGCGCACGATCGCACGGTTCAGCATCACGGCCGCCATGAAGGCCACCACGATACCGGCCAGGATCAGGGCGATCGACAACAGGCGAATGTTCTCAAAACGGGCCTGGGCGGCTTCGAAGCTGCCCTTCGCCACGTTCATCTGGAATTTCTCGAGCTTCTCGTGCGCCGCGGACATCGCGCGCTGGAGGTCAGGCAGCACGTCGCGGGCCAGGCGCAGGGCCTCCTCGCGGTTGCCGGCGACCAGCGCCTGCTGGAGCGGGGTCACGCCCTTCTCGAAGAAAGCCTGGCGCGTGGCGGCCAGCGGGGTGGCGAGGGTCTTTTCCTCATCGCCCTGGGGCAATGCCGAATAGCGCTTCCAGCCGGCGTTGGACGACTCCACGAAAACCATGGAGCGCTCCACGTGCTTCTTCATGTCGTCGTTCTCGCTGCCGGGCATCACGCCACGGTCCAGCGCCAGGCGCAGCCGGGTGGTGCCCAGCATCGCCTCGCTCAGCGAGAGCGCCGAGGCAAGCTGGTTCGAATAGGTTTCCTTCAGCGCATCATTGGTTTGCGAGATGCCATGCAGCCCAGCCCCGCCAACGAGCAGCAGGATTGCGGTCAGCACGACCATGGCGCCCCGCAAAAGTGTCTTGATCTGAATATCGTTGTGAAAGGACATGATTCGCTGAATGAAAAGGAGGAAACCCGGCGCCCTCCCGGCACCGGTCCGGCAGGCGGACACCCCTGGCAGCCTGCTCAAGACACGATAACGGCGCGGTCTCAACCATCCTTGAGGCAACTGGCAAATGGAATTCCCGGTGTGGATAAGGGACCCCAGGCGAATGCGCAAAATGCGGTGACATACACTGCACATATGCACCGGATGCGTTGCACAAAACATCCGCCTGAAACAGGCGAATTGTCCGAAATGCAGCAGAATCCGAAACGCGCCGGCAGGGCCGTTCAGCGCCCGCTGAATATCATCGCCTTTTGTACGCGCGTCCGTACGTGGCCCTGTGGTATCGATGGATATCCTGACCGCCCGGGTATTCGCCCTGGCGTTACCGGGAATGCCCCTCGGCAAATGCCGGGGGGCGACAGTTCACCCCGATAAAAGTTCAGGGGATTAAGTGATTTGAGACTTTTCGCAAATTAGCCCCCAGCGCGGAAAAGGGATTTGCAGTACCAGGTCCAGCGGTTATAATGCCCACGACTATTCGCGGACCCATCTATAAATCGAGGCTTGGAAATGGCGACCTATCAGGAAATCGTTCAGAAAATCAGCGAACTGCAGAAGCAGGCGGAAGAGATCAAGTCGCGCGAGCAGGCGGCTGTGATTGCCGATATTCGCGAAAAAATCGAACAATATGGCCTGACTGCCGACGATCTTGGTTTTGGCAGCGGCAAGGCCGTGGCCAGCAAGAAGGCCGCGCGCAAGGTGCCGGTGCGCTATCGTGACAGCGCGGGCAATACCTGGACCGGCCGTGGCAAGCGTCCGGGCTGGCTGACCCAGGCCCTGGCCAACGGCAAATCGGTGGAAGATTTCCTGATCCGCTGATCGCCGCGTCCACCGCACCAACAAAAAACCGGGCCAAGGCCCGGTTTTTTGTTGCGATTCGTTTTGTTCCGCTACGTTATCCCCACCGCCGCAGAAACGGGTACGCGCCCGTCATCGGTCAGCCCGCAAACCCGTTCGGGTTCATGGACTGCCAGCGCCACGAGTCCTCGCACATGCGGTCGATGTCATGCTGGGCGCGCCAGCCAAGCAGTTCCCGGGCAAGCGCCGGATCGGCATAGCAGGAAGCGATATCACCCGGCCGCCGCGCCACGATCTCGTAGGGAACGGGCCGGCCGCTCGCGCGTTCGTAAGCCTTCACCACCTCCAGGACGCTGTAGCCCCGGCCGGTGCCGAGGTTCACGGTCATGCCGCGCGGCTGCTCGCGCAGGTATTTCAGGGCCGCCACATGGCCGTCGGCCAGGTCGCAGACGTGGATATAGTCGCGCACGCCGGTGCCATCCACGGTGGGATAGTCGCCGCCATAGACGCTCAGTTTCTGCCGGCGCCCGCCCGCCACCTGGGCCACATAAGGCATCAGGTTGTTGGGAATGCCGCCCGGGTCTTCGCCAATCAGCCCGCTTTCATGGGCGCCAACCGGGTTGAAATACCGGAGATATCCGATTCGCCAGCTTTCATCCGAAATCTCGAGATCGCGCAGAATCTGCTCGCCCATCAGCTTGGTCTGGCCGTACGGATTGGTCGCGGACAGCGGAAAATCCTCGAGGATCGGCACGGCATGCGGATTGCCGTAGACCGTGGCCGACGAACTGAATACCAGTTGTTTCACGTTGGCCGACTGCATCGCCGCGCAAAGCGTCAACAATCCGTTGAGATTGTTGCTGTAATACTCGATCGGCTTGCTCACCGACTCGCCAACCGCCTTCAGCGCGGCAAAATGGATCGCGCCGGAAATCTTGTGTTCGGCGAACAGCTTGTCCAGCAACGCGCGGTCACGCACGTCACCTTCGACAAAATTGGGCGTTGCGCCGGTAATCCGTGCCAGGCGTTCGACAACCGCCCGGTTGCTGTTACAGAGATTATCGATACCGACAACGTTGTAACCCGCTTGGTGCAGTGCCACCCAAGTGTGGGAAGCAATATAGCCGGTGGCACCGGTCAGCAGTAAGGTCTCAGCCATGGAAAGGATCAGGGTCAGAAATGGGTTCGGGGGCGATGCCACGCGCCGGATCAGGCGCTTTACGCGGGGCGCTCATCATAGCCGGCGCGGGTTACGCCGAACATATCACGGCTGCATCACAGCGCCATCGTCAAGACGGCTGAGGCGCGGTGGACGCGGCCGGGGGCAGGCCGGCACGTGCCTGCCAAGCCTCATAGGCGGCGTGCAGCCGCCAGCCGGACTCCAGATCGCGCATGCCCAGCACCTGGGCCACCCTGGCCGGAGCGGTGCCGGCATCAAAGTGCATCGCGCCGCACGTATTGCGCAGCGTCTGCGGCGACGCCCGCTCGCGCCGCCCGGCCAGCACGCCGGCCTCCTCTAATAGCAACTCCACCCGACGGTAGATGGATGCCGCATGCATCGGCCGCCCGTTTGCCATCGCCGGGAAGACCAGTTCGCCGAGCGTGCCGGCGGCCGCGCGCAACGCCAGCCAGTGACGCAGCGGCGCATCGGCAAATGGGAACAGCGGCACGGTATAGGCGCGGCCGTTGTCCGGGCGCACCATGCGCAGGGCCAGCCCGGCGCCCTCTTGCGCGCCCTCTTGCGCGCCGCCTTCCCCCCTTTCGTCCAATCCGTCGATGGTCTCCACGCGCAGTGCCCGCACCTCGGCCACCTTCAGGCCGCCGCCCAGCAGCACGGCAATCAGCGCCACATCGCGCGCCCGCTTCCACTGCGTGGGCGAAATCCCGCGCGACAGGTCCGGACGCTCAAGCCCATCAGGCGACAGCACGCGCGCAACCAGCAGGTCCCGCTCGCCCGGCAGCAGGAAGGCCGTGGGGTCGTTGTCGCCCTCCGCCAGATGATTCTTCACCGCCTGACTCGCAGGATTGTGCAAATTCTGTTGCAGCAGCGACAGATGGTGAAAAACCCGCTCGATCAGCCGCGCATAACGATAGCGATGGCGCTTGTGCAAGTCCTGGGCATCGAGAAACGCGCCAATCTGGCCCGCCGACCACGTCAGCGGCGGCAAACCCTGCTCGCCGGACCAGCGCAGCAGCTTGCCCCACATCGCCCGATAGACGACGGCAGTGCCGTGCCGGAAACCGTGGCTGGCCAGCCAGCCATCGAACGCGCGCTCGGGTTGACGGTGCCAGGCGTCGAGGTCGGCATCGAACAGGGCATCGGGTTGCGGGTCGGCCCCGGAAGGCGTGGTCAAGGGCGCTCCTGAATGACGCGCCGCGAAAAAGCGGCGATGCGTGCATTGTAGACAACCCGGCACACGAAGCCGCTTGCAAAACGCCGCGGCGCCGTGATACCTTGCCATCCACTATGCAACCAGTTGCATAATTACGCGATACGATTCCCAACGACGTGATCGGAGGAGACCCGATGCGAAACCTCTCACTCGCGCCCGCCGCGGCGCAATCGCTGGATACATGGCACACGATGATCGCCACCCACAATATGGACGCGCTCGATTCCATCGTCGCCGACGAAGTGGTGTTCCGTTCCCCCGTGGCGCACACGCCCTACCCGGGCCGCGCCGCCATCCAGCTGGTGCTGACCACGGTGAACGAGGTCTTCGAGGACTTCCGCTACCACCGCAGCTTCGTCGGTGACGACCAGGCGAGCGTGGTGCTCGAATTCAGTGCCAATGTGGCCGGCAAGGCGCTGAAGGGCATCGACATGATCCGTTTCGATGCCACCGGAAAGATCGTTGAATTCGAGGTCATGGTGCGCCCGCTGAGCGCATTGCAGGCGCTTGGCGAGGCCATGGGCGCCCGCCTCGGCGCCCAGAAACACATCTTGCGGGGCGCCTGAGCGACTCGTTCTTCACGCATATCTGCATATCTTTCAGAGGAATCCCACCATGGCCCTGCCCGCCCTGCTCCAGAACCTGTCGCTGCCGGCTGTCTGCTCGCCGCTGTTCATCATTTCCAATCCCGACCTCGTGATCGCCCAGTGCAAGGCCGGCGTGGTCGGCTCGTTCCCGGCGCTGAACGCGCGCCCGGCCGAGAAGCTCGAGGAATGGCTGGACCGCATCACCACGGAACTGGCCGAGCACGACGCCAGGCACCCGGACCGCCCGTCCGCGCCGTTCGCCGTGAACCAGATCGTGCACAAGTCGAACGACCGCCTCGAGCACGACCTGGAACTGTGCGTGCGCTACAAGGTGCCCATCGTCATCACGTCCCTCGGCGCGCGCAAGGAAGTCAACGACGCCGTGCACTCGTATGGCGGCATCGTGCTGCATGACGTCATCAACAACACCTTCGCGCGCAAGGCGATCGAGAAGGGCGCGGACGGGCTGGTCGCCGTGGCCGCCGGCGCGGGCGGCCATGCCGGCACGCTGTCGCCGTTTGCGCTGCTGCATGAAATCCGGGAATGGTTCGATGGCCCGCTGCTGCTGTCCGGCGCCATCGCCAGCGGCAACGCCGTACTGGCCGCGCAGGCCGCCGGGGCGGACCTCGCCTATATCGGCTCGGCCTTCATCGCCACGCAGGAAGCCAACGCCCAGGACGCCTACAAGCAGATGATCGTCGACAGCTCGGCGGACGATATCGTCTATTCCAACCTGTTCACGGGCGTACACGGTAATTACCTGCGCAACAGCATCGTGCGCGCCGGGCTTGACCCCGAGGCCCTGCCCACCTCCGATGCCTCGAAGATGAATTTCGGCTCGGCGAGCGTCAAGGCGTGGAAAGACATCTGGGGCGCCGGCCAGGGCGTGGGCGCGATCAAGCGCGTGGTGCCGGCCGGCGAACTGGTGCGTCGATTTGTGGAGGAATATGCACTCGCCCGCCGCCGCCTGGGGTTGGCCGAGGCAGCGCCGGCCAGCGCGGCCTCCGCGCTCGACGTAGCCTGACGGTAGCGTTTAGGCGTTGTCGCTGGCGGCCGGTGCCGCCAGCAACGGCAGCAGGTCCTTGGCCCACTGCACCCAGTCTTCCTCGTAGCGGATGCCGCGCCTGAGCAGCGCATGATGGATCTGCCGCGTGCGGTCGGCCTGCCCGACCGCGAAATCCTTCTGCTCGATCTTGAGAAACGTCTCAAGCCGTGCCTCGTGCAGCGCGATCAGCCGCGCCATCTCGTCGGCCAGTCCAAGTGGCCCGATGGCAGCATCTGCACGTAGCTTCACCAGAATTTCCTCACGCTGATCCAGCCCCAGCCCGGGGGCGAGCACCCAGCGCGCCAGTTCGTCGCGGCCAGCCGGCAACACGCGATACACCTTCTTGCGACTCTTCTTCTCCACGCCGTCGGCCTCGGCGGGCTCGCCGTTGCTCACGCTGTTGCCCTGCTCATCGGCGGCAATCCAGCCGTGATCGGCCATGCGGCCCAGTTCCCGATAGATCTGCTGGTGCGTGGCGTGCCAGAAATAGCCGATGGACTTGTCAAACCGGCGCGCGAGGTCGTAGCCGGAGGACGGCTTTTCGATCAGCGAGATCAACAGGGCGTGCTGGGTAGACATGAGGCGGGATCTGGGTGCGGGGGCCTGGCATGAAGGTTGCGATCCTGCCCCACGGTGAGCGGGTCAGGTCGTGGCGAAGCTGCCCGGCATGGTAACGCGCAAGTCACGCGGCGTCATGCCGTTAACCCATGGGATACGCGCTTGTTGCGGCCCAGGCGTCGGCAGCACGCGCCGGCGTCTATTTATGACAATTTAGACAATTGTCTCGAAACAGATCTAAAAAAAACGAAATGGCATTTCCCGACCGCTTGCAATACATTCCAGACATTGCCACCCGCATGCGCGCGCCCCTTTGCCGGCCCAACGTTCCGCGTCATGCGTCTCCCGGGAGTTGTCTATGAACGCAAGACCGGAATTTGCCGAAGGCTCCGCCGCTGGCGAAGCCGCCGCGCCTGCCCCCGCGGCCCGCGCCCGCGCCGGTTCGGCCCCGATTTACTACCGGCTGCCCGATACGCCGGAAGGGCATCACATCAAGGAATATGCAAGCGGGCTGCGCCAGCTTGTGCGTTTTGTCGGTGTCGAGGAACAAGTGGTCAAGTACAGCCTGACCTGATTTCCCGCACACCGGCCCGTGTCGGTTGTCTCCTCCTGTCCCTCCGGGACCTGGGATTTCTGCCCGCAACTGGTTTGCGGGCTTTTTCTTGGGCATAAAAAAACCGGCCCATCGGGCCGGTTCCCAGTACTGCTTACTGCGTACTGCGTACTTCAGTGCTGCAACGATCAGTCCACCGTCGCGCCGGAGGCCTTCACGACCTTGGCCCACTTGGCGGACTCGGACTTCATGAAGGCGGCGAGCTGGGCCGGCTTTTCCGGGTTCGGCTCGGCGCCTTGTTCGGCCATCTGCTTCTTCACTTCCGGCATGGCGAGGATCTTCACCACTTCGGCGTTCAGGCGGTCGACGATCGGCTGCGGCGTGCCGCCCGTGGCGTACAGCGCGAACCACGACGTGGCTTCGTAGCCCGGCACGCCGGCTTCGGCCACCGTCGGCACGTCCGGCAGGGCCGGCGAGCGCTTGCCCGAGGTCACGGCGATGGCGCGCAGCTTGCCGGCCTTCACGTGCGGGTACGACGACGGCATGTTGTCGAACATCAGGCCGATCTGGTTGCCCAGCAGGTCGTTCACGGCCGGGGCGCTGCCCTTGTACGGAATGTGCTGGATGTGCAGGCCGGTCATCGAGTTGAACAGCTCACCCGAGAGGTGCATCGACGAACCGCTGCCCGACGAGCCGTACGACAGCTTGTCCGGGTTGGCCTTCACGTAGGCGATCAGCTCCTTCACGTTGTGCACCGGCACCTTCGGGTTCACCACGACGATGTTCGGCACCATGGCCACGCGCGTGATCGGCGCGAAATCCTTCACCGGGTCGTACGGCAGCTTGGAGTACAGCGACTGGTTGATGGCGTGCGTGCCGATGGTGCCCATGAACAGCGTGTAGCCGTCACCCGGGGCCTTGGCGGCCAGCGAGGCGCCGATGTTGCCGCCCGCGCCCGGACGGTTGTCCACCACCACGGGCTGGCCCAGCACCTTGCCCAGTTGCAGGCTGACGATACGCGCCAGGATGTCGGTGGTGCCACCGGCCGAGAACGGCACGATCATCGTGATCGGCTTGGTCGGGTAGGTGCCCTGCGCCTGCGCGCCGCCCACGGCAGCAATGCCGGCGGCCAGTGCCACGCCAGCGGCCAGCAGGCGTCTGCGCGCCTTCGAAGGTTGATTGGTCATGCTCATCTTGTGCTCCAGGAATGAAATGCTCGCCAACGGCTGGGATAAGCGCCGCCGGCGCAAAGCTTTGAATCGCTATTTCCGCCCCGTGCCAGGGCGGGCATCTTTCTTATACGGGTGCCACGCCGAGCGTGGTTCCGCCGCAGACGTACAGCACCTGTCCGGTCACGAAACCATTCTCGGGCGAGAGGAAGAACAGCGAGGCACGCGCCACGTCTTCCGGCGTTCCCATTCGTTTCACGGCGATGCTTGCCAGGATGCGCCGTGTCTGTTCGCTGCCCTCCGGATTGCTCCGGCGGAACAGCTCGGTGGCGATGGGACCCGGTGCCACGGCGTTGACGGTGATACCGTCGCCGCCCAGCTCCATCGCCAGCGTTCGGGTCATGCCAACCAGCCCGGCCTTGACCGCCGAATACACCACGCGGTCGGGCTTGCCCAGCGCCGCGCGCGAGGCCATGTTGACGATGCGGCCAAAGCCGGCCGCCCGCATCGCGGGCAGGCAGGCCCGGGTGAGCAGCATGGTGGCCTGCAGCGTCAGACCCACCACGTAGTCTAGGTCGGCCGTGGTGGCCGTGTCGGCCGTGCCGGGACGAGTGGCGCCGGCATTGTTCACCAGCCGCGTCACGGCAAAGCGGGACGTCACCTGCGCCGCCGCCGCGCGCGTGGCGTCGGCGTTGGTCAGGTCGGCCTGGAAGAACGTCATGTTGGGGTGCGACCACGCGGGTTCCGCGTAATCGACATTGACCACCTGGGTCACGCCATCGGCCAGCAGCATTTCTGCAATGGCGCGGCCAATACCGGAACTGGCGCCGGTGACAAGCGTGGCAACGGGAAGGGACATCTCGGTACTCCGTACCGGCAACTACAGCCGGGTCCGTCAGAAAAAGATGCGGCCAGCCGGCGAGCCCGTCGGCCCGGCCGCATTGCTCTACCTCGTTGGGGAAGAGACACCACTGAAACTTCCCATCCGGGTAAACGGCAGGAAGCGGACGAAACTTGAGGGGCGCCGGGCGCCCCTCAAGTCCGTCAAGACACGTTCAGCAACGGTCAGACGCGTTCGATCACCATGGCGATGCCCTGGCCCACGCCGATGCACATGGTGCACAGCGCGTAGCGGCCGCCGGTGCGATGCAGCTGGTACATCGCCGTGGTCACCAGGCGGGCGCCGCTCATGCCGAGCGGGTGGCCCAGCGCGATGGCGCCGCCGTTGGGGTTCACGCGCTTGTCATCGTCGGCAATGCCGAGCTGGCGCAGCACGGCCAGGCCCTGTGCAGCAAACGCCTCATTCAGTTCGATCACGTCGATCTGGTCCAGCGACATGCCCAGCTGCTTCATCAGCTTCTGGGTGGCCGGTGCCGGGCCGATGCCCATCACGCGCGGCGCCACGCCGGCGGTTGCCATGCCGACGATGCGGGCACGCGGGGTCAGGCCGTGCTGCTTCAGGCCGGCCTCGCTGGCCAGCAGCAGCGCGCAGGCGCCGTCGTTCACGCCCGAGGCGTTACCGGCGGTAACCGTGCCGTCGGCACGAACCACGCCGCGCAGCTTGGCCAGCGCTTCCATGCTGGTGGCACGCGGGTGTTCGTCGCGCTCCACCACGATGGCATCGCCCTTCTTCTGCGGAATCGTGACGGCGGTGATTTCCTGGGCCAGCGTGCCGTCGGCCTGGGCGCGGGAAGCCTTCTCCTGGCTGCGCAGCGCCATCAGATCCTGGTCTTCGCGGCTGATCTTGTAGTCCGTGGCCACGTTCTCGGCGGTCTCGGGCATCGAGTCCACGCCGTAGGCGGCACGCATCGCCGGGTTGATGAAGCGCCAGCCGATGGTGGTGTCGAAGATCTGCGCATCGCGCGAGAAAGCCGAGGCGGCCTTGCCCATCACGAACGGGGCGCGGCTCATGCTTTCCACGCCGCCGGCAATCATCAGCGTGGCTTCGCCGGACTTGATGGCGCGCGCGGCCGTGCCGGTGGCGTCCATGCCGGAGCCGCACAGGCGGTTGATGGTGGCGCCGGGCACGGCCTCAGGCAGGCCCGCCAGCAGCGACGACATGCGCGCCACGTTGCGGTTGTCCTCGCCGGCCTGGTTGGCGTTGCCGTAGATCACGTCGTCGATGGCGGACCAGTCCAGGTTCGGGTTGCGTGCCATCAGGGCGCGCAGCGGCACGGCGCCGAGGTCGTCCGGGCGCACCGCGGACAGGCTGCCGGCATAACGGCCGATGGGGGTACGGATGGCGTCGCAGATAAAGGCGTCGGTCATGTTCTGTCTCACTCGTCTTTGGTATGGGTCAGGCGGCCACGGGTTGCAGCAGCGGCACGCCGGTCAGGCGCTGGAGTTCGTCGAAGGTGAGGCCGTCGACGAGGTCGCGGGCGACCAGGCCGTCCGGCGTCACGTCGATGGTCGCCAGGTCGGTGTAGATCCGCGTGACGCAGCCGATGCCCGTCAGCGGGTAGGTGCACTCGCGTACGACCTTGCTTTCGCCCTGCTTGGTCAGGTGTTCCATCATCACGAACACCTGCTTGGCGCCGATGGCCAGGTCCATCGCACCGCCCACGGCGGGGATGGCGCCCGGCGCGCCGGTGTGCCAGTTGGCCAGGTCGCCGGTCTGCGAGACCTGGAACGCGCCCAGCACGCAGAAGTCGAGGTGACCGCCACGCATCATCGCGAACGAGTCGGCATGGTGGAAATAGGAGCCGCCGGGCTTGATCGTCACCGGCTGCTTGCCGGCGTTGATCAGGTCGCCGTCTTCCTGGCCGGGCGCGGGCGCGGGGCCCATGCCGAGCAGGCCGTTTTCGCTCTGGAGCAGGATTTCACGGTCGGCCGGCAGGTGGTTGCCCACCAGGGTGGGCAGACCGATGCCGAGGTTCACCACGGCGCCGTCGGGAATGTCTCGGGCCACGCGGGCGGCCATCTGGTCGCGGGTCAGGCGGTTCATTGTGATCTCTCCTTGGCTTCAGGCGGCTTGATCGGCGTTGGCGGCCTGGGCGGCGCCATCGATCTTGACCACGCGCTTGACGAACAGGCCCGGCGTGACGATGTGCTCGGGGTCCAGTTCGCCCAGTTCCGCGATGTGGCTCACCTGCACGATCGCGCATTTGGCGGCCATGGCCATGATAGGCCCGAAGTTGCGGGCGGTCTTGCGGTAGGTGAGGTTGCCCCAGCGGTCCGCCGTGTCGGCCTTGATCAGCGCGAAGTCGGCGTGGATCGGCGACTCGAACACATAGCCCTTGCCGTCGATGATGCGGGTTTCCTTGCCTTCGGCCAGCGGGGTGCCGTAGGCGGTGCGGGTGAAGAACCCGCCGATGCCGGCACCGGCGGCGCGGATGCGCTCGGCCAGGTTGCCCTGCGGCACCAGTTCCAGCTCGATCTCGCCGGCGTGGTAGAGCGAGTCGAACACGTACGAATCCACCTGACGCGGGAACGAACAAATGATCTTGCGCACGCGCTTGGTCTTGAGCAGCGCGGCCAGGCCGGTGTCGCCGTTGCCGGCGTTGTTGTTGACGATGGTGAGGTCGCGTGCGCCCTGTGCGATCAGCGCGTCGATCAGCTCGGCCGGCATGCCGGCCATGCCGAAGCCGCCAATCAGGATCGTGGCGCCGTCGTGGATACCGGCCACTGCCGCTTCCACCGAGTCATATAGCTTGTTGATCACTTGCGTTCCAGTACGGAAAAGTCCGGCAGCGAAGGCCGGGACCAGCCGCAAGGGGGCGGCACGCAAAACTGTCTCCGGCGTCATGCAGGACGGGGCGTCCGCGCCGTCTGTCCCATGCTAGGCATGGTGGCGGGCGCAGACCGGGTCCAACAATCTTGGTGTTGTCTTGGCGGCCGTCTGGGCGGCCATGAGTGCATCTGAAACCTGCGAATCCTGCAAAATAAGTTCGCTATTCGAACTCCAATTCGCAGACTGAACAAAGGTTACACCCGGCCCGGAAACAGGGTCAAGGCGGCCCGACCCGTGGCGGGCGATAATCGCACCCCTCGGCGAGGGGCGCCGCCATCCTTTCAGGGTAGACGCAGGACGGCCTGGCTGCCGCTTACGCCGGGGCGTACCTCCAGGCGCACATCGATGCGCTCGCGCAGTTCGGTCACGTGCGAAATGATGCCGACCAGCCGGCCCGCCTGCTGGAGGTCCAGCAGCGTGCGGATCGCAAAATCGAGGCTTTCCGGGTCCAGCGTGCCGAAACCTTCGTCCACGAACAGCGTGTCGAGCTGGATGCCGCCGGCGCGCGACTGCACCACATCGGCCAGCCCCAGCGCCAGCGACAGCGAGGCGAGGAACCCCTCCCCGCCAGACAGCGTATTGGCTGGCCGCGCGCTGCCGGTGTCATGGTCGAACACCTCCAGGTCGAGCCCGCCCGCCACGCGCTGGTCGCCCTGCTCGCGCACGCGCTGCAAGGCGTAGCGGCCCCGGCTCATGCGCATCAGCCGCAGGGACGCCGCCTCGAGCACCTCGTCCAGCAGCGTCGCCAGCACAAAGCGCTGGAACGTCATGCGGCGCGGATTGTTGCCGTTGGCCACCTCCGAGAGCCGGCCCAGCACGGCGTAGCGCGCCTCCACATCGCGGCTGTCCTCGGCCAGCGCATCGAGCAGGGCCTGGCATTGCAGCAGCGCATCCCGCGCGGCGGCGAGTTCGGTGCGCTGGCGGATGGCATCCTCCAGCTGCACGGCTGCCGTGTCGCGTGCGGCCAGCAGCGCGGGCAGGTCCGGCGCGGCGATGGCCTGGGCGATGGCGGCGGTGCGCGCGCGGTGCTCGGCAGCGGTGGCCAGATCGATATCGAAACGGCGCACGGCTTCGTCGAGTGTGGCGATGGCGTCCGGCGCGAGCGTGGCGGCTGCGTAGGCCGCGGCATCGGCGAACCCGGCCAGCGCCAGCGCATCGGCCAGCTCGGTGTCGCACTGGACCGTGCGCGCGTCGGCCTGGGCCACGTGCTGCTGGGCCGATGCCAGCGCGGCCTCGCTGCCGGAGAGCATCGTCGCCGCCTGCCGTTCCGCGGCTTGGGCCACCTGCAACGCCGCTTCCAGCGCGCCGGCGTGGCGCCGGGCCGCTTCGAGCGATGTGGCGATCACATCGGGGTCACGCGATTCCGGCGGCACCAACGCGCTGGACGCCTGAAATTCAGCCTCTCGCTTGTCCCGCTCCTGCGCGGCGACGCGCGCCTGCGCATCGGCGGCGCTGGCGGCGGCCTCGGTGGTGGCGAGCGCCGTCCGGCCCTGCGTGGCCGCCGCTTCCAGTTCCTGCGCACGCTGGGCAGCCGCTTCCGCCTGCGTCGCGGCGGCGGTCAGCGCGGCCACGTCGGCCTCCAGCCGGCGGGCCCCGTCCTCCGATACATCCTCGATCGCTTCGGCGATATCGGCCAGCCGCTGCTGTGCCTGCACGACGTCCGCGTCGGCCTTCTGGCGTGCCGCCGTGGCCTCGGCGAGCGCCTCGTCGGTACGCTGGAGCGCCGCGCGGCTCGCGTCGAGGTCGTCATCGGTCACCAGCGCCAGCACCTGCTGCGCCAGCGCCGGATGGTCAGTGCCACCGCACACCGGGCAGGCATCGCCACGATGCAGGCCAGCGGCCAGCCGCGCCGCCTGCCCCACGCGCCAGGCGGCTTCCGACTGCGCCAGCGCGGCCCGCGCGGCGTCGCGCGCGGCACCGGCCCGGGTCCATTGCGTCTGGGCGGCCGTCTGCGCCGCGCGCAGCGGCGGCAGGGCAGCTTCCACCTGTCGATATTTGGCGATGCGCGCCAGGCGCTCGCGCGCGTTGTCGCGCTGGAGCCGCGTGGCGTCGAGCGGGGCCGCCGTGGCGCGCGCCTGCGCCAGCGCCTCGTCCAGCGCCTGCTGACGCTTGGTGCCGGCATCCAGCGCCGCCACGGCCTTGGTGTGGGCCGCCTGCGCTTGGGTCAACGCGGCGTTGGCCTGCGCCAGCGCGTGTTGCAGCAGGCCAAGCTGCCGCGCGCGCGGCAGCAGGTCTTCCAGCGCCGTGGCGCTGCGCTGGGCCGCCTCCCGCTCCCCGGCGCGCGCCTGTTCGGCGCGCAGGGCCACGGTGGCGGCGTCCGCCTCGTGCCGGGCGCGCGCGGCGGCGGCCTCGGAACGGGCCAGCGCCTCGCGGGAGGTGCCCTGCTCGCGGCGCGCCGCCTCGGCGTTGCGCGCCACTGGCGTCACGTGCGCGGCGCGCTGGGCCGCGCGCAGCCTGTCCCGTTCCGCATCCTTCGCCGGCACGCGAGCGTTGAGCTGCGCGAAGGTCGCCTCGGCCTCGTGCCACGCCTTCAGGTTCGCCTGCTCCATCTCGCCCTTGCGCAGTGACGCCTGCGCCGCCTCGCTCGCGGCGCGGGCCAGCGCTTCGCGCTGTTGCAGGTCGAGCAGCGCCTCCTGCTGTGCGGCGATGCGCGCCGCGAGGGCTTCCGTCGACGGCAGCGTGTACTGCTCCAGCAGCGTGCGGCGGCGCAGCCCGATCTCGTCGGCCTCGCGCCGGATACCCGCCGCCTGATCCTTGAGGTGCTCCTCCACGCGCCGATACAGCTCGGTGCGGAACAGCCGCTCCAGAATGGCCTGCCGCGCGCGCGAATCCGCCGTCAGCAGTTCGCGGAAGCGCCCCTGCGGCAGCACGATCACCTGCCGGAACTGCGCGCTGTCGAAGCCGAGCAGGTCGCGCACGGCATCGCCCACGCGGTTCGGCTGGGTCGCCTTGCTCCGCCAGCCATCGTCCATCATCACGTCCAGCTGCGCCTTGGCGGCCTCCTTGACGAAGCCGCCGGCGGCACGCTGGCTCGGCCGGTCCTGCGTAGGCGAGCGCGTCACCCGGTAGCGCGTGGCGCCCAGGCAGAATTCCAGCGTGACTTCCGTGCGCAGGGCCGGATCGGCGTTGGCGCTGCGCATGTCCTGGGGGTTGCGCTCGCCGCCGGAGGTGTCGCCGTACAGCGCGAAGCAGATTGCATCGAGCAGCGTGGTCTTGCCCGCGCCCGTGGGGCCGTGGATCAGGAAGAACGCCTGATCGCCCAGCTTTGTGAAGTCGATGGTCTCCGTGGCCGCGAACGGGCCGAACGCCTGGAGCGTCAGGTGCAACGGTTTCATGCCGATTCCCTTTCCGCCGCGGCCATGTCGGCCAGCAGGTCGTCCAGCGTCCGGCGCTGATCGCCGTCGAGATCCGCGTCCGCTACCTCGCGGAAGAAGTTGGCGAACAGCGTGCCCGTATCGAGTTCCCGCAACTGGCGCCCCGCCGCGCTGGCCTGCCCGCTGCGGGCCAGCACCGTGCGCTCCATCGCCAGCGCGTTGGGGTAGACCTGGCGCAGCCGCGCCATCGGGTCCAGCAGCGCGCCGGTATCGGACAGCACTGCATAGATATAGTCGTCACGGCGCGCGTCATCCATGCCCTGCGCCAGCAGCGTGGCCAGCTCGCCCTGCAGCACGCGCAGGTTGCGCAGCGGCTGGAGGGCGATCGGCTCGATCGTCACCTGCCCGGCGCCGTCGATCTCCACCAGCGAGACCGACTTCATGTGCTCGGCTTCCGACAGCGAGTACTTGAGCAGCGAGCCCGAGTAGTGCACCCGCTCGCCGATGGTCTGGGGCCGGTGCAGGTGGCCCAGCGCGACGAAATCGAAGCCGGCGAAGACCTCCGCCGCCACCGCCCCGCTGCCGCCGACGGACAGCGGCCGCTCCGACTCGCTCACCGCCCCGCCCACCACGAAGGCGTGGGCCACCGCCACGGCGCGCACGCCGGGCGGATGGGTGGCGCGGATGGCGGCCAGCTGTGCCTGAAGCGCCGCTTCGTGGCTGGGCAGGTCCAGCCCGAGCGCGTCGCGCACGGCGGCCGGCTCCGCATAGGGCAGCGCATAGATGCGCACTTCGCCATGGGCGTCGTGCAGCGTGACGCAGCTGGCCTGCGGGCCGGTGCGCCCCGCCACGTGCAGCCCCTGCGCCGCCATCAGGCGGGCGCCGAAGCCCAGCCGGTGCGCGCTGTCATGGTTGCCGGCGATCATCACCACGGGCACGCCCGCGTCCACGACGATGCGTGCCAGCACGTCGTCCAGCAGCGCCACGGCCTCGGGCGGCGGCACGGCGCGATCGTAGACATCGCCCGCGATCAGCACGGCGTCTGGCCGTACGTCACGGACCAGCGCGACGAACTGGTCGAGCACATGGGCCTGGTCTTCGAGCAGGCTGCGGGCGTGGAACAGCCGACCAAGATGCCAGTCGGCGGTGTGGAGAAAACGCAATCTGAGTCCTTCGGCGCCGTGGCGCGAGAAGCACGGCCGGGCCGCGCGGTCCCGCATCATAACGTTGCGGCCCCCCGCCCCGCATCCCCCAGTCTTCCGTTGTGGGTCCGCCCTTGTGGGTCCGCGTCAAGTGGGTCCGCGTCAAGCGGGCTCCGCTTCGCTGTCGGCGATCTGGAACTTGCGCATCTTCTCCCACAGCACCTTGCGGCTGATGCCGAGACAGGCGGCGGTGTCCTGCCGGCGCCAGCCGTTGGCGTCCAGCGCCGCGATGATGCGGCGGCGCTCCTCGGCGTCGCCGCGCGGGTCGGCGCGCTCGGTGCCGTCAAAGGCACCCGGGCGCAGCGCGCGGAACAGCGGACGGATGCGCGCCTCGTCCCAATGGCCGCACTGCTGCACGGTGATGCCAATCCGCTCGGCCAGGTTGCGCAGTTCCCGCACATTGCCGATGAAGAACGCCGTGCCCACCGCGCCGCGCAGCCAGTCCGGCAGGGGCGGCAGGGCGTCGAAGCCGGCCGTGCCGAGCATATGGCGCAGGAAGGAGACCAGCAGGCCGACCTTGTCCGCCGCGCCCCGGTCCTCCAGGCTGGGGATGCGCAGCTCGATCACGGCCAGCCGGAAATAGAGGTCGGCGCGGAAGCGGCCCTGGCTCACCGCCTCGCGCAGGTCCTTGTTGGTGGCAGCCACGAGCCGGAAGTCCAGCTTCACCGGCATGGTCGACCCCAGCCGCGTCAGCGCGTTTTCCTCCAGCACGCGCAGCAGCTTGACCTGCTGGAACAGCGGCAGGTCGCCGATTTCATCGAGGAACAGCGTGCCGCCGGTAGCCTGCTCGAAGTAGCCCCGGTGGGCGAACATGGCGCCCGTGAACGCGCCCTTGGCGTGGCCGAAGAACTGGGACTCGAACAGGCCGTCCGGAATCGCCCCGCAGTTCACGGCGACGAACGGCCCCTTGCCGTAAGTAGTGTTGCGCTCGTGGAACAGCCGCGCGATGCGCTCCTTGCCGGCGCCGGTCTCGCCGTACAGCATCACGTTGCTGCCGAAGTCCGCGTAGGTATCCACCTGCGACATCAGTTGCAACATGGCCGGCGAGCCGGCGACGAGGTCGGCCACGTCCGGGCCGGTGGCAGCGGCGGCCAGCAGTTGCGGCATCAGCTTGCCGATCTGCGTGCGCAGGTCGGCGCCGGTGAAGTCGTGCGGCAGGATATGCGCGTACTCGGGCGGAAAGCGGCCGGGGTCGACTTCCCGGTCCGGCGCGCCCACCCAGATCACCGGCATGCCGTGCGCGGCCTCCCAGTCGAGCGTGAACTTGGCCGCGCCGATGGCCGAGGCGCTGATCACGGCGATGCATGGCTTCACGCGCGGCTCGGCGGGCAGCGCGTCCAGCGCGCCGGCGCGGATCACCTCCACGCCCAGCGGCGTGAGGAAGCGCGCCACGCGGTCTGCAATCTCGTACTTGCCTTCCCAGACATAGACTTCCAGGGTCTCGTAGGCCCAGCGGTCGGCTTTCATGATGGTTCGGTTCTTCAGTAGACCTTCAGTAGACCAGTTCGGCGTTATTGCAATCGACCCCGTTCAGCCACAGGTCGGCATTGCCGAGCCGGATGCCGAGCGTGGACGTCAGCGGAATGAGCAGGGCGTCCAGCAGGCCCGCGATGGGGGTTAGCAGGGCGTCCAGCAAGGCCCCGACGTTCAGCGGGATGCCCAGCACGCCAAGGCCCACCGTCACATCCGGGTTGAGGTTGCGGACCATGTCCGTGATCGCGCGGGACAACGGCTTGGTCGATGACGTGGAGGCACTGCCGCCCGGCGCCAGTACCACGTCGTTGAGCGGGTTCATCGGCGTGACGTCCGGCTTGGGATTAGCAACGACCTTGGTCGACAACACCCCGGCAAGCACCTTCACTACAGCCAGCTCCACCGGCGTCGCCGCCGGCGCGCACTGCGGCTTCGTCCCATCGGCCACGCAGGTGGTCAACACGTCCGTGGTGACGTTGACGGTGGCGCGCCGCTGCGCCGGGTTAGCCGCGCACTGGACGTTGGTCAGGTCGCCCCGGGCCTGCCCCACGCGCAGCCAGACCGGCAGGTTGACATCCGCGCTGGCCAGCCCCAGCACCGGCAGATTGGCCTTGACCGCCAGCCAGAGCCCCAGTTGCGCGGTGGTGGCCGTGGTCTGCCACGTGCCGCCGGGCAACTGCCGCGCCGGCCCCAGCGCCACCTGCGGCGGCTGCACGATATAGAGCTTGCCGCCCACCGAGCCGAGGCCGACGTTGACCGCGATCTTGTCGAGGTCGATGGCACTGGTGCCGCGCGCCACGTAGGCCGCCGTGGTCAGCAGCGACGCCACGTTCACGGCCACCTCCGCCGCCGACGAGGCCGCCGGCGTGAGCACGCCCAGGTCGAGCATCTTCGCCAGCGAGACCGTGGTGCCGATGCCGCTCACCCCCAGCTGCGTCACCGGGCTGCCCAGCGCCGCGTTCAGCAGCGCGCTCTTGCCCGCCGCGCCCAGCACCAGCGCATAGAAGTCCTGGATGGAGAGCGTGGCATTGAGCAGCTGGTCGATGGTGCCCACGCCGGCTTGCAGGCGCAATTGCTCAAGCGTGACGTTGGCGCCGACCAGCCCGCTCCAGTCGAGCACGGACAGGGTCACCGTGTTGCCGAGCAGCAGGCCCAGCATGCCGCTGGCCGTGGACACATCGAGCAGGCCGCTGCCGAGCGTGAACGACGCCACGGGCGGGCTGCCGGCCGCGATGGCCTCCGCGCGCAGCTGCCGGGACGCCGTGCCGGGGATGACGAACAGCAGCGGCACCGTGTAGGTGGCCTGCACGCGCACCGCGTTGGGCGAGACCGTGGCGTCCGGATAAGCGGGGTTGAAGTGGCGCACGCTGTCCCCGTTGGCCGGGTTGGCCGGGTCCCACAGGCCCAGGCAGGCGCGCAGGCCATCGGCGGCGCCGCCGGCTACGTCGGCACATTCCGCGCTCACGCCCGACGCATAGCCGTTCTGCGCCGCCGCCGCCGTCACGCTGCCGAGCACGCTGGCCGTGGTGGCGGGCAGGTCGGCGGCACGCTTGAGCTGCTGCGCGCCGGAGAGCGCGGCCAGATCCACCGTCTTCTGCAACTGGCGCTGGCTGTAGAACACATGGCCGACGTCGATCGACACCAGCGCGGCAATGCCGACCGTGGCGATGAGCAGCGCCGCCATCAGGCTGACGGCGCCGCGCGCGTGGCGATGGGCTCGGAGCGGACGCATGGTTGTGGCCTTACTGCCCGTTGGGCGCGGGGGGCATATTGCTGCCGCCACCACGCAGCGGGCTGCCGGTGGCCTGGCTGGTGAAGAACTCCGGCAGCTCGTAGCGGAAGCTGCGCATATACCGCTCATAGCCGATGGCGGCCTGCTCGCCGCCCAGCGGGATGGCCGCGCCGGCCTGCGAGCCGTTGCGCTGGATCTCCAGCAGCGTGCGCGTCTGCTGGCCGACCGGGAGCTGGGCGGGAGCCGGCTGGGGCTCGGCCGTCTGGGCCGACGCAGGGGCGGCGGACAGCAGCGCCAGCGGCGCCAGCAGCGCCAGCGGCGCCAGCAGCGCCAGGTGACGGAAAGATCGGCGAAAAAATCGGCGAGAAAGTCGGCGGATGGTCATCGTGCGTCTCCTGAAGCGATGGCGATCGCGATGGCGTTGGCGTTGGCGTTGGCGTTGGCGTTGGCCGGGGCCAGCAGCGCCAGCGGCTTGGTGGCGGTTGGGCGCCCGTGGGCCAGCGCCGCACGCGCCACGCGCTCGCCCTCCTTGCGGACGGCGGCCCGCGTGGTCTCGGGCATGGCGGCGCGCTGCATCATCGCGTTGGCCTCGGCGCGCTTGCCGCTCGCCCACAGCCACACCGCCGCGTTGCTGACGATGCGCGGATTGCTGCCGTCCAGCTGCAACGCCTGCATCACCGGAATGCGCGCGTCCTGCAAGGCGCCGCCGCGCATCAGCGCGTAGCCGAGGTCGTTGGCCACCTGCGGGTTCACCGGATCGAGCGTGGCGGCCTGCCGCAGCGAAGCGGCGGCGCGGATGAAATCGCCCTGCCGGCCCAGCACCAGCCCGATGCCGTGATGCGCGGCGGCAGCGCGGTCGGTGCCCAGCAGCGCGCGGTAGGCGGTCAGCGCCGCGTCGTCCTGGCCGGTCTCGCGCAGCGCGGCGGCGCGCATCAGCTGCAGGCCCGGCTGGGTGCCAAAGCGCTGCTGGAAGGCGTCGATATGAGCCAGCGAGGCGAAGTACAGCCCCTCCTGCTGCATCCGCGCGATCAGGCCGAGGTAGACGGCCTGGTCGTTGTACTCGGCGCGGGCCTCCTTGTCGCGCAGCTTGGACAGCGCGATCTGCGCCTCGGCCTGCTGCGCCAGCGCGTCGGCGCTCTGCTGGCCCGGGCTCGCGCAGCCCGCCAGGAGCAGTGTCACCATCACAGCCGCCATCATGGCGCTCATCGGTTTCGTCATTCAGTGCCCTCCGTTCATGCGCGCCAGCATGCGAATCACGCCCAGGAAGCCCGGGCCGGCGGTGAGGATCAGCAGCACCGGCAGCAGGCTGACCACCATCACCCCGGTCATCTTCACCGTGAGCCGGCCAATCTTGTCCTTCATGCGCGCCTTGCGCGCGGTCTGCAGCCGCTCGCCGAACTGGCGCAGCGGCTCCTGCACCGCGCCGCCGTGGCGGTCTACCTGCGTCAGCAGCGTAATCAGGCCCTTGAGGTCTTCATCGTCGAACAGCTTGCCGATGCGCTGCAGCGTCTGCTCGCGCGAGCGGCCCGAGGCGAACTGCTGGTTCGCGCGCTGCAGCTCGGGGCCCAGCACGTGCAGCATGCTGCCGAACTCGACTACGATGATCTGCAGGCTCTGGTCGATGGACAGCCCCACGCCCTGCAGGAGCCGCAGCATGTCGATCAGCACCGGCAGTTCGTCGGCCACCCGCGCCAGCCGCTGTCTGGCGCGGCGGCGCAGGGCCAGCTTGGGCAGCAGGAAGGCCACCGCGAAGGTGGCGAAGCTCCAGCCGATGGCGCCGGCCAGCGACACCGGCAGCCGCCAGACGAAGGCCGCCAGCGCCAGCGCAACCGGCACCGCCACGCGCAGCCCGCCGAACACCGTGCGCGGGCGCACGCCGTAGTAGCCGCACTGCTCCAGCAGCCGTTGCTCCTCGGCGGTGACCACGGCGCGGCCCAGTTTCGAAGTGAGCCAGGTCTCGCTGAGGCGCCCGCCCAGGGTGGTGGAACCGGGGTTGGCGGTGGGGTTGGCCGCGGCGGCCGGGGGGGACGCCGATGGGGACGCCGATGGGGACGCCGGCGTGGCCGCCGCGCGCACCGCCTGACGGTCCAGCGCGGCGTCGAGCGTGCGCGTGGTGGCACGGCGCTGGCGCCATTGCCGCACCAGCGGCCACGCCAGCAGCCCCGCCGCGCCGGCGGCGGCCAGCAGGCTCATCGAGAGCAGAGAGGTCATGTCGATCGTCACATCCATGCGCGCGCCCTCATATCGACTTGGCCAGCCGGTATAGCAGCAAGGCGCCGACCACCTCCAGCCCCAGCGCGGTCAGCAGCATCGCCTTGCCCATCGGGTCGCGCCACATCAGCAGGATGTAGCCGGCGTTCATCACGAACAGGCCGCCCGCCACCACCAGCGGCAGCAGGCCCAGCACCCACGCCGACAGGCGCGTCTCCGCCGACAGCGCCATCAGCTCGCGCTGCGCTTCCTCGCGGTCGCGCATGAAGGTGGCGGTGCGCTCCATCACCACATCGGCCCGGCCACCGTAGCGCACGGACAGGCGCAGCACCGACGACACGATCACCAGTTCGGCCAGATCATAGGCGCGGCCCACCATCAACACCGCCTGATCGAGCTCCTTGCCGGCACGCTGGAGGTGAATGGCCTGCACCAGGCACTGGCGCAGCGGCGCCTCGGTGTTCGCCACGGAATTCTGGAACGCGGCCGGCACGCTGCTGCCGATGGTCATCAGCCGCACCACGCCATCGAGAAAGCCCGGCAACTGGCGCAGCATCTTCTCCCGGACGCGCCGGATGCGCACCCAGAGCAGGAAAGCGGCCAGCGCCACGCCCGTCACCAGCATCGCCGCCGCGCCCAGTGCGCCGCCGATCAGCCCGCCGAACAGCACCAGCGTGGCCACCGGGCCGCCCCAGCGCAGCGCCGTGGCGCGCGTGGACGCGAGGTCGGCGCGGCGCAGCAGGTCGGTCCAGCGGCGGCGCAGGTCGCGCGCGCCCGCTTGCGGGGCCGGGTCGGTGGCAGTGGCGTAGCGCGCCTTTACCTGCTCGGTCTGGGCGGCGAGATGCGCGCGCGCGTGTTCCGCCTGCCCGCGCGCGCGAGCCGTGGCGAGCAGCAGCAGCCCGGTGCCAAGCAGCACCAGGGCGACGGAGGCGATGAGCAGGCCGGCGACCGCCATCTCAGAGATCGAACCGGTCATCGAGCCCGAAGTTCGCGGGCCGCATGCGCGCGAGCTTGGGCGAGTGCGGCAGGATGCCGAGCGACTGCCAGCGGTCCGCCTCGGTGCCGTCGGCGTTCTGCAGCGGCTCGTGCCGGTAGAGTTCCTGCGTGGAGATGATGTTGTCGCCCAGGCCGGTCACCTCGGTAATCGACAGGATGCGCCGCTTGCCGCTCGACAGCCGGCCAATCTGCACGATGAAGTCGATGGCGTTGGCGATCTGCCGGCGCAGGCTCACCTCGCTGCCCTGGAAGCCGGCAAAGCCGGCCAGCATCTCCAGCCGGTACAGGCATTCGCGCGGGCTGCTGGCGTGGATGGTGCCCATCGAGCCATCGTGCCCGGTGCTCATGGCCTGGAGCATCTCCAGCACCTCGCCGCCGCGCACTTCGCCCACGATGATGCGGTCTGGCCGCATGCGCAGGCTGTTGCGCAGCAGGTCGCGGATGGTCACCGTGCCGGTGCCCTCGAACCCGCCCGGCCGGCTCTCCAGCCGCACCACGTGCGGGTGGTTGAGCGCCAGTTCGGCGGTGTCCTCGATGGTGATCACGCGTTCGGTGGCCGGCACGAAGGTGGCCAGCGCGTTGAGCAGCGAGGTCTTGCCGGAACTGGTGCCGCCGCTGACCAGGATGTTGCAGCGGGCGCGCACGGCGGCCTCCAGCAGTTCGCAGATCTCCGGGCTCATGGTGCCCAGCGCCTGCAGGTCCGCCGGCGTCAGCGGGTCCTTGCGGAACTTGCGGATGGACACCACCGGGCCTTCCAGCGCCAGCGGCGGGATGATGACGTTGATGCGCCCGCCGTCCGGCAGGCGCGCATCGACCATCGGGTTGGACTCGTCCAGCCGCCGGCCAATCGGCGCCAGGATGCGGCGCACGATGCGCAGCAGGTGCCCGCCATCGGCAAACCGCACCGGAATCCGCTCCAGCACGCCGTGGCGCGACACGTAGACGTCCATGTGCCCGTTCACGAGGATATCTTCCACGGCCGGGTCGTTGAGCAGGTCCTCGATGGGGCCGAAGCCGGCCAGCTCCTTGGTCAGCGCCTCGGCAATCTGGCGCAGCTCGGCCTCGTTGATCGGGATGCGGCGCAGCCGGGTGAAGCTCTCCAGCTCCAGGTCCACGAAGCGATGGATCGCCGTGCGCGACCATCGGCCGAACTCGGCGCCGAGTTCCTCGATACGCGTGAGCAGGTGCTCGTGCGCCGCTTCCTTGATCGTATGGAACTCCTGCGAGACAGGAAATGGTGCGGCGGCGTTGTCCGAAAATTCGATCGCTTGGGTCATGTCAGTTCCAGCTCTATTGCCAAGTCCGGATCAGGTTCGACTCGGGTCTGATTCAGGTGCCGGTGCGGACGGCGCGCAGCGCCTCCGGCAGCCTGTCCTTCATCCGCGCCAGGATGCTGCGTGCCTCGCCCGGCCCGGCGGCGTAGCCCAGCCGCGCCATCAGCGTGCCGAGCGCGCGCACGTAGGGGTCCGCCGCGTCGTCGTCCGCCAGCACCGCGCCCCGGTTGGCCGCGCGCAGCAGGGCGCCGCGCCGCTCTGGCAGGGTGCTGACGGACGCCACACCCACCCGTTCGGCCACCTGCGCGGCGTCCACGCCCAGTTGCGCGTCGAAGCGGGACACCAGCAGGTGCAGGTCGTCCCGTTCGATCTCGCGCTTGCGCAGCTCCTGCACCAGCTCCACGGCGGAGACGATGGCGCCCACGCTCTGCTCCGTGACGATCACCACGGCATCGGCTGCCTTGACGATCTGGGCCATGAACTCGGCATTGGAGAAGCCGCCGAGATCCACCACCTGGAGGTCGAAGAAGGCGCGCAGGCGGTCCAGCAGGGTCAGGGCTTCCGAGTACGAGACATCGCGCAACTCGGACAGCGTGCCCGGCAGCGGCAGCACGGACACCCCGTTGGCGTGGCGCGCCAGCGCGGTGCGCACGAAGACCTGATCGAAGCGGCGCAGGTTGCGCACGGCCTCGGCGAAATGAATTTCGGGCGCGATATTGAGGTACAGCGCGCCGTCGCGCGCCGGCAGGCCGAGGTCGAGCAGCAGCACCTCGCTGGCGCCGCGCTGGCGCACCGCCGCCGCGAGGTTCACGGCGGCGCTGGTCACGCCCACGCCCTGGCGCGCGCCCAGCATCGCCACGACCTTGCCGTGGCGGGCCGGCTCCACGGCGCGCACATCGGCACGCAGCGCGGCGCGCGGCACCATCAGCCGCTGCACCGCGGCCTTGGCCTGCGTGGTGGCGCCGTGCAGGTCGATGAAGTCCCGCACGCCGGCGCGCAGCGCGGCCAGCATGGTGTCCGGCTCGGTGGCATGGCCCACGGCCACCAGCGGCACCTGCGGGAACAGGCGGGTCACCTGTTCGGCCAGGCGCGTCGAGGCCACCGCGTGCGGCGCCGTGAAATCGAGAAACACCAGTCCGGGCCGGAGCGCGCTGATCTGGTCGGCAACGGCCTCCTGCGAGCTGGCCTCCACCACCAGCGTGCCAAGGCCCGCCAGCGCGCCGGCCAGCCAGTGGCGCACATCATCGCGCGCGGTGTTGAGCAGGAAGACCTCGGTCTGGGCGTCCATGGTCTTACCTCGAGAAGCCGGGCAGCGTGGGGTCGGCGAATTCGCCGAGCATGAAGCGGCCCCAGACGTTGGGGTCGCTGCTGGTGCGGCCGTCGTTGCCACCCACGCCCGCCACCGCCGGCGCATCCTTGGCCAGCGGCTTCACCAGATGCGGCGTGACGACGATCATCAGCTCGCGGTCTTCCTGGTGGAAGTTCAGGTTCTTGAAGAAGCTGCCCAGGATCGGCAGATCGCCCAGGAAGGGGATCTTGCTCACGTTGCTGACCGTGTTGCGGCTGACCAGCCCGCCGATGACGAAGCTCTCGCCATCGCCCAGCTCCACGGTGGTATCCGCGCGGCGCGTGACGATGGCCGGCACCGACGCGCCGTTGATCTGGATGCCGCGCGAGGGGTCGAGGTCACTGGCCTCGGGCGCCACCTTCAGTGCGATGCGCTGGCCGGACAGCACCGTGGGCGACACTGTCAGCCCGATGCCGAACGGCTTGAACTGGATGGTGGTGGTGCCCAGCGCCTGCGGCACCGGGATCGGGATCTCGCCGCCGGCCAGGAAGCTGGCGCTCTGCCCGGACAGCGCCACCAGGCTCGGCTCCGCCAGCACGCGCACCATGCCGTTGGCCTCCAGCAGGCTCAGGTTGGCGAAGATGCCCTTCGAGGCCGACGCGGCGATCAGGTTGAACGCGCTGCTGATCGGCGATGTCATTTCGCCGGCCGTGCTCACGCCGGACGTGAAGTCCACCTTGGTCAGCGACGACGGGCTGAACTGCGCGAACGTGAAGCCGCCCTTGTTGCGGATGAAGTTGAGCCCCACCTCCTTGAGCACGGTCTTGCTGATCTCCACCACCTTCACATCGACCTGCACCGTGCCCGAGACCGGCAGCGTGGAGCGATCCACGACGACGCCACCCGGCTTGCCGTCGGCTCCGCTTGCTGTCCCACCTACTGCGGCGCGGGCGGCCTGCTGGGCCCGGTACGCGGCGGCGGCGTCCGGCGACTGGCCGCTGATGGTGGCGCCGGCCGCCGAGACATCGACCTGCGCGCCATCGGCGTCGGCCGCCACGGCATCCACGCGCACCGTGTAGCTGAGCGGCGCGGCGTTGCGGGTCCAGAGCTTGAGGTCGGTGGCGCCGGGCTTCTTCGCCACCACGAGCACACTGGGCGGGCCGTTGCGGTGCTTGAGCAGCAGCGCGTCCGCCACGGCGGGGTTGCCCACGGCCACGCGCTCCAGCGGCTGGCCGGGGCGGATTTCCTGCTGCGCGCCGGCCAGCAGCCGCAGCGTGCGGGGGGCTGGCGGCGACTCCTGCGCCGGGGCACGGGCGGGCAACAGCGCGGCGCCGGCGGCCAGCGCGAGCGCCATCGCCGCGATCATCCTTCTATATAGATACGCCTCGGGGCCTGAATGGGCGCGGTAACGCGTGGGGGTGAACATGCCGTGGGGTCCGTTATTCGATGTCTCGCTTGCCGGCGCGGATCATCTCCACGCCGCTTCGGGTGTCGCTCGATCCCTGCCGCGCCACGGCTGCGGCGGGTACCGGGGGGGCAACAGGGGCCGCGGCCAGCGCCGTGTGCCGCACCGGCGCCGTGCCGACCAGCCCCGCCAGCGCCACGCCACCCAGCGCCTTGTCCGCCGGGGCGCGCGCGGCCTCGGGCGGCACGCCGGCGCGCGCCTGCAACACGCCCGGCGGATCGGCAAACATGCCTTCGCTCGGCATGGTCTCGTCCTTGGGGTTGCGCAGTGCCAGCGTCAGGCGTCCGGCCTGCTGCGCCATGACCAGCTTGTTGACCTGCTCCAGCGGCACCGACAGCACCGCCGTCTTTGCGCCCTCGCGGCGCGACATCATCTGCTCGGCGCCCTCGGCGCGCCTCGCGTCGTTGACCGCGCCGGCGCCGTAGGCCAGCACGCGCAGCCGCGAGAGCAGCATGCGCGCCTGGCTGTCGGCAATTTCCTGGCTGTCGCGGCGCAGGACCACGAACACATCCACATAGTCGCCCGGCTGCACCTGATGGCCGACGCCAATCACCTCGTCCACCGCCACCGCCATGGCGCGCTGGCCCTCGGGCACCTGACGCGCCAGCCCGGCCAGCAGTTGGCCTTCGAGCACGGGCACGTTGGCGCCGAGCGCCACCACGGGCACCTGGCCGGTCACGCGCGCGACGTCCTGATAGGCGCCGGTCGGGTCGATCGGCAGTTGCATGACCTTGAGCGCATCGGCGGGCAGCGGCTTGCCGGCTTCCACTGCGCGCGTGGTGACCACCACGGCATGCATCGGCGCGGCGCCCTGCACCGGCTGCGGCACTGCGGCCTGGCGCGCCACCCGCCAGGCCAGCAGCGCCAGCAGCGCGGCCAGCACCAGCAGCGCGACCGCCGCGATCCGTATCTGCCTGCTGTTCATGTGGGGGCTCCGGGTGTCATCGACATGGCTGGGTTCTCGGCATTCGTCTCGGAAAAAATCGGTTTCAGATATCGGGGGAGATCTGCACCACAGCCGAACCGGTCAGCGTGGCGGGCACCGGCACCAGCGGCACGCTGGGCAGGAGCGACGTAGTGGGCAGGTTCAGCGTGACGCGCACGCAGGTGGTACCGGCCGGGGCGGAGCAGGCGATGGCCTGCGCGACATCGGCGGCGGGCACCAGCGTGGCGAGGGAATCGGGCAGCGTGGCGCGCGCGGCCTGCGCGGCGGCGGACACCCGCAGGTCGATGGTGGTGGCGAGCGTGCCCCCGTTGGACGTCAGCGGATAACGCAGCGCAGCCCGCGCGCCTTCCTCGGCGGCGAGCGTGAGCACCTGCTGCAGCGCCAGCACCATGCCGTAGTACACGATGCCCAGCACCAGCGTCAGCAGGAGCGGGAACACTATCGCGAACTCGAGCGCCGCCACCCCCAAGTGGCCGCGTCGGGTCGCCTTCGCCCGTAATGACATGCTTCACCCGGTCTCTTCGTTAGCGCCAAACCGGAGGCGCGGCCTCCCCCGTTGCCGGGGGAGGTTCGCCGACAGCCATTTCGCGACTTGGTACCACTCTCACTGTTGCTTGCCCGGCCGTCCGTGTGCTGCCCGCGGCCGGTGCATTGCCATGACGATCCACGCCGATGCGATACGGCGTGGCCAACAGGGGTCGAGGATTGCCGGCGGCTGCTAGCTGCCGCTCTTCACGCCGAACAGCGTGGTGACCTTGGTGGAGAGTTGGGTGAAGCCCTGGCTGAGGCCGTCGCCGAGAGCGGTGGCCCCGGTGACGATGCCAAGGGCGATCAGGCCCACGATGAGGCCATATTCAATGGCGGTGGCGCCGCGTTGGTAGCGGCTGAAACGCGCCTGCGAGTTCTTTTTCATGATGCACTCCCGAAACGACAAAAAAATTCCGATCCCGTATGGGTGTTGCACGTGAACGCCAGTCCCACTGCCCCGTTACCGGTTGTGATCGCCGGCTTCGTTGAGCCGCGATTCTGTTGTATTTGGTGCTGGTGCAACATTTATAAGACATGCTATGTCTCCATCCATACCCCCCAGAGGAACTAAGGGAAAGCCCATGCGGCTCAGCTTAAGGTAGGACAGACGTTTGAAACAACGCGACCCCGGGCAAAGGACGATCCGAATTGTTCGAGCGGCCGCAATAAAAATGGGAGTGCCGTGCGGCGTCCTGCACGTTCTGATACAGGTCGCGGCACGGCACGAAATAAAAGGATGCGCCGCGCGGGGTAAGGACGACAGCGCACCATAAAGTAGCCGGGCGATGGCTAGGGAAAGTCCCGAGCCGTCTTCTGGCTCGGGGGGTTCAGTGTTGCGTCAGGCCACCAAGCAGGCCGGTGACGCCATTGAGCGGTGAGCCGGCATTGCCGCTGGTGGCGGTGCCACTGGTGGCATTGGTCGCATTGGTGGCATTGGTGGCATTGGTGGCATTGGTGGCATTGGTGAGTGCGCCGGTCACCGTGCCGACCAGGCCGGTCACCGGGGCCAGCGCGCCAACACCAGCGCTGCCGCCCGCCGCACCCGCCAGCGGCAGGCTGTTGATCAGGCCGCCCAGCGGATTGCCGCCTGCACCCGCCGCACCGCCCGCCGTGCCGTTCCGGTTGTTCAGCAGCACGCCGGCGGCCGCCACGGTCTTGCCGGTCTCCGTCACCACGCCGCCAAGCGGCGAGACGATCGGCTTGTCGGCGTTGCTCAGCATGCTGCCGCCGGTGGCCACGGTGTTGCCCAGCTTGGTCAGCAGGTTATCGACCGGAACGCCCAGGCCGCTGGCCCCGCCCACGGTCTGCGTGGTGTCGGTCAGCTTGGTCGTCAGCGGCACGATGGCCTTGCTCGCGCTGCCGGTCAGCTGCGCCACGGGGCCGGTGGACAGGCTATCGCCAAGCTTGCCGCCCACCTGCATGACCGTGCCGCCCACGGTCTGCACCACGCCGCCCACCGGCTGCGTGACGGGCGCCAGCGGCGAGAGCTGTGCGGTGCCGAGCGACTGGACCAGATCGCCCGCGCTGACCACGGTCTTGCCGGCCTGCGTGACCACGTTGCCGGTGTTGCCGACGGTGACGCCGAGCGGGTTGTCCACACTGCCGATCTTGCCCAGCCCTTCACGCACGCCCACGCCGAGCGTGGCCACGGTGTCGCCGGCCTTCATCACCACGTCGCCGGTGGCGTTCTGCGCGGCGTCCGGCACCACCGGCAGGTTCGCGTCCTTGACCTGCTGCCCGATCTCGCTCACCGCATTGCCGGTGGCCACCACCGTATTGCCGGCGCCTTCGGTCACCTTGGCGGTGGGCGTGGTGTCCACCGAGGCCGCGGGAGTCGGCGTGGCCGGCGGCGGCGTGACGTTGTTGTTGCCGTTCGGCGAGGCGCCGCTGCCGGAGCCGCCCGACGAGCAGCCCGCCAGCAGCGCCAGCAGGGCGCCACAGGCGATGGTGATGACCGACAGCGAACGTTCGCGTTGCATCGTTGACCTCATGATCTGTCTCCTATGGTGTCCAGGTGTGCTGATGTGCTGGTGTGCTGGTGTGCTGGTGTGCTCGAAATCCCGTGGGGGCTTGCCGATGAGCGCAAGCGGTGTGCCAGCATCAAGCGCACGTTCGATACGGGCGCGTCGCAAGCCCCCACCACTGCCCGGAGACCGTTGCCCGGCGCGGCACTCCGGCCTTCACGCCAGGGCCGGATGTGGGTGGCCACACGCTCCCGGAACACCGTGTGGCGTGTTACGTGCTACGTAACGTGTTCCCGCCCACGCCACACGCGCCGCGCCACGCCGGCCCCGCCCGCTTCATGCGCGCGTTTGAGCCCGCGCCCCGCAAACGCTTGTCTGACGCGCCTCTCCGCGACGCCTCCCTCCTTTCGCATGGCATGCCCGCCGGCCGGTATCAGCCATTACGGAGCCATGGCACACCGTTTGCGCAATGGCATGCACCGCCACGCATACGTGGCGAGTCGGGAAAAACTAAAAAAGGAAAAGGTCATGCGCAATCAAACGTTCGCGAAGCACATTGCCCTGTCGGCATTGCTCGGTTCGCTCATCGTGCTGGGCGGCTGCGCCAGCGGCAGCGGGTCTACGTCGATGGGCACCAGTGGCACCAGTGGTTCGAATGGCTCGGGCAGCAACGCCGGCATCGGCGGCACGGGTGGTACGGGCGGCACCGGCACGGATACGAGCAACAACGGCGGTGGTGGTAGTGGTGGTGGTGGTGGCGGTGGCGGTGGCGGTGGAGACAATGGCGGCGGCACGGTGGCGCTCACGCCCACCAGCACCATCGTCAGCAACACCGGCGGCGTGGTGAAGGGCGTGGGCGATACCGTGACCGACGTCGGTACGGCCATCAAGGATGCAAACCTGCCAGTGGTGTCGCCGGCCACGCAGACCGGCCTGGCCGGCGTGGTGACCGCGCTCGGCAGCGCCGTGAACACGCTGGGCACCGGCGTGCAGGACGGGCTCGGCAACATGCCGAACGCCACCAACCCGCTGGGCACCACGGTGGCCAGCACCGGCGGCGTGGTCGCGCAGGTCGGCAACGCGGTAACGAGCGCCGGCAGCGCGGTCAGCGGCCTGGGCAGCGGCCCGCTGGCGCCGCTCGGGGCACTGACCAACCCGCTCGGCGGCGTGGTCTCGCAGGTAGGCGGCGCCGTGACCGATGCCGGCGGCAAGCTCGGCACCGCGCTCTCCACGGGCCCGGTCGAGCAACTGACCAGCGGCGTGAGCAAGGCCATCGTGCCGCTCACCTCCACGCTGACCAGCAGCACGCAGACGCTGGGCGCGGCCACCGGCCTCGGCCAGCCAGTCAGCAACCTGCTGACCACGGTGGGCGGCGCGCTGGCAACCGCAGGCACGTCGCTGCAATCGACGCAGACACCGGTGGTGTCCGGCGTGGGCGGCATCGTCACAGGCACGGGCAACACGGTGGCATCCCTAGGCGGCGCGGTGAACGGCCCGGCCACGGGCGGCGCCGGCCCGCTGGCGCCGGTGACGGGGCTGGTCAGCGGCATCACGTCTGGCCTGACGGGCGGTAACGCCGGCGGCGGCACCGCGACGTCCGGCCCGCTCGCGCCGGTGACTGGCCTGGTGGCCGGGCTGACTGGCGGTAACGCGCCGGCCAGCACCACGCCTGCCCCGACCACGCCCAGCGGCGGCACGGGCGGCAGCAAGCCCGCGAATCCGCTGGCGCCAATCACCGCTCCGGTCACCGGGCTGGTCGGCGGCCTGGTTGGCGGCCTGACCGGCGCCCTCGGCACGGCAGGCGGCACACGGCGCTGACGGCCTCCTGTCGACATCGCACTTCCAAGACAAGCGTAGCGGCCACCGCAAGGCGGCGGGGATAGCGGCATCCCCGCCCGCCGTGGCACGCCACGCATAGCCGCGAAGCAGTGCTTTCTTGCCAGGGGTATTACCATGCGACCACGCATCCGTGTTGCCGCGCTGCTGCTCAGCGCCGGCGCCTGCCATTGCAGTCTCACTTTTGCCGAACGGGGCCCGGTACAGGGCGACCCGACCCAGACCCTGCCGCGCATTGCGCCGAGCAAGCCGGCCGACAGCAACGTCACCGTGCAGGTGGAGCGGCCCGATGCCGCCCTGCAGAACCTGCTGGCCTCGCGCCTGACGCCGCGCCACTTCCGCATCGAGGGCGCCAGGACGCTGCCCTTCGACCAGATCGCGGCCAAATTCGCGCCGCTCGCCAACCGCGAGATCACCGTCGCTGAACTGCTCCAGGCCGCGGAGTCCGTCACGCAGCGCTACAAGGACGCCGGCTACCCGCTCTCGTTCGCCTTCGTGCCGGCGCAGTCCTTCGAGAATGGCGACGTGCTGGTCACCGTGGTGGAGGGCTACGTCGCCAATGTCACGGTGCGGGGCAAGGCCGGCCCCGCCGAGGCACGGCTGCGGAAGATCGCCGAGCAGCTCAAGCGGGACCGGCCGCTGCGCCAGGAGCGCTTCGAGCACTACGTCAACGTGCTGGCGCAGCAGCCGGGCATGCAGGTGGCAGCCACCGTGCAGCCGCCCACCACCACGGACGGCGCCTGCGAGATGGTGCTCGAGGTCAAGCGCAAGCCGTTCACCTTCGGCACCGGCGTGGAATGGATGTCGCCCGGCGTGCGGGCCATCGCCACGGCCACCACCAACAGCCTGACGCCGCTGGGCGAGCAGCTCTCGTTCTCCACGCTGTTCCCGAAGGGGCGCGACAACGAGGAGTACTACGCGGCCAGCTACGCGCAGCCGATCGGCACCGAAGGCATGCTGGCCAAGCTCACCGCCTCCCACTATCGTGGCGTGCCGGAAAACGCGGCGCTGGCCCCGATCGGCTTCGAATCGCGCTACGTCAACGACTCCAAGCGGCTGGGCGGTACGCTGAGCTACCCGCTCATCCTCAATAACCGCCACGCGCTGACGCTGACCGGGGGGATGTACGCCAACAGCCAGTTCGAGCGCTACACCCAGGCCGTGCAGCCGGGGGCGGGCCGCCAGGTGGAACTGTCCACCAGCGTGCGCGTGGCGAGCCTGGAGATGGGCTACATCCAACGTGCGGAGGGCGTCACACGCAGCGCCACGCTCGGTCTCTACAAGGGCTTCGACGCGCTCGGCGCGAATCGGGAAAACAATCAGAATGATCTGAATTTCCTGCGCACCCGGCTGCTGGCCTCGCAGGCCAATGACCTGCCGTTTGGCTTCGGCATGGCGCTCTCGGCGGCGGGGCAGTTCAGCGACCAGCGGCTGGCGTCGAGCGAGCAGATCAGCTTCGGCGGCCGCTTCTTCGGCCTCGGTTATCCGGCGGGCGAGGTGGCCGGAGACAAGGGCTGGGGCGCCTCGGCGGAACTGAACCGGCTGTTCACGGTGGATTTCACCTACCTGAAGACGCTCCAGCCGTTCCTGGTGGCGGACATGGCGCGGGTGTATTCGAACAGTGTGTCGCTCTCGCACCGGACGCTGCAATCGCTGGCCATCGGCCTACGTTTCTCGGACCGGCGCTACTACACGATGGATATCTCGGTGGCCCAGCCGGTGGGCGACAAACCCACCAATGCGAGCCATCGCTCGCCGCGCTTCAACCTGCTGTGGTCGTACCAGTTCGATTGATGCCCCGCGCCAGCCGCTGAGGCGGTTTGGTGCAGTTCGATCCTTGACCCCTGCGTCATACGCAAATGAGAATTGATCGCATTTGTACACATCAGCACATACCAGGGGGTTGTCATGCAGGTCTCACGCGTCGTGGCCGGATCGGCCACATTGACCCAATCCGACGAAGCAGCCGAGGGCCGTGGCGGCGCGTCGCTGCCCCGGCTGACACAGGCCGTGGGCGCGGCCCTCGCCGCCGCACCCGTGGCGGCGCTGGCGCAGGTGGAACTGCCGCCCGTCACCGTGAGCGAGGAACGCCACGGCGGCTTCCGCGCCGCGTCCACCGGATCGCCCAAGGACCCCGAGGCGCTGCGCGACACCGCGCGCTCGGTCAGCGTGATTCCGCAGGAGGTCATCCGCACGACGGCCGCCACGAGCCTGACGGAGGTGCTGCGCACCGTGCCCGGCATCACGTTCGGCGCGGGCGAAGGCGGCAATCCCATCGGCGACCGGCCGTTCATCCGTGGCTATGACGCGCAGGCCAGCACCTTCCTCGACGGCTTCCGGGACATCGGCGCGCAGTCGCGCGAGATTTTCAACGTGGAGTCGGTGCAGGTCAACAAGGGGCCGGCCGGCGCCTATGACGGGCGGGGCGGCGCCGGCGGCACGATCAATATCCAGAGCAAGACGCCCCGGCTGGAGCACTTTGCCGAAGGCGCCCTTGGCGTGGGCAATGCCGAGTACGTGCGCGCGACGGTGGACGGCAACTGGCGCGTCGGCGAGCACGCCGCCGTGCGGCTCAACGCGATGTCCCACAGCAGCGACATCCCCGGGCGCGACGCCGCGCGCATGAGCCGGTGGGGCGTGGCGCCATCCGTCGCCATCGGCCTGGGCACCGCCACGCGCGTCACCGCCTCCTGGTACCACTTGCAGAGCGACGACCAGCCCGACGTCGGCATCCCGTACAACAACGCGTCGCACACCGCACGCAAGGACGGGCTGCCCCGGGTCCGCCCGACCGGCGATGGCCGGCCGCTCGACGTGCCGCGCGACACCTACTACGGCCTGCTGAACCGCGACTTCCAGAAGCAGCAGAACGACACCGGCACCCTGCGCATCGAGCACGACTTCAGCCCGGCGCTCAAGCTGCGCAACCAGACGCGGCTCTCGCGCACGGAGCAGGACTTCATCTGGACCCAGCCGGACTCCAACCTCGGCAACACCTACTACAACCTGCTCTGGCGGCGCGCCAACACGCGCGTGGGCACGGTTGACACGGTGGCCAACCAGACCGACCTCTCCGGCAGCTTCCGTACCGGCGCCATCGGCCACAAGTACGTGGCGGGCGTGGAATTCTCCGAGGAAAAGGCCAACTGGGACACCTACAAGGTCGATACCGGCGACCGCCGCTGCGCGAAGGGCGCCGGCGCGGCCAGCGGCTACAACTGCACGACCGTGTTCGATCCGGACCCGGCCGATCCGTGGGCGGGCACGATCCAGCGCAATCACCGGCCTACCGATGTGCGCACGCGGACGCTATCGGCCTACCTGTTCGACTCGGCCGAGATCACGCCGCAGTGGCTGCTCAATGCCGGCTTGCGGCTGGATCGCTATGACACCACGCTGACGCAGGCGCCGAATGCCAGCGGCGTGCGCAACCAGTTCTCCCGGCAGGACACGCTGCTCAACTACCAGCTGGGCGCGGTCTACAAGCCGGTCACGTGGGGCAGCGTCTATGCGAGCTTTGGCACGTCTTCCACGCCGGCGGGCTCGTTCCTCGGCCAGGGGGCCGAAATCAACGCGCTGGCGCCCGATGCCGCCGGCAATCGCGGCGACCAGCTCGCGCCCGAGAAGAGCCGCGCGGTCGAGCTGGGCACCAAGTGGGATGTGCTGGGCGAGAAGCTGGCGCTGACCGGCGCCGTGTTCCGCATCGACACGGACAATACGCGGATCATCGAGCAGGACGGCAGTGCGCGCATGGCCGGCGAGCGGCGCGTGGATGGCGTGGAACTCGGCTTCGCCGGCAACGTCACGGCCAGGTGGGCCGTGTTCGGCGGCTACACCCACCAGAAGGCCCGGCTGCGCAGGAACGGCGGCAAGGGCGCGGCAAACGGCGCCACCGACGGCAACGTGTTCCCGAACACCCCGGCCGACAGCTTCACCCTCTGGACCACCTACGAGGTGCTGCCGGGCCTGATCTTCGGCGGCGGCGCCAACTACATGTCCAAGGTCTGGGGCAACGAGGCCAATACCAAGTGGGTGCCGGCCTACTGGCGCTTTGACGCGATGGCCGCGTACCGGCTCAGCAAGTTCGCCAGCGTGCAGCTCAACCTGCAGAACCTGACCGACAAGGCCTACTACGCGCAGGCGCACCGCAACCACTACGCCACCATGGCGCCGGGCCGCGCCGCCACGCTGACGCTCACGCTGCGCTACTGACGGCCGGAGGCGGGCATGGATACGCTGCCATTCCGCGTGGCCTCCGCGCTGGAGCTGGGCCAGTTGGCGCCCGATGCCTTGCGCCACGTGCTGGCCGGCCCGCCCGGGCCGGCGCTGCGCTGGCTCGGCGCGGCCGCCGTGGGCGGCCAGCTCGATGCGCAGATGACGCTCGGTCAGTGGTTCCTGGCCGGGCGGGGCGTGCCGCCCGACGCGGCCCGCGCGCATTACTGGTTCAAGCGGGCGGCGCTGTGCGGACACGCGGGCGCCGCCAACCTCGTCGGCCGCTGCTATGAGAACGGCTGGGGCACGCCGGCCGATGCGCGCGCCGCCACGCACTGGTTCCACACCGCCGCCCTGCGCGGCTCCGATTGGGGGATGTACAACTTCGCCACCTCACTGGCACTCGGGCGCGGCATTGCCGCCAGCCGCGCCGCCGCCTTCACGTGGTTCGAACGCGCGGCGGCACGCGGCCATGCCAAGTCGCTCAACGTCGTCGGGGGCTTCTATGAGGATGGCTGGCACGTGGCGCGCAACCTCGCCTGCGCGGCGGACCACTACCGTCGCGCCGCAGCCGGCGGGGACTTCCGCGGCTGCTTCAACCACGCGCGCATGCTGGCGCTGGGCGGGCATGAGACACCCGCGCGCGCGTGGGTCCGGCGCGCTGCCGTGACCGCCCATGCGCCGTTCGTCGAAAAGATGCTGCACTGGCTGCGCGCGGCGCCGCAACCGGCGCTACGCGCGCTGGCGGATGCGGTGCAAGGTGCCCAGGGCGCCCAAACCCATCAGGGCGCCCCGGCGGTGCCCCTCAGTTCACCCGGAAGCCCACCTTGATCATGACCTGGAAGTGCGCGATCTTGCCGTCCTGCACATGGCCGCGCGTTTCCACCACTTCGAACCAGTCGATGTTCTTGATGGTTTCACCGGCTTTGGCAATGGCGTTGCGGATGGCACCGTCGGAGCCGTCGGCGGACGAGCCGACGATTTCAACCAGCTTGTAGGTGTGGTCCGTCATGGAGGTCTCCTGTCTTATCTGGTGTCGTGACTTCCATCATAGGCAGCATGTCCGGCAAGCCCAAGGGCCACGGACGCCGCCGATGCCCCTGCGCGGGTTGCGGAAGGGCCGCATCCACTGTTACGCTGCGGGCCGCTGAACTTCTGCCACCACTCTGTAACCTGATGTTTCCTTCCCTTCGCCGTTGCAAGCGGCTCGCCCTGGCGAGCCTGATGGTTGCCGCCACCGGCCTCGCCGCCGGGGCCCAGGCCCGCACCACCTCCACGCTCGAACGTCTGGCCGATGCGCTCACGCCCGCCGCGCGCCCGAGCGCGTTCGCGGCCGGCAGCACCTACACGCTCTGCTTCGTGCCGGACGGCCCGAGCTGCCAGGACATGCTGATCGACGCCATCCACAACACGCGCCGCAAGCTGCTGATCCAGGCCTACTCGTTCACCAACGTGCAGATCGCCAAGGCCGTGGCCGATGCGCACCAGCGCGGCGTGGACGTGCGCGTGATCGTGGACAAGAGCCAGGTCTCCGAGCGCTACACCAGCGCCACCTTCCTCAAGAATGCGGGGATTCCCGTGGTGATCGATACCAAGCCGGCCATCGCCCACAACAAGGTCATGGTGTTTGACGACCAGGCGGTCTTCACCGGCTCGTTCAACTTCACCAAGTCCGCCGAGCAGCGTAACGCCGAGAACGGCATGCTGATCCGGGGCGACGCCGCCGTGGTGCGCGCCTATACCGAGAACTGGCGCACCCGCTTCGAGAAGTCCTCCGCGTACTGATCACACGCCGGGGGCCGCCCCGGCCCCTCGGCATCCTCCCGCAGCAAGATCAGCCAAACGCTGACAGACCGGCCGCCCGCGCCGGTGTCTACTTCAGGTGTGTATCCCCGGATGCCGCGAACGGCTATTGCCCGGGGTCATGCCAGCCATGATCCCCCGTCAGTCAGACCCTCTTCCGGCGATGTCTCGAGCCTGCCCTCTCGCATCGTCCGATCGCCCCCTCGCGCGCCGCCGGCCAACCTGGCAGGAGGAAATATGCAAACAGAACAAAACACCGTGCGCCGAGGGGCGCGCGCGCTGTGCGTCATCGGCGTGGCCGTGGCGTCGCTGGGCTTGTCGATGGGCGCCCGCGCCGACATGAGCACGTCCAGCGCCGGTCCGTTCACCTATATGTGCGGTGGCGTGGCGGCGGATGAACAGGCGGAAATGAACAGCGCGGCCCGCGGGTACGACATGGGCCTGCTGTTCACGCAGGGCGGCCGGGGCGAGTACCTCTCGGACGTCAACGTGAAGCTGTTGCGGAACGGCAAGCAGGTGGCGGAGTTCACGTCCACCGGCCCGCGCTGCCTGATCAAGGGCCCGCGCGCGTCGTACCAGGTAGTGGCCACGTTCGAGGGCAGGTCCAAGCGGACCACCCTGAGCCCTGGCGAGAAGAACGTGCAGTTGCGCTGGTAAGGCGCCGGTCGGGCCATCTCCCCGCCGGCCCTCTATATAGAGATGCAGCCCTGAGCCGCCATCCCCTGCGCGGCCCCATGCCGGCCCCGTCCCCGCGGGGCCGGCATATTTTTTTGCGCGCGTTTTTGTCCACGGTTTTCGCAAACGAACCCGCCTGCATGAATGCAACAGGAATGGCACACTTCCGGGTTCCACTGTGGAAATTGCCTCAAACCCTGGAGAGTTCGCATCATGACGACCAAGCCCGATAGCCGCTGGATTCGCATCGACACCGCCGATGGCAGCTTTGACGCCTACCTGAGCCTGCCGCCGGGCGGCAAGCAGCCCGGCAATCCCGGCATCGTGCTGGTACAGGAGATCTTCGGCGTGAACGAGCACATCCGCGCGGTGGCAGACCAGTACGCGGCGGACGGCTACGTGGTGCTGGCCCCGGACGTGTTCTGGCGCAAGGCCCCGCGCGTGGAGCTGGGCTATAGCGGCGCGGATTGGGAGAAGGCGATGGCGCTGCGCACTGGCGTGGACCTGGAGGCCGCGGTGTCCGACATCGGCGCCACGGTCGCCGCGCTGCGCGCCGAGATTGGCGCGGGCGGCAAGGTAGCGGCGGTGGGCTACTGCTTCGGCGGGCTGCTGTCGTACCTGGCGGCGGCGCGCGGCATGGTCGATGCAGCCGTGCCGTACTACGGCGGCGGCATCCAGAACCATCTGCACGAGGCCGCCGCGCTGAACGTGCCAGTGCAGTTCCACTATGGCGCGCTGGACAAGCACATCCTGCCCGAGCATGTGGAACAGGTGCGCCAGGCCGTGGCCGGCAAGCGCGGCACCGAGGTCTTCGTCTACGACCAGGCCGATCACGGCTTCAACTGCTGGGCGCGCGCCTCGTTCCACCAGCGCTCGGCGGCGCTGGCCCATGGCCGCGCGCTGACCTTCCTGGCCAGCGCGCTGTCCTGAGCCCCCCCGCTAAGCCGCGCTAGGCCGCGCTCAGCCGACTCAGCCGACTCAGTAGGGCACGGCCACGCCGTTCTGGATCTTCACGCGGTCGCCCGAACGCAGGTTGTACGGGCTGGCCTGCGTGAGGGTCAGGTAGCCGTTGTCGTTGGTGCGCACCCGCACCCGGTAGGCCGCCGGCCCGGTGTTGGTCTGCTTCTCCACCGCATTGCCGGCCACGGCGCCGGCCACCGCGCCGCCAATCGTGGCGATGGTGTTGCCGCGCCCGCCGCCCACCTGGTGGCCAAGCAGCCCGCCCGCCACGCCGCCGATCACCGCACCGACGCCGCTGGTGTCCGCAGGCTGGCCACGCACCATCTCGATCGATTCCACCCAGCCATAGCGCACCGCGTACGGGTCGCCGCCATTGCCGGCCTGCGCCGACGGATAGCCGTACTGGTCGTAACCGGGCTGCTGCGGGTAGGACGCCTGGGGATAGCCGGACTGCGGGTAGCCGGACTGCGGGTAGGCTGGCTGCTGGTACGCCGGCTGCTGGGGATAGCCCGACTGGGGATACGACTGCGCCGGATACCCGCCGCTGATCTGCGTGCCGCTGGTGCCGCTGGTGCCGCTGGTGCCATACCCCGCCTGCTGCGGGTAGCCGCTGCCGTAGCTGCCGCCGTAAGCGCCTCCATAGCCGCTGCCGTACCCGTCGGCATAACCATTGCCATACGGCGCGGTGACACAGCCGGCCAGCGCGCCGGCGGCGATGACGGCCAACGCCGTGGAACGAAACGGGAAAGACATGGTGGAGACTCCTGCGGCCAATGCGCGTGTGGATGATGCGCGCGAGTCTAGGGTCGGGGCCCGGCGGCAGGTGTCACGGAAGATTGTGATGGGTAACCGGCTGTAACGCCGCCCGTGGACGCATCAGAGCCGGTCGGCGCCGTCGTCGTTGAACGCCGTGATGCGGGCCACGCGGAAGGTGTTGCGCAGGGACTCGAGTTCGGCCCGGTGCAGCATCGCCAGACGGTTCAGGCAGCGCTCGCCCTTGGCCAGCAGGTGGATCTGCACCACGCGGCGGTCGTCGGGATTCACCTTGCGGCTGACCAGCCCGGCCGCCTCGCAGCGGTTGACCAGTGCCACCACACCATGCTGCTTGGCCTGCAGCCGCTCGGCCAGCTCGCCCACCGAGGCCCAGTTCCGGTCCGCCGAGCCGCGGATGTGGAGCATCAGCAGGTATTGCTGCACCGTCACGCCTTCGGCGCGCGCGGCGTCTTCGGAGAACCGCAGGAAACGCCGCAACTGGTATCGGAAATCGGAGAGCGCCTCGAAATCCTGCTTGGTCAGGGCGGCTTGGGGCGCGGCGGGCTTGCGTGACATTGAAGAATCAGTTTTGCAGAGGGGGAAATCCGGCGCTCATTATAAAAGCGCACCTTGTGCCCGCAGCCACCCTCCGGTGCGCTGCCGCGCATTTCCGCGTGCGCGCGGGACCGGGTATGGCAGAATCTGTGCGGAGACCGACACCCTAACACCGCCAACCCGGAAATCCGCCCGATGTTCACGGAAATTGTCCTGTTCCTGCTTGATACCGTCTTCACGCTGTTCGGCATGGCACTGCTGCTGCGCCTCTGGATGCAACTGACCCGGCTGCCGTCGCGCAATCCGGTGTCGCAGGGCGTGTTCCAGGTCACGGACTGGATCGTACGGCCGCTGCGCCGCATCATGCCGGGCTTCGGCGGCATCGACTGGGCCACGCTGATCGCGGCCTACCTGACCGCCGTGCTGTTCCTGGTCTGCCGCGCGCTGGTGCTGGATGCCGACCCGCTCGCCTTCCTGCCCGTGATCCTGGCGCTGGGCCTGCTCAACGTGCTCAAGTGGGGCATCAGCATGGTGATGTGGGTAACGCTGCTGATGGCCATCCTGTCGTGGGTCAACCCGCAATCGCCGATGGCGCCGGCGCTCTGGCACCTGACCGCGCCGATGCTGCGCCCGCTCCAGCGCGTGATACCGCGCCTGGGCGGCTTCGACATCTCGCCGCTGATCCTGTTCGTGATCGCCCAGATCCTGCTGATGGTCATTGCCAGCGTGAGCCGTGGCGTGATCTGAGCCGCAAGGCTAGCATAAATCGATACCCTAGGGTTAACCCTTATTGTCCAGATGACTGGACAGTCTGTCGAGGATTTACCCTTTTTCCTGTGCGTGCCGAAGCCTACATTACAGCCACCGCGGACCCACCGCGATCTCTGCCAATAAGTAGGAACAGCACAACCATGAAGAAGAAGACCCTCGCCCTCGCCCTCCTCGCCCTCGGCCTGGCCGCTGGCGCCACCGCCGCCCAGGCTTCGCAGTCGCTCACCGACCTGGCCCGCCTCGACGGCAGCATCGGCCGCGTCGGCCGTGCCGACCCGTTCACCGACGGCGCCCGTGGCGTGACCGAGAAGCGCGATGTGTACACCGAAGGCTCGCGCAGCGTGACCGAAAAGCGTGACGTGTACTCGGAAGGCGCCCGCACCGTGACCGAGCAGCGCGACCAGTTCAGCGAAGGCGCCTGAGCCGCGTAGTGGTACCCAGGGCGGCGCAACGCCGCCCGGCAGCACACCCGGGGCGCCTCCCCTCGCCCCGCTAGACTTCCCCCTGCTCCATCCGTTCGAAAGATTCCACCCGCACCGCGGGCGCCATCCGCGCCGCCGGCTCGGCCAGATCGCCAAGGTCCGCGCCCATCATCGATTCGATGGCTTCCATGAACGCGCGCACCTTGCGCGGTTGCAGGCGCCGGTCGGGCAGCAGCGCGAAGACGCGCAGCGGCGGCAGCGGATAGTCGGGCATCACCCGCACCAGCCTGCCCTGCGCGATCTCGGTCTCGGCGGCCGTCATCGGCACCCGGGCGATGCCCAGCCCGGCCAGCGCTGCCTGCATGCGCAGCTCGGCGTTATACGTCTGCATGCGCGGGCGGATCGGCACCGAGATGCGTTCGCCATCGCGCGCGAACTCCCAGACCGAGACACCGGGCGTGGCCAGCGTCGGCATGTTCGAGAGATCTTCCGGGTGCATCTGCGCCGGCAGGCTGGCCGCCAGCGAGGGCGCGGCCACCAGGCCGCGCTCCACGTGCCAGATGCGCCGGGCGATGGTGCCAGAGTCGGGCAGCTCGGTCTCCACCGTGACGAAGGCGATGTCGAAGCCCTCGCGGATCGGATCGACCAGACCCTGGGAAATCTCCACGGTGATATCCAGGGCGGGATGCGCCGCAAGTGTCCGGCAGATCACACCACCCAGTTGCTGGGCGCCGAACTCGTACGGCGTGGCGATGCGCAGCATGCCCTGCACGCGCTCCTCGCGCGCCAGGGTTTCCTGACGGATCTCGCGCAGCCGCGCGAACAGCGGGGCCACATCGCGATAGACCGCGCCCCCGGCATCGGTGAGGCGCATGCGGCGCGTGGTGCGCTCGAGCAGCTTGGCGCCGATGGCCGTTTCCAGCCGCGCCACGGCGGCCGACACCCGGGATTTGGGGCAGTCCAGCGCTGCGGCCGCCGCCGTGAAGGTGCCCTGCTCGACGACGCAGCAGAACGCCTCCCAATCATTCCACTGAATTGTTTCGTTCACTGACCCGATACCTGCGACATTTTGCGATCGCACATTATGAGGGAGAGCGGGGCGTCCGTCAGCGTGGCGGTCGGTCGCGGCGGGGTGTGGCCGATCGCCCCGGACTAGCGATTTGGGCGCATTTCCACTACCCTTTCGGCCTTTCCGAGCCAATTTCGAGCCCATTCCGCAATGGCGAGCCCTGCCGATTCCGAAACCTCCCGCACGCCGGGCGCACCGTCCGCAGAGAAGCCGAGCGACAGCTATGTGCAGTCCTTCGCACGCGGGCTGTCCGTGATCCGCGCGTTCGACGCCCGCCACCCAACCCAGACGCTGACCGAGATCGCCCAGGCCAGCGGCCTCACGCGGGCCGGCGCGCGGCGTATCCTGCTCACGCTGGTGGGGCTGGGCTATGTGCAGGCCGATGGCCGCCAGTTCCGCCTGACGCCCAAGATCCTCGATCTCGGCTTCGCCTACCTGACCTCGATGCCGTTCTGGAACCTGGCCGAGCCGATCATGGAGGCGCTTTCGCAGTCGGTGCATGAAAGCTGCTCGATTTCCGTGCTCGACGGCACCGAGATCGTCTACGTGCTGCGCGTGCCGGCGCGCAAGATCATGACGATCAACCTGTCCATCGGCAGCCGGCTGCCGGCCTATTGCTCGTCGATGGGGCGCGTGCTGCTGTCGGGGCTCGATGACGACACGCTCGACCGCGTGCTGCGCGACACCGCGCTGGAAGCGCGCACGCGCCGCACCGTGACCGACATCGACCAGCTGAAGGCGCTGATTGCCGACATCCGCACGCGCGGCTGGGCGCAGAACGATCAGGAACTGGAGGAAGGGCTGGTCTCGCTGGCCGCGCCCATCCGCAACCGCGCCGGGCAAATCATCGCCGCCATCAATATCAGCGGGCAGGCCAACCGCACCAGCGCGCAGGAGATGTCGGATCGATTCCTGCCGCCGCTGCTGGAGGCCTCCGAAAAGATTTCCGGGCTGGTCGGCCTGCGGACCTAGGCGCGCCTGCGTCGAAGAACGACGGGCTCAGACCCGCGCCTTCGGTTCCCAGGACACCGCGATATCGCCGTTGACGAAGGTCTGGCAGGCCATGCGGAAGCCGGCGCGCAGGTCGTCATCGCTCAGATGCCTGCGCTCCTTGGGCTTGACCGCGTCCGTATGCTCCAGCCCGCGATCGATGTGGCACTTGCAGGTGCCGCACAGCCCGCCGCCACACTTGAACGGAATGCCGCCCTGCTCGCGCAGCGATACGCGCAGCAGGTTGCTGTTGGCGGGCGCGGTAACCGTCTTGCCGGCATTGGTCACGAATTCGATTTCCACCTTGCGGATTTCCGGCGCCGATATTGGCGCCACGGGCGCGGGGCTACCGCTCCCGCTTCCCGTGTCCCCGGTGGTGTCGGCGGCAGCCGTCTCGATATCTGCCCGCATCATTGTTTCCTTAAAGAGAGGTCCATGCTGCCGAAGTGCGCCAGCGCCTGCAGCGCGGCCCGGGCAGCGTCGAGCGTGTCGAAGCGCTCGAGGAATTTCGATGGCACGTGGTTGACCACCGGCGGCGCGTCCGGGCCGCCGGTTTCGTCGATCACGGGCACTTTCACCGCCCCGTGCAGCGTGGCGATCACGAAGATCGCCTTTGGGCGGCCATAGAACAGGTACTCGTAGGTTTCCACCGGCTCCACGCCGGGCACGGGCTCGGTGCGGAACTGGCCCGGCTTGCTGGTCAGGATCACGAACATGAGGTCTGGGCCGGGGTCTTGGCCTGAGTCTTGGCCTGAGTCTCTTGTGCCGGGGTCTCTGGCTGCAGTTCCTCCTGCTCCAGCTCGATGTCATGCGTGAGCCAGATCTGGCAGGCGAGCCGGAAGCCCTGGTCGATGCGCTCGCCCAGCTGCTTCTTCTCCTTCCAGTTCGGCGGCGGCAGATGCTCGGCGCCGGCCAGCACCCGGCATGCGCACTTGGAGCACTTGCCCATGCCACATTCGTAGCGCAGGTTCGGATACGGAAACTGCTTGATGCCGGCGCGGACGACGAGGTTGGTCTCGGGCTTGACCTCGTCCACGAAAACCTGCCCGTGCTTGTGAAAGACGACTTTCGGCATGTTGATGACTTCGCTGAAATCGAAAAAAGGAAGCGTCCGGCGTCAGTGCCAGAGCAGCATCGCGCAGATCGTGGAGACGAACAGCCCTGCCAGCACGGGCAGCAGCAGCGCCCGCACCGCATCGAGCACCGGCACGCGCGCAAAACCGGCCACGGCGATCAGGGAGGACCAGGCGATCAGCGTGCCGCCGCCGGTCCAGACCGCGCCCATCTGGCCAACTGCTGCCAGCGTGGCGGAGTCGAAACCCACCACCGGGCCCAGCGCGCCGGCCAGCGTGCCGGTGAGCGGCAGGCCGGCGAAGCCGGAGCCGTCGATGCCGGTGATCATGCCCACCAGCAGCACGCCGAACGCCACGAACACGTGGTTGTCCGGAATCATGTGCTGGTAGGCCTGGATCAGCTCGAACAGCAGGCTGGGCGCCTTGCCGGCGTCCACGCCCAGGATCTGCGCGGCGGTCTCGCCGGCCCCCACGAAGAAAAAGCCGGCAATCGGCAGCACCGAGCCCATCGCCTTGAACGCGAACACGAAGCCATCGGTGATGTGCTCCGGGCAGACGTCGAGCATCTTGCGCGGCCCTTCGGCGGCCAGCGTGGCCAGCATCATCAGCAGCGCAGCCACGCCGCCCACCAGCGCCGCTGCCGCGCCGCCCTTGAGGTCGGGCATGCCGGCGGCCAGCTTGGGCAGCACCATCAACGACACCACGCAGACAAAGGCTACCGGCGTGAGCACCGCAAAGAACTTCGACCACTTGATGCGGCGCTTGGCCACCATCGCCAGGCTCTGTTCGATATTGGCGTCCGTTGCGAGCGGTTCCGGGTGCTGCGTGCCGCGCGCAATCTCCGCCTTATCGAAGGTGCCGGTGGCTTCCATGGCCGTGTCCACGCCCGTGGCACGGGCCTGCCAGCGGTCCAGCAGCGCGCCGTTGGCCGGCACGATGTGGCGGCGCATCGACAGATAGGCCAGCGTCAGCGCGATGGTGCCGGTGATGATCGACAGGATCAGCGCCCGGTCCGCCACCACGGCAGCGCTGACCGCCGCGCCCGCCGCCTTGGCGCTGATGCCCGGCGCCACGCCGATCACGTAGTCCGACGACAGCGCCATGCCCTGCCCCGCGATGGCGATGGCCATGGCGCCGGCCAGCGGCGGCAGCCCGGCGGCGATGGCCGCGGGCAGCAGGATGGCCGACACCAGCGGCACCGCCGGCGTGGGCCAGAAAAACAGCGAAATCACATAGGTGATGCCGGCCAGAATGAAGTAGGCGCTGTGCCCGTTCTTCATGACGAGGCGGAACGGCTCCACCATGCGGATATCGGATCGCAACGATTTCAGCGCATTGAGCAGCGCCGTCATGAAGGCGATCACCAGGAAGATATTGAACAGTTCCTTGGCCGCGACGAGGCTGGCCGAGAAGATGCCCCCCAGCGCGCTGACCGGGTTGCCCGTGATGGCGAGGATCACGAGGAAGGTGCCGACGATGGACGGCACGACAACGTTGGCCCGCAGGATCATCGTCAAGACGATGACTGCGACACCTAGCAGATACACCCAGTGTGCCAGGCCGATTTCTACGGTTTGTTGCATGAGGCTCCCCTGATCCTGATCTTGGGGCCCTTGTGGGGGCGGATGAAATAAAACCTGCCGTCGACCTCTTGGCTGCGCGCATGCAGCGCTGTGCGTCGATCTAATTTGTATACTATATCCCGTTGATGCTTCCGAACAAGCGAAACCTGCATGGCTTGGGGTAATCCCCCAATGCGGTGCGGAAAGCCGCGTCAGTGCACGGTTTCAGCGCATCACGCACCACCCTGGAAGGCGCGCCCCAGAAAAATATCGGTGCAACAGCGCTAGCAATTTTTTCGGTCATGTGTAGACTGTATACCGAAATGAGCCACGCACATCCTTGAGCCCCCATCGACCATGCTCCATATCACCGACGAACGGATCGACCGACACGTGACAGCCCAGGACGCCCAGCAGGCGATGCTGGCGGCCTTCCAGAGTTTTGGACGCGGCGCGGCCGCGATGCAGGAACGGATCCGGACGGAGGCGGGCGGCGTGAAGCTTTCCACGCTTGGCGCGGTGATTCCGGAGCAGGAGGTGGCGGGGGCCAAGGTATATACGACGATCGCAGGACAGTTCTCATTTGTCATCCTGCTGTTTTCAACCGTTGACGGCCGCCCGCTGGCTTCATTCGATGCGGGCGCGATCACGCGGCTGCGCACGGCGGCCTGCACGGTACTGGCGGCGCAGCGGCTGGCCCGGCCGGAGAGCGCCACGCTCGCGTTGTTCGGCGCCGGCACGCAGGGCGTGCAGCATGCGGCGCAATTGTCCGCAGCGCTGCCGCTGCGCCGCGTGCTGGTGGTGGACCCCTATGCCGATGCGGGGCTGCCCGACCAGCTCGCCGCGCAGTGCGGCATCCCCGTGACCTTTGCCGATCCGGCCGTGGCCGCCGCGCAGGCCGACATCATCGTCACCGCCTCGCGCTCGACCACGCCGCTGTTCTCGGGCGAGCTGATCCAGCCGGGCACCTTTATCGCCGCCATCGGCTCCAGCCTGCCCCACACCCGCGAACTCGACGACACCGCCCTGGCCCGCGCCGCCACCGTGGTGGTGGAGTGGCGCCCGCAGTCGCTGCGCGAGGCGGGCGACCTGGTGCTGGCCGACAAGGCGGTGCTGCCCGACAGCAAGATCGTGGAACTGGCCGATGTCCTGCTGGGCAAGCCAGTGCGCCGTCATGCCGACGACATCGTGATCTACAAGTCGGTCGGCGTCGGCCTGGAGGACATCGCCCTGGCCGGCATGGCCTATCGACGGATTACCGAAGCAGAGGCTGGGAAAGGCTGAGGCGCCTGCGCCCGGCAGGCCCTTTATCGTCCAAATTCGCCCAGATCCGATTGCAGAAAGTATACAAACAGCATTCCGATTCAAACCCGCCGCAGATAAGACGTCTCTCACGTCGCGGCTCACAACCACCCCTGAACCACCCCTCGTCAAAACAGGAGCCCCCAAATGGCCGAACTGATGAACCGTGAAGATTTCCGCGCCGCCCTCGAGAACGCAATCAAGGGCAAGAGCGCCAACCAGGCGCCCTTCAGCAAGGCATGGGCTGGCGGCACGCTCTCGCGCGACCACCTCGCCCGCTGGGCCGAGAACCACTATCACTATGTGGGCCCGTTCGCGGACTACCTCGCCTATATCTATGCGCGCACGCCGGACCACATGACCGAGGCCAAGGACTTCCTGCTGGCCAATATGTACGAGGAAGAAATCGGCGGCGACCGCCATACCGACCTGCTGATCCGCTTTGCCGAAGCCTGCGGCACCACCCGCGAGCGCGTGGTAGATGCGGACAACATGTCGCCGACCACGCGCGGCCTGCAAAGCTGGTGCTACGCCGTGGCCATGCGCGAAGACCCGGTGGTGGCCGTGGCCGGCCTGGTCGTGGGCCTGGAGTCGCAGGTGCCGTCGATCTACCGCAAGCAGACCCCCACGCTGCGCGAGAAGTACGGCTTCACCGATGAGGAAGTCGAATTCTTCGACCTGCACATCGTCTCCGACGAGATCCACGGCGAACGCGGCTACCAGATTGTGCTCGAGCACGCCAATACGCCGGAGTTGCAGCAGCGTTGCCTGAAGATCTGCGAGATTGGCGCCCAGATGCGACTGCTCTACACCACCGCGCTCTATTACGACTACGTGGACGGCACGCGCGAGACCGTGGCCGCCTGAGCGGCCCCTGCATCTGCCCCGGCCTGCTCCCTCGGGCAAGGCCGGGCGCCCCGCCCCCGTTCGCAAAGGCCACAGTCATGACCGAGACGTACCGCAACTACATCGACGGCGAATGGTGCGAAAGCGCCAGCGGCCGCACCACCGACAACCTCAACCCCGCCGACACGCGCGACATCGTGAGCCGGCACGCCGCCTCGGACGCGCGTGATGCCGCCGCCGCCGTGGCCGCCGCCTCGGCCGCCTTCGGCACCTGGAAGACAACCCCGATCGGCAAGCGCGCGAAAATTCTCAACGATGCCGCCGCGCATCTGGAAGCCAACGCCGACGCCATCGCCGCCGAGCTGACCCGCGAGGAAGGCAAGGCGCTGTCCCTGGCGCGCGACGAAGTCATGCGCTCTGCCCAGACGCTGCGCTTCTACGCCGTGGAGGGACAGACCTACGGCGGTGAGACGTATCCTAACGATGACCCGGACATGCTGGTCTACAGCCAGCGCGAGCCGCTGGGTGTGGTGACGGTGATCTCGCCGTGGAACTTCCCGGTGTCGATTCCGGCCCGCAAGATCGCGCCGGCGCTGATCACCGGCAACACGGTGGTCTTCAAGCCCTCGTCGGATGCGCCGCTCTCGGGCTACCGGCTGGCCGAAGCCTTCGTCAAGGCGGGCATTCCGAAGGGCGTGCTCAACTTCCTGACCGGCAGCGCCGCCGAGGTCGGCCCGACCATCGTCGAATCGCGCGCGGTGCGGGCGGTGTCGTTCACCGGCTCCACGGCGGCGGGCGAGCAGATCCACAAGTCCGTGCCGATGACCACGCGCACGCAGATGGAGCTGGGCGGTAAGAATCCTCTTATCGTGATGGAGGATGCCGACCTCGACAAGGCCGTGGACCTGGCCATCAAGGGCGGACTGTCGCTGTCCGGGCAGGCGTGCACCGGCACCAGCCGCATCCTCGTCATGCGCGAGGTGAAGCAGGCGTTCACGGACAAGCTCGTGGCCAAGGTCAAGACGCTGAAGATCGGCAGTGGCATGGCGGCCGGCATGGATCTTGGCCCGCTGGCCACGCGCAAGCAGCTGGAGACCGTGCTGGGCTACATCGCCGCCGGCAAGTCCGAAGCCACGTTGCTGTGTGGTGGCGAAGCGCTGACGGAGGGCGATTTCTCGCACGGTTACTACGTCTCGCCGGCAGTGTTCACCGATGTCACGCCGACCATGCGCATCGCCCGCGAGGAGATCTTCGGCCCGGTGCTCGCCATCCTGGAAGTGGGCAGCTACGCCGAGGCCATCGCCGTGGCCAATGACTCCGAGTACGGCCTGTCCGCCGCCATCGCCACGCGCAATCCGCGCTACATGCACGATTTTGCGCACGACATCGAGTCCGGAACGGTGAAGATCAACCGCACCACCACCGGCAACCTCGTCAATGCGCCGTTCGGCGGGCTGAAGCGCTCGAGCACCTCTACGTTCCGGGAGTCGGGCCGCGCGGGGCTCGAGTTCTACACCCAGATCAAGACCATCTATCGCGGCTGCTAAGCCGTCAGCCCCGGTTATTAAGGATTTCACGATGAAAAAGGCAATCAAGCTCGAATTGCGGGAAGCCCGCCACATGGTGGCGGCGGCGGTGAAGAAGGCCGAGGAAATCGGTGTACTGGAGTCCATCTGCATCGTCGACGAAGGCGGCTACCCGCTGCTGCTCGAGCGCATGGACGGCGCCCGCATCACCGGCCCGCAGATCGCCTGGAACAAGGCGTTCACGGCGGCCGGCCACAAGCGCTCCACGCACCTGTTCAACACGGCGCCCAACGGCCCGGCGCTGCCCGGCAACGAGGCGTTCGGCATCCAGTGGAGCTTCGAAGGCAAGTTCGCGGTGTTCGTGGGCGGCTACCCGGTGGTGGTCAACGGCGAGGTGGTTGGCGGCGTGGGCCTGTCCGGTGGCAACGGCGAACAGGACACCGCCTGCGGCGTGGCCGCGCTGGAGGCGCTGCGCGACCTGCTGGCCGCCGAAGACCTGACCGTGCTGGCGCAGGCCGACATCAAAAAGTAAGCAGGAGCGCGGTCATGTCCCACGGAACCCATCCCCTCTATCGCATCGAGATTGCCGAGACGCAGCAGTCGTTCACGGCGCAGCCCGGCGAGTCCGTGCTGGATGCCGCGCTGCGCACGGGCGTCAGCCTGGCCCATGAATGCACCTTCGGCGGTTGCGGCACCTGCCGCGTGCGCGTGGTGGAAGGATCGGTCAGTTATGAAGAATTTCCGATGGGACTGACCGAGGACGAGGACGCCGCCGGCTTCGCCCTGGCCTGCCAGGCCCGGCCCACGGCCGACCTCGTCATCAGCACCGCGCGCGCCATGGCGCCGGCCGTGCCGGCACGCCGCGCGTCGGCCATCGTGCAGGCGGTGACGCCGCTCGCGGCCGACGTGCTGCACCTGCGCATGGCCCTGCCCGACGACACGCCGCTGGCCTTCGCGCCGGGCCAGTACATGAAGATTCTGCTAGACGACGGAAGCCATCGCAGTTTCTCGATGGCATCCGCCCCGCGCGGCAACGAGGTGGACTTCCACGTGCGCCGCATTGCCGGCGGCCGCTTCACGGCGGGGCAGCTGCCACGCCTGCAACCGGGCGACCGGCTCGATGTGGAAGTGCCGCTCGGCAACTTCGCGCTGCGCAAGGAGGATTACCGCCCACTGCTGATGGTGGCCACGGGCACCGGCATCGCGCCCATCAAGAGCATGCTGGAGTCCCTGATGGACGACCCGGACTGCCCGCCGGTGTGGCTCTACTGGGGCATGCGGTCCGCATCGGACCTCTACCTGGACGACGAGATCCGCGCCTGGGGCGAGCGGCTCTACGATTTCCAGTACGTGCCGGTGCTGTCCCGCGCGGACGCCGACTGGCAGGGCCGGCGCGGCTATGTGCACGAAGCCGTGGCGGCGGACCTGGGCGACCTGTCCGAACATGCGATTTATCTCTGCGGCTCGCCCAACATGATCCGCGATGCGAAACAGCTGTTCACCGGACTCGGCGCGCAGGTACCGTTCCTGTATGCCGACGGGTTCACTTTCCAGCATCCGACGATGTAGTGGAATGTCTGGTCGCAAAGGTTGACGGTATACAATAGTGGCATTCACGCCGGTCCCATGCATCCCAATGGGCCGACGCTTCAACGCTCAAGTTTCTTGCGCGATCCACGATTTCCACGGCCGATCCCGACCATGAACGACGCCACCACCAGTGCCTTCAGCCCGAATCCGGACACCCCGGCTGCCAGCCTGGGCGCCCAGCATTCCCCGCTTTTCGCGCTTGTGACCGATACGTTGCGGCAGCGCATCCTCGGCGGCCAGTACGACCCCGGCGAGCGGTTGGTGGAGAACACGCTGTCGCAGGAGCTGGGCGTGTCCCGCATTCCGGTGCGCGAGGCGCTGCGCGCGCTGGCGGCAGAAGGACTGGTCAAGATCGAGCCCCGGCGCGGGGCGTCGGTGGCGCGCCTGTCGCCCAATATCGCCCGCGAGATGGTCGAGGTGCGCGCCACGCTCGAAGGTCTCAACGCCAAGCTCGCCGCGCAACGCCGCGACCCCGCACTGATCCTGGAAATCGAGAAGGTTCTCAAGGAAGGCAACGACGCCGTGAACAGCGGCCAGACCGAGCGCTTCGTCGAACTGAACTCCAGGTTCCACGAACTGCTCGGCAATATCGCCGCCAACAGCGTGCTGCAGGACATGATGCGTTCGCTGCGCGAACGCACGGGGCTGCTGTTCGCGCCGGCCAACCTGAGCCGCGCGCGGGTGAACTGGGACGAGCACGCCCAGATTCTCCAGGCCGTGATTGCCGGCGATGCCGACCTGGCCGCGCTGCTGGCCACGCGCCATGTGTTCAGTGCGGCAAAAGCTGTCGAAAACATGAACGGCGCCCCGGCAAGCGAGCCGGGCGAGGCGTCCCAACAGGGCACGTAATCCCTTCCGCCTGACCCTCAAGCCACATCCGGCTGCATTCCGGCTACATCCGGCCACATTCCGGTGCACCGAGGCCCGCCCTCGCGCGGGCGTCCGCGCATGGGCATTCCCCGTCCGCACCAGCAAATGGCGCGCCGCACCATCGCGGTGTATACTGTAGGCCGTTGTTAACCACAATAGGGAATGACCATCATGCAATACCCGGATGCTTCGTACCTCGGCCGTCCGGTCGGCGAGCAACTCCGCAAGCACTTTGCCCGCCGCGACGCGGTTCGGCACGCCACCCCGCTGCTGCCTGTCCGTCTGGCCGATCTGTTTGCCCTGTTCCGTTCGGGCACGACCCGCGGCAACGCCGCCTGACGCACGCCACCCGCTGGATATCGCGCCAATGAAAAAGCCGCCATGCATGGCGGCTTTTGTGCTTCTGGGACGCAGCGCGCTTACAAGGCGGCCGGCGGCAACTCCACACTGCCGAACTCGGCTGACCGCGTGCCGGCCAGCGGCCGGTTGCTCGCCCCGAAGTAAGCGAACGCTACCGACAGCTTGACCGTCTCGGCGTCATTCCGGCCCGCCGCGTGGAACAGCCGGCTGTCGAACATCAGCACATCGCCCCGATGCAGGGTCAGCGGCATCGCCCCTTTCAGCAGGCTCTGGCTGTTGGGATGCGCCTCAATGAGGAATTCGGCCGGATCGAGCTGTTCCGGCGCCAGCTTGGCCTGATGCGAGCCCGGAATCACACGCAAGACGCCGTTTCGCTCGTCTTCATCGCCCAACGCCAGCCAAACCGTCACCAGTTCGGGCTTCACGAACGACCAGTAGCGCGTATCGCGATGCCAGCCGGTCTGGCTGCCAAAGTGCGGATGCTTGGTCATCACGCAGTTGTGGTGCGCCAGGGTCAGGCGGGCGGGCTCGCCCAGCAGCGCCTCTACCGTGGCCACCACGTGCGGATCACTGGCCCAGCGGCGGAATACCTCGTCGCGGCCATAGGCCTGGCGCAGCCGGCGCACCGTGCCGCCCCCTTCGGCCTGGCGCGAGGCGGGCGCGCCGGGATAGCCGAGATCGGCCTCGAACTCCACCGGCGGCACGGCGGCGGCCAGATGTTTGCGGGTCATGTCCTCCAGCGCGGCGCACATGGCCTCGCTGGCAAAGCGGCGCAGCACGATGTAGCCACCCGCGTGGAATTCACGCGCCAGGCTGGCCAGACCGGCCTGGTCGGCCAGGGGCGCGGAGGAGTCGAAATCGAGGGAAACCGGGGCGCCGGAGGCGCGGTGTTGCGAGGCAGTCATCGGGGAGGGATGAGACCAATCTGAAAGTGGCAAGGCGCCAACAGATCGATGATGCCAGAAGCGGCGAGATCCGGCGCGGGCTGGCGGGCGATACCGCCCATTTCGCGTGAGACAACAGGACATTTGTCGCCCCGAATGCGTGCGGCAACCCACTGTCCGATGCGACCCCTACGCCGCTACAATGGCCGCACTCTGCACCTGCAGCCACGTCACCGGAGGCAACTCGTGACCGCCCGACCCAGGATCGTTGCCTCGCTCGCCGAGGCGCAAACCCAGCTAGGCCGCATCCTACTGGGCAAGCCGCGCCAGGTGCGCCTTGCCCTGGCCTGCATGCTGGCCGGCGGCCACCTGCTGCTCGAAGACGTACCCGGCGTGGGCAAGACCACGCTCGCGCATGCGCTGGCGCAGACGCTGGGCCTGCAATACCAGCGGGTGCAATTCACGAGCGATTTGCTGCCGGCGGATCTGGTTGGCGTATCGGTCTTCCTGCGCGAGGCCAGCGAGTTCCGCTTCCATCGCGGCCCGATCTTCGCCCAGCTGGTGCTCGCCGACGAGATCAACCGCGCCCCGCCGAAAACCCAGAGCGCGCTGCTGGAGGCCATGGCCGAGCGGCAGGTGACGCACGACGGCACCACGCATGCGCTGCCCGCGCCGTTCTTCGTCATCGCCACGCAAAACCCGCTCGAGCAGATCGGCACGCATGCGCTGCCCGAGTCGCAACTCGACCGCTTCACGATGCGGATCTCGCTCGGCTACCCCGATCCGGCCTTCGAACGCGTGCTGTACCTCGGCGGCGCCGCCGACCAACGTCCGGTTGCCGTGATGGACGCCGAGCAGGTGATGGCGCTGCAGGCCGCCGCCGCCAAGGTCTACGCGAGTCCCGCGCTGGTGGACTACGTGCTGGCGATGGTGCAGGCCACGCGTGCGGAACCGGGCTTCGTTGCCGGACTGTCGCCGCGAGCGGGACTGGCGCTGCTGGCCTGCGCGCGGGCCTGGGCGTTGCTGGAACAGCGCGAACTGGTGGTCCCCGAGGACGTGCAGGCCGTATTCGCGGCAGTGGCAGGGCACCGCCTGCTGCCGTCCGGCCATGGCGTGGGCCAGGGCGCCGGGGTGCTCGACCGCCTGCTGTCCAACGTCGCCATTCCCTGATTTCCGGCCCGCCATGCGGCAAGCCTCCGCCACCGCGCACCGTCCGCTGACCGCCTGGCTGCACCGCCAGCATGGGCCGGTCAATGGCGTGGTGACGTTCGATCGGCGCCATCTCTATATCCTGCCCACGCGCAGCGGAGCCGGCTTTGGCGTCCTGCTCGTGGCGATGCTGCTGACCTCGCTGAACTACAACATCAGCCTCGGCTTCGCGCTTACGTTCCTGCTCGCCGGCATCGGCATGGCGTGCATGTGGATGGCCTATCGCAATCTGCTGGAACTGGCGGTGTCCACGGGTGCCGCCTCTCCGGCCTTCGTGGGCGATGTGGCAGTCTTTGCGCTGAACGTGGACAACGCCGACCCAGCGGCCCGCATCGGCCTGGAGGCCCGCACGCCCCAATCCGAGGTGGCCACGCTGACCCTCGATGGCGACAGCCGGGGCACCTTGGCGCTGCGCGTGCCGGCCACCGCGCGCGGGCGCCTGAAGCTGCCACGCGTCACGTTCTCCAGCCGCTTTCCTTTCGGCCTGTTCCGCGTGTGGAGCTACGCGGACTTGTCGCTGGTGGCTTTCGTCTATCCGGCGCCCGAGCCGAACGCCCCGCCGCTGCCGCAAGTGGCCCGCCCGGACGACGCCGAGGACGGCACGCTGTCCGTTGCGTCTGACGATGGCATCGACCAGTTGCGCCGCTATCGCACTGGCGACCCGCTGCACCGCATCGCCTGGAAGCACAGCGCCCGCACGGGCCGGATGCTGAGCCGCACCGGGTCCACGCCGCGCCTGCCCGGCTGCTGGATCGACTGGGACGCGCTGCCACCGGGCATGGATACGGAGGCCCGGTTGTCCCGGCTGTGCGCGTGGGTGCTGGCCGCCGGCGACGAGATCGAGATCGGCCTGCGCCTGCCCGGCGTGGCATTGCCGCCCGCCCAGGGTGCCGCCCATCGCCGCGCCTGCCTGGAAGCGCTGGCCGTGTGGCCGGAGCGGCGCGCGTCATGACGCGGCACGAAGTTCGCCCGCTCGGGCATCAGGAACACGGCATGCTGATGGGCCAGCTCGCGCTGGTGCTGGCGCCGCAGGCGCGCTCGCTGCCGGTGTCGGTCAGCCTGCTGCTGCTGGTGCTGCTGGCCTGGCGCTGGCTGCTCTGGCGCCAGCGCGCACCGCTGCCATCGAAGCTGATGCTCGGCGTATCGGCCGTGCTGGTACTGGTGACCGCCGCCGCGCTCGTGTGGCAGTCGGGCGGCAGCCTCGGGCGCGAACTCTGCGTGGCGCTGCTGGGCGCGTTCGTCATCCTCAAGCTGCTGGAAACCCGGGCGCTGTCCGATGCCACGCTGGTCACGCAACTGTCGTTCTACCTGCTGCTGACGCTCTACCTCGCCGATCAGCCGTTCTGGCTGGCGATCTACAGCATGGCGATTGGCGCATGGATCCTGCGCAACTGGCTGCTGCTGCATCATCCGGAAGCGCGCGGGCGGCTGGCGATCTGGCCGCTGCTTGGCCGCATGGCGCTGATCGGCCTGCCGTGGGCGCTGTTCCTGTTCGTGCTGTTTCCGCGACTCGACCATCCGCTGTGGCGGCTGCCGCAGTCCGAGCCCGTGGGCCGGACCGGCATTTCAGACACGATGAAACCCGGCAGCGTCGGCGAACTGATCCGCTCGCCCGAGGTGGCGTTCCGCGCCGATATCGTCGGGGATCCGCTGCCCGCCAGCGCGCTGTACTGGCGCGCGCTGGTGCTCTGGAACTATGACGGGGTGGCGTGGCGGCCCGCCGAGGGGTCGATGCGGCCCATGCGCCCGGCCAACGGGCTGCGCGATGAAGGCGACGACCCGCCACTGCCCGCTGGTGTGCGCGCGTACAACGTCACGCTGGAGCCGAACCAGCAGGCTTGGCTGTACCTGCTCGACCGGGGCCTCGCGGTGTCCGGCAGCCTCGACGCCCGCGTCTCCGCCGACGACGAATTCTTCACCCGCGCGCCGGTGGACCGGCCGCTGCGCTACCGGGGCCACTCAACGCTGGCGGGCACGCCACAACCACTGTCGCGGCGCACGCTGGCGCTGTCGCTCGCGTTGCCGGAAGGCAATCCGCGCAGCCGCGAACTCGCTGGCAGCTGGATGGCGCAGTATCCCGACCCTTGGCGGCGCGTGCAGGCCGCACTGCGGCTCTTCGCCGGTGCGCCCTTCGCCTACACGCTCTCCCCGCCGCCGCTGGGCAAGCAGCAGGTGGACAGCTTCCTGTTCGACACCCGCCGTGGCTTCTGCGAGCACTACGCCAGCAGCTTCGTGTTCCTGATGCGCGCCGCCGGCGTGCCCGCGCGCGCCGTGATGGGCTATCAGGGCGGCGAGTACAACCCGCTGGGCCGGCACTACATCATCCGGCAATCGGATGCTCACGCCTGGGCCGAGGTGTGGATCGCCGGGCGCGGATGGGTGCGCGTGGACCCGACCAGCGCCGTGGCGCCGAGCCGTGTGGAAGAAGGCGTGGACGCCGCCCTGAGCGGCGACGAAGCCGAGGCGCTGCGTGCATTGCGCGGGCCGGCATGGCTGCGGGACCTGCGCCTGGGCCTCGACGGACTGACCTATACGTGGCAGCGCTGGGTGCTCCAGTATGACCGCGCGCAGCAGGGCCGGCTGCTGCAGAAACTTGGCATGGATGGCCAACTGCCGGCGCTGCTGGCGGGCGGGCTGGCAACGCTGAGTCTTGTCGCACTGTTGCCGCTCTGGCTGCGGCAACGCCGGCTCGATCCACTCCAGGCGCTCTATGCCCGCTTCTGCGCACTGCTGGCGCGCCATGGTTGCGCGCGCGGGGCATCGGAAGGGCCCGCCGATTTCGCACTGCGCGCCGCCGAGGCATTGCCAGGCGCCGCCACCGCCTTGCAGGCGTTCACGCGCGACTACATCGCGCTGCGCTACGGCACGCCGGATGCTGCGGGCCGGCTGCAGGCGATGGCGCGCATGCGCAAGGCGCTGATACTCGTACGGCGACAAGTGCGCTAACCATCACGCGCATCGGCCGGTTGCCATTCCCGCACCTCGGTCATATAGTTACGTCTGTAACTATATCGAATGTAACAAATGCCTTTCGAACAGCGCATTGCCCGGTTCTGCGCGGAATACCCGGACGCGCCGCACGACCTGATGCTCGCCTCCCGCCTCCTGCTGCGCTCCGCCAGATTGCTCCGACATCACATCGAGCGCGCGCTGGCTCCGCACGCGCTGGACATGGGCCAATACCTGATCATGAGCCTGCTGCTCGCCGATGGCGGACAGCCGACCATGCCGTCGGAGCTTGGCGTCGCCATCGACGCCACGCGCACCCAGATGACGCGTCTGATCGACGGCCTGGAGGCGCGCGGGCTCGTGCAGCGCAAGACCTCGACGCAGGATCGGCGCAGCCTGGAACTGACGCTGACGGCGGAAGGCCGGGCGCTGCTGGATCGCGCCGCGCCCGCCGTACATGCCGCCTATGGCGAGGCCTGGGCGCCGCTGGGCAAGGATCGGCTGGCCGATGTCACACGCGACCTCGCGCAGCTGCACCAGAATCTCGCGGCGCTCGACGCGCAGCGGTCGTGAACCTGCCCGCCCCCCAAGGCGAGCGCGCCGGCCCTCGCTGGCCCGGTATGTTGAGTCGGCTGTTGAGCCGCCCCCAGCGCCAGACGTTGCTGATGATGCTGCTCGCACTGGCCACTGGCGTGGAGTTCCTCGAGAACATCATGTTCGTGTTCGCGTCGAGCCATATCGTCGGCGGCATCGATGCGGACCCGCGCAGCTTTGCGCTGGTGCAGGCGGCCTATGCCGTGGGCAGCATGCTGATGATTCTCAAGCAGCAATGGCTGGCGCAGCGCTTCGGCTATCGCTACTACCTCACGGGGTCGTTGCTGCTGTTCATGGCTGGCACGCTCGGCGCGGCCACCAGCACCGGCTTGACCCAGATGGTGGCCGCCCGCTTCGTGCAAGGCGTGGGCGGCGGCGCGCTGTTCACCAGTTGCCGGATTCTCGTGAATCTGATGTTCGGCCCGGCTGACCGGCCGCGCGCCACACGCATCTTCATGCTGGGGATCTTCGGCGCGTCGGCGCTGGGGCCGGCGTTCGCGGCGGAGCTGGTCGAGCGCGGTGTCTGGCAGGATGTGTTCTACGGCGTGCTGCCGTTCGCGGCGCTGGCCACGCTCGGCGCCTGGTTGCTACTGCCCGATGCCGAGCCGCGCGCCGATGTGGGCGGCCCGGCGCTCGGCCCGTTGCTGCTGTTCGGCGTGGCCATCGTGGCACTCCAGGCGTCCCTGACCGAAGCGCGCTTCGACCTGTTCTCGCATCCCGCCCGCGTGGCCGTGGTCGCCGCGCTTGCCCTGGCACTGCTGGCCGGCTTCCTGTGGCACCAGTGGCACCACGCCACGCCGGTGCTGCGGCTGCGCGCGCTGCGCCACCCCGTCTACCTGACTGGGCTGGCCATGTATTTCGTCTACTACATGATCAGCAACCTGAGCGGCTACGTCTTCCCGATCTACGCCGAACAGGCGCTCCGGTTCCCGCTGGCCACCACGGGCTGGCTCAATACGCTGGCCGCCACGATCAGCCTGGCCGGCATCTGGTGCTATCTGCGCGTAGCGCGGCACCTCAAGCACAAGAAGCCGGTCATGGTGGCGGGCCTGCTGCTGATGGCGGGCGCGATGACGTGGTTTTCGATGATGCCGCCCGATGTCGGGCCGGTGGCGCTGCTGCCCGGGCTGGTGGGCAAGGGGCTGTTCGGCGTGATGGTCATCATCCCGATTGCCGGGCTGACGTTCCGCTCGCTGGCCGACGACGACGACTTCGCCCACGGCTACCGCAGCAAGAACCTGATGCGGCAGATTGCCGGCTCGTTTGCGTCAGCGCTGGGGGCGGTGCTGCTGCAAAACCGGCAGTTCGCGGTGCATACCAGCCTGACCCATGCCATCGGGCAACGCCCCGCCGAGACGGCGCAGTGGATGGAGTCGGCACAGAAGGCGCTGATGGCGCGCGGCTTTGATGCGGGGCAGGCGCACGCGGGCGCGCTGGCGCAATTGGCGACGATCGTCGACCAACAGGCGCGGCTAATTGCCTGCGAGGATCTCTATCGATTGATTGCCGTGCTCGCGCTGGTGGCGGCCATCGGCATGTTCGCGCAGCGTCGGCTGGACTAGCGCCCAGACTGTGGACGGCGCGGTGAGGATACGACTAGGGGCGGGAGAGGTGTCCGCCCGTCAGAACAGCGACAGCTGGCGCATGCCGAAGCCGATGGTTTCTTCCACGCGGGCACGCGCATGGGCCAGGGAGCCCTCGGCGCCGGAGTAGTTGCCGGCCGCCCAGCGGTAGACCACGGGGAGTTCGCCGCGATCGGAGAGATGGACCTCGCCGAGCTTGTCGCCACGTTCGTTGCGGTAGAAATGAGAACGGTAGCCGCGCTCCCAGTGCGGAGCGGCTTCCTTTTTGCGGCGACGCGGGGTCGTCGGCTTGGTGGTGGCAGGCGTCAGGCGCCGCGTTCGGTCGGTACCCGGCGAGATGGGGGCGCGGGTGAAATCCAACTGCATAGACTTCCTTGTTCTGTCGATTCAGCAAGAACCAGACGTGGTGGCCATGGCCGCCACTCGCTTCATGCATCGCAGTCGAGATCATACCTGCTCAAACACGTTTTTGGGATGTTTTATCGCCCTGAATTCGGCCTCTGGCAAGGGTTTGCGGGCCGTATACCGGTTTACGGTATACGGCCTGTATACGTAAACCGGGCACCGTAAACCCGGTTTTCCGGACCCCGTTAACCGAGGTCCAGGGGGATGAAAATCCGGGCATCGTCACGTTGCACGAGCAGCGCAACCTGCTTGCCGGACTTCGACACAAGCGCCCGCAACTGCTCCGCCGAACTGATCGGCGTGCCGTTCAGCGACAGGATGACATCGCCCGGCTGAATGCCCACGCGCGCGGCCGGACCGGCCACGTCTTCCACCACCAACCCGCCATCGATGCCGCTGTCCCGCTTCTCAGCCGGCGTAAGCGGGCGCACCGCGAGGCCGAGCTTGCCGCCGGTTTCGCCACCATTCGCCTTCTGCGCCACGGCACCTTCCTGGGCCGTGCCCACCTTGACGGTCAGCGTCAGCGGCTCGCCCTTGCGGATAACCTTGAGCTGGGTCTGCGTGCCGGGCTTCATGTCGGCGACGTGCTCCGGCAGATCGCCCGAATGGTCAATGACATCGTCGCCCAACTGCACGATCACGTCACCCGGCTTCAGGCCGGAGCGGGCGGCGGGGCTGTCCGGCTCGATCGAATTGACCAGCGCGCCGGCCGGCTTGGGCAGGTTGAAGGACTGCGCCAGCGCCTGGTTGACCTCCTGCACCGAGATGCCGAGGCGGCCGCGCGTGACCTTGCCATGCGCCACCAGTTGCTCCTGCACCTTCGTCGCCACGTTGATCGGAATCGCGAACGACAGCCCCTGGTAGCCACCGGTCTGGCTATAGATCTGCGAGTTGATGCCGATCACTTCGCCCCGTTGGTTGAACAGCGGGCCGCCGGAGTTACCGGGATTCACCGCCACATCGGTCTGGATGAACGGCACATAGGTGTCATCTGGCAGCGAGCGGGACTTGGCGCTGACGATGCCGGCAGTGACCGTGTTCTCGAAACCATAGGGCGAGCCGATGGCCAGCACGGGCTCGCCGACGCGGATCTTCGACGGATCGCCAAGTCGCACCGTGGGCAGGTTCTTCGCATCGATGCGAATCACGGCGATGTCGGTCTGCGGATCTGCGCCGAGCACCTTGGCCTTGAATTCGCGACGATCGGTCAGTTTGACGGTGACTTCCGTGGCGTTGTCTACCACGTGAGCATTGGTGAGAATCAGCCCATCGGAACTGACGATGAAGCCGGAGCCCAGTCCGCGCACCAATTGCGGCTGGCTGCTCTGCGGACCCTGGAACTGCGGGCCGAAGCGCTTGAAGAACTGGAACAGCGGATCGTCGGGATCGATACCCTGCGGCGCCTGCGCAGAGGTCCGTTGGGCGCGCGCGGTGACGCTGATGTTCACCACGGCGGGGCCGTACTGGTCGACGATGCCCGAGAAGTCGGCCGGCGTGGCGACGGCGACGGGCGCGCCGGAGGCCGAAGTCGTGACGGGCGTCGGCGCGGCGTAGCCGGGGGTGATGGCATCCTTCTGGAGATAGGCATAACCGCCGGCCAGCGCAACGAGCGCGGCGACACCGACGGCGGAGCGGGCAAAAGTCTGGCGAATCATGGTCTTTCCTCTCTGGTTTGGCTTCTTGCGCGGACGCAGGAGTTGCGGCGCGATGGAAGCATCCTAAGCAGCCATCCTTAAACCAGACTTAAAGTTCCGACCTATCTCGCCCGCGTCACCTATCCTCAATAGTCACGATAGAAAATTTATCTTGCACACAATTTAATTGTGTATAAGATAGAGCCATGGCTGACGCAACGAACTCTTCCGCTACCGATGACTGGCTTCGGCTGGATCAACAGCTCTGCTTCGCGCTGTACTCCACGTCGCTGGCAATGACCAAGATCTACAAGCCAATTCTGGGTGAGCTTGGACTCACTTATCCGCAGTATCTGGTCATGCTGGTGTTATGGGAGACGGACAAGCTGACGGTATCGGCACTGGGGGAACGGCTGACGCTGGACTCCGGGACACTGACCCCGCTGCTCAAGCGGCTCGAGGTTGCCGGGTTGGTGACACGGGCACGCGATGAAGAGGATGAGCGACGCGTGCTGGTCAGCCTGACGGATGCCGGCCGGCGCCTGCGCGCATCGGCGGAAGGTATCCCGGAAAAGATGTTGTGCGCGACGCAGTGCTCGATCGAAGAGATCCAGACATTGACGGCGCGCCTGCATGAGATGCGGACCACGCTGGACAATGCACGGTCCGAGGATTGATTTGCCGATTTCGGCATGATTTTGAAACGCCCCCGAGCGGGCATCGCTAGGAGAATGCAAATGAAACTCGAGAAAGTCCTGTACACCGCCCACGCATCCGCAACCGGTGGCCGCGATGGCCGCGCCGTGACGTCCGATAATCAACTGGACGTGAAGCTGGCCGTACCCAAGGAAATGGGCGGCAAAGGGGATGGCCTGAATCCCGAGCAGCTGTTCGCGGCTGGCTATTCGGCATGTTTCCTGGGTGCGATCCGTTTCGTGGCCAGCCAGCAGAAGATCACGGTCTCGCCGGACGCCAAGATCGAAGGCGCCGTCGGCATCGGCCAGATTCCGCAGGGCTTTGGTATCCAGGCCGATCTGAAGATCTCGCTGCCGGGCATGGATAAAGAAGCAGCCCAGAAGCTGGTGGAAGCGGCTCACCAGGTCTGCCCCTATTCGAACGCCACGCGCGGCAACATCGAGGTGACGCTGACGGTGGTCTAAATTTGGCTACTGCTGCGATCACAAACAAAAACGCCGGCAAATTTGCCGGCGTTTTTGCTTTTATGCTTTGTCTTCCGTTTCGAGCACCGCACAAAACGCGCGCTTTTGCACGGCCGACATGCGCTTGGTGGCCAGCTCGGCCTTCAACGCTTCCGATTTGTTGTCGTAGCGAAGCCATCCAAGCAGGCGCCTGGGTTTGCGGGACCGCGTGTATTTGGCACCAATACCGGCAAGGTGCTGGGCATAGCGGCGCTGGACGTCGGTGGTAATCCCCGTGTAGATCGAATTGCCTTCGCATTCGAGCAGGTAGAGATACCAGGGGGTTGCCTCGGCGCAAGCGAGGTCTTCTTTGTCAGAGGGCATGGCACGCAGATCATAAGCGTTTTCGTCACGAAAATGCCAATCTGGCGCCGCAAAAGCAAAACCCCCAGCCTTTTGGGGCTGGGGGTTTTGGGTATAAGAGCCTGGCGATGACCT